>CAYFQM010000008.1:17689-28215 GCA_964345385.1 uncultured Clostridium sp.
ATTGGTTCTATATAGATAAAACCTAACAAAAACAAAGATAATATAACTAATACATTACTTAATAATTTAATTAATATGATGAAAGAGTTAAGTGAAAATTATAATAAAAATATTAATATTGAGGAGGAAAACCATGATTAAAATGAATTTAAATATACAATTATTCGCATCTAAAAAAGGTGTTGGTTCTACTAAAAATGGTAGAGATTCTATTGGAAGACGTCTTGGTTCTAAAATAAGTGATGGACAGATGTGTAAAGCTGGTAGTATTATATATCGCCAAAGAGGAACAAAAATTTATCCTGGTATAAATGTAGGAATTGGAAAAGATCATACATTATATGCTAAAATAGATGGAATAGTAAAATACGAAAGAAAAGGAAAGACAGATAAACAAGTTAGTGTTTATAGTAATTAAGTATCATTTATTGATACTTTTTTTATTTTGAATATTTTAATGTATATAATGTGTATATACAATTTTATTAACTTTACAAAAAATGTTGTATTATGCAAAAAATAATGATAAAATTATATTAATGATAGGAGAGATTATGAAGAAAAATATTAAATATTTAATTTTTAGTTTTTTATTGATGGGTTTTATTTTTGTTAATGCAGCGACAATAGAACCAAGAGTTAAGACAACACCATTTGGTAATCCACAAGATATTGAGATGTCTGTAGATGATGGCTTTGACTTTAGTTTGATTTCATTTGAAGATTCAAATGGAACTCATGTAATACCAGGATCTGATAATCTTAAAAAGATTTATTCTGGTGATTTAATGGGAACATATTTTACAGCTTATTGTTTAGATGGTAACTTAAAATATCCAGAATATGAAGTTTTATATAACGCTCAAATTGGAAATATAGATACTGCTAAAGAATTAATTAAAACAATGACTGTATTTAAGGTACTTGACTTATGTGGTCAAAATGATAATTGTACAATGTTTAATGAAAGACAAGCAGAGTCATATATTACTAATTTTGTTGATGATTCTCTTGATGAAGTTGTAAATGCATTTATGGCAGGGGAAGAAGTTACTACAACTTTTTCTAAAGTTGGATATACTAAAAAAGATACAACATTACCAATTGATGAAAGAGTAGTTACATATGATGCTACTCAAGTTTGTGATGAGCTTGGGTTGGTATGTAATGCTGGAAAAACAAGTGTTACATTTAAAGCTACAGATTTCCAAAAAAACCATTATTATCTTATGAATATGCCTAGTGAACTAGGTTATAAAAAAGCATTGTGGATTATAGAACATTCATATCCAACACTTAGTTTACTTGATGCATTTTCATATGCAGGAGTAAGTTATAATAATTTAATAAATACTTTATTAACAGATGTAGGAAACGATATATATTCAGGTTGTGATTGGACTAATCCAAATAGTGTGGTATGTAATGCTTCTAAGTATGGAATAGATGGAGATATAATAGATGAACAAGCAGGTGGTTGTTCAGAAGCAACTGTTAAAACAGCCATAAGAACAGTTTTAGTTGCTAATGATCAATTTCATATGAAAAGAATTATTAATGATTTTGTTTACGGTACAGTTCAATATTCTATTTGGAATGCAGTAGGTGAATATTTTCATATTGAAGGTAGTGATAAGCTAATGCTTGGTAACAAATTAAATGGAAATGATGAACTTAATAAATTATATCAATTTTTAATTAAAGATAGAGCAGAATATGCTAATTATGATAATGTTACATTTAGTGCTTCTTTAAATTTTATAAAACCAGAAAAAGAAGCATATAAATCAACTACTGAAGCTGATTATTACGGTCCATATACTATAACATCTAATATGCTTCTTACTATATGGGATGAAGTAGGGGTAGTTGTAACAAATCCTACAAGTGGTGTTACTTTAGTTGATAGTGATTTTGTTGAAATACCAAGTACAGTTTTAAGTGGTCTTACGGGTGAAGAGGCCGGTTTAAATGGTTTAAAACAATATCAATTAACTGGTGTAATTGGAGAAAATGGTAAAGGAAGCGCAACATTTTATATTAAAGTTGCTAAAGTAGCAAAAGCTACAACTAAGATATCATTTAGAATTACTGCAGATGGTTTTGTTTATGCTAATCCAAATGATAGAGGAATATTATTACATTCTAAATCTAATTTGGATCAAATAACAGGTATAAGTTCAAGTATTACAGAAGTAACTGCTAAAACATATTATGATTTAGCATTAAATGCTAAAACAGGAGATACAACTATTGCATCAGTTTTAATTGCACTTCTTATATCATTTGGCCTTGGTTATTTTGCTTTAAAATTTAAAAACAATTCATTAAAAGAAATATAAAAACATTTAAAAAAGATTAAGCTAAAACTTAATCTTTTTTGATATAATAAAGAAGAATATAAGATGCTTATGTTTAAAGGATGTTTAAAATATGGAATATGAATATAGTTTTAATGTAACAAATGTTATTGAATATTTAAAATATTTTAAAGAAAATAAATTTAAATTAATTAGTTTGGAAAATTTAAATAATAAGTATAAAATTTTTGAATAATTATTTATTGCTTTTATTTACCTTTTATTATATAATTAAATAGATAATAGGAGGAAATTAGAATGGAAGGTATAAAGATTGCTTTAATGCGCTTTTTCAAAAATAAAAATACTGTTACTATCATAGCAATTATATTATGTTTATTTGTTATGTATGGAGCTTATTATTATCAAATAAAAACAAAAACTGATCCTGTTGATGTACCATATTCTTTAAATACAATTGGTTCAAAAACTTTAATAACAGGAGATATGATAGGTACTACTAAAGTTCCTAAATCTAATGTTAAGGTTGGTGTAATTACTAATTCTGATTTAATTATTGATAAATATGTAGCAGCTGATGTAGTTATACCAGAGGGAAGTTTATTTTATGAAAGATATTTAGTTGATTGGAAAGATTTACCAACAAGTTTATATGCTGATATTCCACAAGGATATACAGTAGTATATTTACCAGTTGATATGGAAATGACATATGGTAACTCAATATTTCCAGGAAATTATATAGATTTATATTATTATACTCTTACTGAAGATTCTAAAATAATGCTTGGTAAACTTATTGAAAGCATTGAGGTTTTAGCTGTAGTTGATTATTCAGGTAATAGTGTGTTTTCTAGTGTTGGGGATGAGAAAAAGATTCCAGCATTTTTAATGTTTGCAGTAGATGAAGAATACCATTTGCTTTTGAGAAAAGCAATGTATTTAAGTGGAACATTATTTCCAGTACCAAGAAATGCTCAATATTCTAAAAATCCTGAAAAGACAGCAATTAGTAGTACTCAACTAAAAGATTATATATTATCTCAAACAATAAACGTAGCAGAAGAAGATTTAGCTTTATCACAAACAAGTGTTAAAGACAAAATAAAGAAAGAGGATATAACTAAAAATGAAAAATTACCAAAAAGTGATGAAGAGACAGGAGGTAATGATTAATGAAAAGATTAATAACTAATTTCTTTAAAAATAAAAATATAGTTACTATTATTGGTTTTGGAGTATGTTTTGCAATAATTGTATTTGCATATAATTATAGAATAAATCAAAAAGTTAATTTAGTTACAGTTCCATATGCTAAAAGAGAAATATTAGCAAGAGAAGAGTTAACAAAAGATAATGTTGGTACTAAAAAAATGCCTTCATCAATGCTTACTGCAACTGTTATTAGAAATGTTGATTCTATTATAGGCAAGTTCGTTAATTATAATACAGTAGTACCTAATGGTAGTTTATTTTATACTGGATCAGTAGTTTCTTGGAGTGAAATGCCTGATTCTGCCTGGAGTGATATTCCAGAAGGAAATACAATTGTATCTTTTCCAGTAGATGAAACTTCAACATTTGGAAACTCAATATATCCAAAAGATAAAATAGATTTATATATTCAAACATATGATGATGTGACTAATAAAATGGTATATGGAAAACTTATAGAAGGTATTGAAGTGCTAGCGGTTAAAGATACTAATGGTAATCATATATTTAAACCAGAACCAAATCAAGAAACAACTAGTGCATTAATATTTTCTGTATCAGAAGATCTTCATTTATTATTAAGAAAAGCGATGCTTATAAATGGAGCAGAAATAGTTCCAGTGCCAAGAAATGCTGTATATACTGGTGAAGTTAAAGTTACAAGCGAATATTTAAAAACCCTAATTTTAAGTAAAACAGAAGAAGTAGTATTAGATAAAGTTGAAAAACCTTCTTCAAATGTAAAAATAAATGAATAATAAAAATTAAGAAAGAGGAATCTAATGGGAGACGTAATTTTTACACAAATTGATTTTGGGCCACTTGTACCACTTTTAAATGATGATGATATTACGGATATCTCATATTCTAATGGTGGACAGTTGTGGATTAGGTCATTATCTCAAGGTGTTAAAAAAATAGCAATTGAGGGACTTAATAACGAATTTATGGAAAAGTTAGCTTTTCAGTGTTCTAATGTAATGGGTAAAACATTTAATATGGCACATCCTTTCTTAGATGCTGAAAGTGCTGAGCTTCGTATGAACTTTGTTCATGATTCGATAGCCACGAATGGAATTGCTGTATTAATAAGAAAAACGCCTGCTAAAATAAGATTAAATAAGGAAAAGTTGCTTAAGGAAGATTATGTTCCATTGGAATTACACGATTTTCTTATTACTTGTGTACAAGGACATTGTAATATATTAGTAAGTGGTGAGACTGGTAGTGGTAAAACTGAACTTGTAAAATATTTAGCGTCTCACACAAAAGAAAGTGAAAAAATTATTTCTATTGAAGATACATTAGAGCTTCATTTAGATAAAATATATCCTCATAGAGATATAATTGCGATGAAAACTAATAATATAGCATCATATACAGATGTATTAGTTACTTGTATGAGACAAAATCCTAAATGGATATTATTATCAGAAGTTCGTTCTGCAGAAGCAGTTTTAGCTGTTAGAAACTCTATATCATCTGGACATAATATTATTTCAACTATACACTCTGATAAAGCTTCTGCTATTCCAATGAGAATGTATTCTTTATTAGAAACAAGTCAAGATATTGATCAATTTGTTAAAAGTATGCATAGATATATTCAGATAGGAATACATGTAAAAGGATATTTTTCTCAAAAATATAATAGATTTCAAAGAGAAATAGTTCAAGTAGTAGAATTTTATGTAGATGATGAATTAAATGAAGCAAAAACAAATGTACTTTATGAAAAAAATTTAGTTGGTAATGAAAAATATAATAATCCAACACAGCACTTAATTGATTATTTAGCTTCTCAAGGAGTTGAAATGAGAAAAGATCCATTTGTTCCACTTGAAGCAGTGTTAACTTCTCCTATTTCTGAAGAAATAAAAGCAAATGAACTTAATTCTCCTTTAGAAAAAGAAATAGAAACAATAGATTTTAATGTAATAAATTAAAATATGAAAGGATGGTAATATAATGTATATAGAAATAATAGTTATAGCTTTAATATTAGTATTTGTCTATATATATAGAAAAAGTAGTGGTGATAGTAAATCATATAAGTTTGTAGTTAAGACAATGGAAACTACATATGAAAAATTTTCACCATATTCTTTTAGAATGGTTAGAGAAAAAGCTAGAGAATTAGGGCAAGAATATACATCAAAACAATATTTAGTTCAAGTTTTGTTTTTTGGTATCGGAGCTGCAGTTGTTTCATATTTATATTTTTATAGTTTAATTTGGAGTATTGTGTATGCTATTATTGCTATAATGTTTATACCATATCTAGCCTATTTAAAATATAAAAAAGCATATAGTGAGTTTATATTTGAACAAATACAAGTTTATACTACTAATGTAATTATGGAATTTAATACAACTCAATCATTTGTAAAAGCTTTAGAAGGAGTAAGAGATTCAGGTGTATTAGAAGATCCAGTTAAGAGTGATGTTAATCAAATGATTCAAATGGCATATGAACATGGTACCATAGATGAATCAATTAGATATATGAATGAGAAATATGATTATTATGTAGTTAAAAACACTCATCAATTATTTATGCAAATTACTAAAGAAGGCTCTAAAGATTCAGGAGAAGCTTTAGAAGGAATGATGCAAGATATTGATATGTTAGTAGAAAGTGTATATAGAGATAGAATGGAAAGAACATCATTTTATAGACAATTTGTTACATTTGGTATGTTCTTATACTTATTAGTATTATTAGTTCAGTTTCTTTTAGGTAAAAAAAGTTATGAAACGTTAATTACTAAAATATATGTTCAATTACTTCTTCATTTTGTAATAATTGTAAACACTTATTTCTTAATGTCAGGAGTAAAATATTATCATGAGGATGTGGGTGCTGAATAATGGAAATTGTTATTGTAGGTATAATATTATTATGGTTATTTAATTATATAGGTACTATTAGTTTTAATACTTTTGTAGAAGATAATAAACTATTGTTTGGAAAACTAAAAGAAGAAGATTATTTCTTTTTTCTAGAAGCTAAGTATGGAGATAAAGTAAATAAAGAAGCTAAATATAATTCTAGAGTTAAAACTGCTATATTTGTTTTTATTGCAGGAATGCTTTTTATGATTACTGATCCATCTATGCTTTTATTTGTTCTTGTATTAGCTGCTTCTTATGGAGTGTTTAAAATGGAATATTTTAGTGTAAGAAGATATTATAAAGAGCATCTACACGATATTAATTTAAAACTACCATATTTTTTAAAAAGTTTAGAGATATTAATTCAACACTATACTATACCAGTAGCTATTACTAAATCTATTGATACAGCTCCTGAGATGTTTAAACCTGGACTTTTAGAATTAATAACTGCAATTGATAGTGGAGACTCTACAATTGAACCATATATGGCTTTTGCAAGACGTTATCCTGTAAGAGATTCTATGAGAATGATGAGACTTTTATATAGACTTGGTCTTGGTAATCAAGAAAGAAAACAAGAACAGTTAATTACTTTTTCAAGAACTGTATCTAATTTACAAGCTAAATCTAGAGATTTAAAATATTCTGATAGACTTAATAAAATGGAAAAGAAAACAATGACTATGCTTACTGCAACAGGAGCAAGTGTTATGTTAATTTTACTATTATCTATTTTACAGATATTTTCAGGTTTATAAAATAAATATTGATTAAAAAAGCAATATAATATATAATTAATATATATGATAAAGGAGGTATAAATAAATGAAAGAAGCAACAGGAGAATTAAATATGACTGTTATTACATTAGTGGCTGTGGCTGCTGTTGGTGCATTATTCTATTTTGTTATTTGGCCAATGATACAAAAAATGGTAGTTAATCAAACATGTTCAGCTTATGGAGATTTCATGGCTATAAAACTTAAAAATAAATCAGATTGTCCTAATCTTGAAAACGACAAAACTGATTGTTGGGCTTGTTGTCCAAAAGGAACTACTAGTTTCAATTCTACAAAATGTATATATGTAGAAAATTAATATAAAGGAAAAATATGAGAGAAGCGATTGGTGGAACTTGGTTATTTGGTATGGTAGCACTATTTATAGTGCTCTTTTCTGGTTTTTTAGCTTATTCTATTAGTTATACAAAAGCTTTCAATACTAAGAATTATATTTTAACTTTAATAGAACAAAATGAGGGTTTTACTGAAGCTAGAACTATTTGTCATAAGAGTTTAGGCATAATTAAAAGCTCAACTTCTGAATTAGAAAACTGTAATGCTACAGATGCAATAGTATATAAATATATTACTTCTCATGGATATAATCCAGTTGAAGTTGATTGCTCAAAAGGCGATTATGGTACTTTTATTGATGGGGGTTACTGTATTAAAAAGATTTGTAATAGTAGAAATTCTTCATCAGTATATAAAGTAACAACGTTTATTAAAATTACACTACCAGTTATTAATGTAACTATGAAATTACCTGTAACAGGTGAGACAAAAACTTTATATCATGAAGCTACTAATTCATTTAATTACTGTAGTTAGGAGTTATAAATATGAATGTAATGGTTGTTAATAAATATAAAGATATGTTAATGAGTCTTAATATTGATATAATGAAATCTATTGAGGGAGTTTTTAATGTAGATGAAATTATAGATACTTTCTCTAATTTTTATTATGATAAAATGGTATTAGATATAACAGCTATTAGAGATTATCAAAATATAGATAATATACAAAAACTTTCTATGAACATAAATATGGAAAATGTTATATTACTTCTTGATAATGATCCAAAAAGTTTTTCGAAAGAATACATATCTCAATTAATAACTTTAGGAATATATAACTTTACAAATAGTATAGATAATGTTAATTATTTAATGGTAAATCCTAGAACATATAAAGATGTTGTAAATACACAAGATATATTAAATTCTAAACCTAAAACAGAAAGTAAAACAGAAGAAAATGAAAATAATTCTATTGTAAGTTTTAGTGCAGGAAGTGTTTTTAGAACACAAATAATAGGTATTAAAAATTTAACTCAACATGCAGGAGCTACAAGTTTAATATATATGATTATGAAGTGTTTAGAAGGAGCTACTAATGCATGTGCAATAGAGGTTGATAAAGTTGATTTTATGTATTTTAATCATAAAGAAATGATTAGTGTAAAAGAAAATGATTTATTAAAAGAAATAATGAAAAGACAACAATATAATGTAATACTTATAGATTTAAATGATTATGAAGATGTAGAAATATGTACTAAAATATTATATTTAATTGAGCCATCTACATTACCATTTAATAAGTTTTTAAAAACATCAAAGAATGTGCTTAATAATTATAAAGATAAAACTATAGTACTTAATAAATGTCTTCTTAATAAAGAAGATATAGCTACATTTGAATATGAAACTAGGTTAAAAGTTTTTATGAGTGTGCCACCTTTAGATGATAGAAAACAAGATATACCTGAAATAAGGAGTCTAGTAACTAAATTAGAAATATAAGTGTTAAACACTTTTTTCTTTTGTAAAAGAGTTATATAATATTATTAGGAGAAGTTATGAAAAGAGTATTATTTATAATTTATATTATTTTATTTTTATTTATTAAAATAAATGCTTTAGAAGTAAATAATATTTCTTTGTATGCTGAAAATGAAATAGCTGGTGCTATTCAAATAAAGGGTTTTATTTCTGTAAATAATCAAAAAATAGATGAGCCATTTATTTTTAAAATAAGATATAAAGATTCTTCTTTAAAAGAGTTTGATAAAAGCATAAACTCTCTAAAAAAAAGTAATATATATAATGCTTCATCTTTAACTTTATATAATATTGGAGAAGTAAAAAAGGGTTCTTCACTTAATGATATATTAAATACTGATTTAGAACTTTCTCAATTAGATATCATTAAATTTGAAGAAGAAAAGGGTGAAGAGTTTTATACTATTAGTTTTTATCCAAATAAAGAAGGAAATAATATATATTATATACATTATGCAGTTACTAATGTATTAGTTACTCATAATGATTGTGCTGAGTTATATTATAGGTTTATAGATGATTTAGATTATGATGTAAAGAAAATATCTTTAGTTACTTCTTTAAGCTACACTCCTAATAAAAATGAACTATATAAAGCATGGGCGCATGGAAGTGGAAACATAACTACTAAATTAGATGAAGATAAATATATATTGTATAGTGAAATAAATAATTATAAAAAGGGTGGTTATTTAGATAATAGAATTATATTTGATAAAAATATTTATAGTTTACAGCTTGTTAAAGAGAAAGTTTCTAATATGGACGCAGTAGATAAAATTTTAAATATAGAAAATGAAAGGAGTAAAAACACTCAAATAAAAAACATAATTTTAAAAGCATTACACGTGTCACTTTTAATATTATTAACATTAATAATTTTCTATATAACAAATATATTTATAAAAAACAAAAAAATTAAGTAGATTTAAAAACCTACTTTTTTTATGAAGTGTTTTTTTCTTTTTAATCGTATAAATATATTAAGGAGAAAAAAATGGAGCGTTTAATAGAGATTTATAATAATTATAAAGAAAGAATTAGAATGTATATATTAATATTTTTTAGTTTATTAATGTTTGCGTTTATTGTGTTTTTATATTTTTATAAAGAAGAAGAGTCATTAAAAGAGAAAAATAATACAAGTGTAGTTGTTAAAGAAGAAACTATATTAAAAGAAGAAATAGAAGAAGAAAAAGATACAATATTTATTGATATAAAGGGAAGTGTGGTAAGTCCTAATGTATATGAACTTCCATCTGGGTCTAGAGTAATAGATGCGATTAAGTTAGCTGGTGGACTTTTAGATAATGCTAATACTAGATATATTAATTTATCCAAATTATTAAAAGAAGAAGATGTAATAATAGTATATTCTAATGAAGAAATAGAAGAAGCAAAAAAAATAAATATAATATATGTTGATACTCCATATGTTTGTGAAGAAGTAAACGATAATTGTA
>CAYFQM010000008.1:28234-28617 GCA_964345385.1 uncultured Clostridium sp.
CTTATCAATATTAATTTAGCAGATGAAAACACTTTAAAAACATTAACAGGCATTGGAGATGTTAAAGCTAAAAGTATAGTTGAATACAGAAATAAAAAAGGTTTGTTTGAAACTATAGAAGATATTAAGAATGTAGAAGGCATTAGCATCGCTTTATATGAGAAAATTAAAGGCAATATTACAGTCTAAATGGTTTTACATAATAATATTAACTGTTAGTATTATTTATATGTTATTATATGTAAATTTTTATAATATAAAATATAAAGCTTTTGAACAAAAATATTATATATATAAAGTAAAAGATATTATTAAAACTAATAATAAGACAACTCTTTATTTAAATAATAATGTAATAGCTTTTATTTATAACAAAGAAGTTG
>CAYFQM010000009.1:0-23870 GCA_964345385.1 uncultured Clostridium sp.
TAAAAAGAGCAGAATTTTCTGCTCTTTCTTATCTAGCGTTTCTTAACATTACTACACCTGAACCACCGGCTGCACTTGTAATACAGTTACAAGCATTAATATGCATGGCTCCGCCACCAACTACAAATATATCAACGTTTGATACACTAGTTAATACATTTAATGTGCCACTAGAAGTAAACTTCACATACCAATTTGGATTTTCAGTTGTAAATGTAGATCCTGATTGAGTAAATCCTGGGGCATATACTCCTCCTGTATAAATAAATGAAAATGTATATGAAATCTTAGAATTTGCTTGAATTGTTACATCACTTGCTGGCATTTGAATTATTTGATTATTAATTCCAGCATTAAAGTTTCCCGGATCATATCCACTTAATTTTTGCCAATAATTAAATACTCTACCATTTAAAGGTACACAAGATATGCCTATATTTTTTTGATAATCATATGTTCCAGTACCATAAACACCTGATGTATTTCCATCTTTTGTTAACGTTAAGGTATATCTATTTCTTGTATATAAATAATTTACTACTGTTGAACCATTTCCATTTATTGTTTGACTGCTTTGACCTACTAAAGTAAATCCAGTATATGTTGTACCATTATATGCAACCGTAGTATCTGTTGTTCCTTGTCTTGTTTCATTTAATACTAATGTATAATTAGATAAATTATCTCCCGGATTACTTACACCAACATTTGATTTATAATAATTGACAACATAATTTGTATCGTTTCTTGCTTCATATTTTGCAAATAAGACATGATCTTCAATTGCAGTCACGCGAGTAGTTGGTAAAATACAAGTTTCTGAATTAGGAACAAGTGTCCAACATACAAAATTATACCCAGCTTTAAGAGCAGTTAAACCTTATAATTCTGAATAAGTTTCATCATATATAGCACTTATTTTTGTTATAGGTCTACTTAGTGTTCCTCGATAAAATAAATCATTTAAAAGAATTAATTGTAATTTCAAGCATTATTCCTTTATTAATATAAAAAATAACCGATTTGATATCGGCTATTTTTTATTCTGTTATCCATAAACAATACAATGTTTCAGATAATTCAATATCTTCTGGTGTAAATGTATTAATAATTGCTGGTGCAGCGCCAAGTCTCATATCTTTTGCATACATCATATCAGATTCAATGGCACTTCGTGATACATATTCTGTAGTGAATGGTTTGAAATCAATTTTTACACATTGTTTTAAATTTTTTCCAGCTGCTTCAGCAATAGCTTGAGCTTGTAGCTCTGCTTCTTTGTATGCTTTTGCAAGTATTTTTCTTTTACATTCCTTTGCGTCTTTTACTCCAAAGTTTATTTGACAAGATGGTGCATTATCTAATTTAGACAATGCTTCAATTATTTTTGCCATTCTTTCTTTATCATAATCAAATTTTAAAGTTGCACTTTGATTAAATGAAAATCCATCAAATATATATGTCCTTGTCATTTCATTATATTTTTTGTCCTCTTTAACAACAAAATTTCTTGTTTTCATATTGTCTGTTGTAAAACCATTTTGTAATAATAACTCATTAACAAATTTTTGAACGTTATTTACTCCAGCTGATAATGCTTCCTCATAACTTTGACCTTTTGTATTAAAACTTATATTTAAAATTACCTCATTGGGTGTAAAGTATTCTGTTCCTTTTCCTTGTACGATTATTTCCATTTTCTTAAATCCTCCTCATATAATATTTAATTATTTTATTATAGTAAAATCAATTTAATAAGAATTTATGATTGAACATATTGATAAATAACATTATCAAAATTCTTATTTTTCAAATCTTCCTCTGTTATTAAAAATGTAGTAACTCCTTCTCCATATATCTGCGTTCCTAATTGTAATAACACTATATATTTATTAGATACTTTCCTTATATCTCCCTCATCCATTTGACAATCAGTATAAAACCCAAATATTTTATTAAGTTTTTCTCCAGAAAAATGTGAATATTTTTTTTCCCCTTTTTCAAAATAATATCTATCACTAAATTTCTCATTGCAATTTTTAATATTGTTTATTCCAAAAGTATCCATTGTTTCTTCTTCTGACATAGATACTTTTTTTCTTACTAAATCTTCTGCTGAAGGAACATAAATAACTTTTCCAAAGTCATACATTTTATCATTATAGAATAATGGACTTATATAAAAATACAGCATTCCCTTTTTAGGTAATAATTTATTTATATCATACTTTGACACTTCTTCCAAATTTATTTGTCCAACAAATATTAAATATTCTGGTATCTCTACATTTTCATTTACATCAATAGTATTTGAAAAAAATCTTGTTTCTCCAACTCGAAACTCATTTTTATTAATTAAATCAAATAATATAATATTTCTTTCATCATTTAATGTTGAATCAACATCTATTATATCAATTATATTTTTTTCATTTTCTAATTTGTTTAAAATTGTTGAAATATTTTGCTTTTCTTGCGGTTTTTCTAATTTTTTATATTTTTCATAAACAGATAGCTTTTTTAATTTGTTATTTCTAATCATTAATATAATATCTAAATATAAATCAAAACTATAAAAATCATAATTTCTATATCTAACACAAAATGTTTCACTTTTTTCATTATCATAAACGTATTGCATTTTTTCAAAAGCATCATTTAATTCATTCACTAAATCATTAAAAAAATCTATATGAACTATTTTTTTATCACTTGAATTACTTTTTTTGTATTCAACATTTCCATTTTCATTAATAGTAGTTATTTCATAACCCTCACCAGTTGATTTAAATAAGACTATATTATTATTCATTTAAATTTCATTCCTTTCTTACTTATTAAACGGTTATTTTAAAATCAGCGTAAAGATAAAGTATAATTTTTAGATCAGTTTAATTTGAATCAATTTTCTTCATAAT
Source organism: uncultured Clostridium sp. (assembly GCA_964345385.1). Lineage (GTDB taxonomy): Bacteria > Bacillota_I > Bacilli_A > RF39 > UBA660 > CAG-1000. The sequence continues at coordinate 2,919 of CAYFQM010000009.1, forward strand.
ATTTTCAAATGAATTTTCTTCATCAAAAACGGGGCACCTAATCTCATTATTTTTAATTTTATCTAATAAATCAGCAGGACATACACTACTTCTTTTACCATTGTTATAATGAGAACATAATTCACATATACAATCTACTATTTTAATATCGCCTTCTTGATAAGTAAATTTATCAGTTCTAAATAATTCTTTTTTGATTCTATTAAGCATTTTTATAATATATTCTTTTTCTTCTAGGCAAATATATCCTGACGCAGAATACTTATCATTTTTATCTCTTATTTCTACAAAATCTTTCCCATCAATTACTTTCCCATCTTTCCATTTACTTTTATCAACATCTTGCCAAAAAACAAAATTATCATCACAAATAAATTCTTCTAAATTAATGATAGCAAAGTGTATAGGATTTTCTTTTTCGTGTTTTCCTTTATTATCTAAATATTCATAAAATTCGTCATATAGAAATTTTTTTCTTCCACAGAATAGAAAGTCCTCATTTGATTCGAATTTATGATTAGAAATACAATCTTCAATAACATTAACAAAATTGCTTTCAAAGTCTTCCGAACTATGATTAATATTATGTAATTTTTCTCTAATATCCTTTCGTTTTAACTTTTCCATATAATCACCTTATTGCATACTTCCTAATATTAACCCGATTAGTTCTTCAATATTTTGTGTATAAACCATCATTGCCTCTAAATAATCTTCATTTGTTCCATTATTACCTTCAATGTCAGATATTTCTTTACTTTTTAAAAATTCAAATTGTATTCCTCTTTCAGCTGCAAACTTTAATAAAAATGCTAGTATTACTTTTTGTTTTTCTATTATTTCATTGTTTTTTTGATTTATATTTAATTTAACAAACTCATCCATAAATGATGTAAATATTTTTTGTTTTTCTTCTATCATCTTGACATACCTCCAGTTGATAATGATTGAGATTGTGTCATTTGCATTTGGTATAATGAACTAACATTTTGTAATCTTTTTTTCATATCAGTGTATTCCGCTGGTAATGCTCCGACTAATCTTTCGGCCATTTTGTCAGCCATATATGCTTCATTATCCCTTACTGCTTGTCTATCATTTCTAGCACGTTCGTATAGTTGATCTACTTTAAGTCCATCATTCCATTCTTGTTTATCAACTGGTTTCATTTGTATTTCTCGTGCTTCTTCATTAGCTTTTTTTTCGTCTTCTTTCAATCTTGAATTTTCAGCATATAAGCCGTGGGTATTATTTCTAATTTGTATTTGTTCTTGTTCTAATCTTGCATTTCCGTCTAATATATCTCCATATGTTTTAACTGCGTCTGTTGCATAATCAACTTTACCTTGAACATCGTCGCGTTTTTGCTTAATGCCCATATTTCTTTCTCTTTCTTCCTTAATTGCTTGTTCTAACAATGGTTGTAGACTTTCTAATTGTTTATTAATTTTTTGTAGTTTCCCATCTTTACCTCTAAAACAATGAGTTGTTTTCATAATTTCACTTATTTGTTCTAAATCGAGTAGTAGATGTGAAGAATGACGTAGCTGTTCTAAACTATCCTTTGTTATAGCAATGACTTTTGGTGGTAATGCTTTTTTAATTTGCGCTACTTCTTTTCTTACTTCTTTTGATAAATCATCAGTTGGAGTCATAGCAAGTATTGTTGTAAGAGAACTTAAAGCACTTTCTAATTTATCAGTACCTTGTAATTCAAAATCTGCAATACTATCAATTTGTTTTTCTTTTTCTTCGTGTTCTTGTCTTGCTTGATTTTGTCTTAATTGTGCCAAATCATCTGTTTCATTTAATGGAATTCTAAAACTTTCTGTTCTAGATTCATATACCATTAATTCAAAATCTCTACTAGCTTTATTAAATCTTTCTTTATCTTCTTTATCTTTTATTGCGCGACTTACTTCACGACATTGTTTTCCGGCAAGTTCCATTTGTTTAAAGAATTCATCTTTTAATCTAGCATAACTTTGATTTAATTCTGTTTTAATTGAACTAATTTGATCTGCTACTTTTCTGACACTCTTATTATCTTTTTTTGCTTCAGAATCTAAAGTTGCCAATTTTCTCATTTCGTCGCGCATTGTTTGAATTTCTTTTATGTTGTCAATAATTGCATCAATGTTCGCCATAGTTACATTAAAACTACCCATTTGTTTTGGTGGCTTGGACCAAAATACAGTATCAAATTTTTGCATACTTCTGCTTAGTTTTATTGAATAATCAACCAAACTTGTATATTTCTGAGTATTATTCATTGTTTACCAACCTTTCTTTTAACGCATTTATTACTTGCATTACTTCTTCATCTTCTATTTCATCTAAAATTATTTCTTTATTTTCTTGTGATACACGATTAACATACAAAGCAATTTGTCCGTTTTCTAATTGCTTACTGTCTGTATAAACAATAAAATTACCACTATCTATTGAAATATAAGAAATAATTTCGTATTCTTTTTCATTAATTATTATTTTATTATCTTTTCTTTCTTGTTCCATAATTACCTCCATTTCTATTTAATATTTTACGACCACTCAAAGTTACAAGCAATGTCCGAAAAGTTATTATTTAATAAGTCCTCTTTTGAGATTAATACATAAAAACTATAAGCATTACCTAAATCAAATTTTTTGTCTAAATCAGAAGTAAGAAAAATCAAACATTCATTTTTAGTTAAATAATCTATATCCGGATCATTTGCAAAGGAAGCATATCCACCTATGTGAGAAGAAAATTCGGAATCATCTTTTAATTTATCTTGTAAATCGTAATAATCTACACCAAATAATTGTTTCAATTCCATTGGATAATTTACTTTTACATTAAATTTTTCCTCAAATAAATTTAACAACATATTTATAGCTTCGTCATCTCCCATATTATATGGCATACTCATTTTTCCTTTATTAAACTCTATTTTAAAAGGTCCATTTACTAAAAAGGGTTTCAATTCAACTTCTGGTAGTGTAGTTTGATATTCTAGTCCTTCTTTAAATAATCTAGTCTCAAAACTTCCATCAGCTACTTCAAAGTCAAAAAGGTCATCTTCATTGGTTGTAACAAATAGTTCTAAAATACCTTTTGGATAACCAGCTCAATTTAACTTTCTTAAATTTATCTGTATAACCAAAGCCATAGGTTCTCCATATTTATCTTTTGGATATTCTTCTCCAATAGGTAAATTTGGCTTACCTCCAATTTTATCATCCAATATACTTGGTGCTTCATTTGAATAATTTATAAAACAGCATTCTTTTTCTGTTTTTTTCTTCTATTCAGATATTATTTCTGTTATTTTTTCATTCATTTTTTATCTACTTCCTTTCATTTAAAATAACTTTACCATTATCATATATTTTTCTATTTTTTAATTTTTCTGTTTTTTAGATAAATCTCTTTTTAGATATAGATATTTACTTTGCCAGTATTCATCTTTATCATTTGAATACTCACTTATAGGACAACCTTTATACAAATCTTCAGCAATTTCTAAAATTATATCTTTTAATTCTAAATTTTCAATATAATAACTAGGGATTTTATTATATCCTAAATAAGTTCCAATAATGTTTCCTGCAATGGCACCAGTGGAATCACTATCTCCATTATGATTTATCGAGCATATAATTGCTTTTTCAAAATTGTTGCTATATTTAATTGTAGAGTAGAGAGCTATAGCAAGAGCTTCTTCAGCAACCCATCCTTCTCCCAATTCTGCAATAGCTTTTTTATCACTAATAAATTTGTTATGTGCTAATTTTATTGCTTTGTTAATTAAAGTAATAAAATAGTCTCTATTTTCCTTGTCAAAAATATCAAAATTTATTTTTAACATTTCAATAGCTTCATCTGTTGCTTCTTCAATCGTTTTATTTGTATAAGCAAGATTATTTATTATAATTGTCAAAACATAGCAAGGAATTATTCCTAAAGGATGTCCGTGTGTTATTGCTCCAGCTTCTGCTCCATATTTTCCTATTTCGTGTAATGATTTTATTTGTGGCTCAAAAAATAAACCAATCGGTGCAACACGCATTACACTTCCGCAACCTTTACTATTATTTATAGGATTTTCAATAGTACCTTTTTTATTGCTTCCTAAAGCATTTAAACAAGTATTTCCTGGAGCACGATTAACATTTAGCTCTGGAATACTTGCTAGCCAAGACACTTTTATTTCATTATTATTTCTTTTTTGTGTTTTGTACCAGTCCACATAAGCTAAATATATACAATCGGATACATCTGGTGCTATGCCTCTCATACTAAATCTAGTTTCACCCCATAATAATCCGTTTGCAGTAAACAAAGACATTTGTGTATCGTCCGAAATAATTCCTTTATTTTCGTACTTGGTTATTCTTTCATTTTTAGCTAGTTTTACAAACTCAATAGGATATCCCAAAGCATCACCAACTGCACCACCTATTAAACAACCTTTGAATTTATCTATGTTTTTCATTTTATTTTCCTCCTAATAGAAAAGGTTATAGCTACTATATAACTATAACCTTTTAAATGCTTATACCAAGAATTCAAAATTACAGTAGCACTAAATAAAAGCAGTTTTTATTTTTCATTAACAAATTGTTTGAAATATTCAACAAAACGTTGATCCTTATTTGCAATGCTTTCAATTAATTTTTTAGCTTCCTCATATTCAGGTACTTCTTTGTAATGCTTATTTAATTGTTGCAAATATAAAAAGTCTTTTGTCATATTCATAAATGTTGATCCGTAATAATCTTTAGAATTACTTGCTAAAATTTCTTCAACATTAGCTTTTATTGAATCAATAGCTTTTTTAACTTCAACATCAGTTTTAAATAATTGATTATCCATCTAAAACACCTCCTTCTAAGTTCTTTAATTTATATAAACAATCCAATAATTATAACTATTACAGTAACAATTAATAATGCAATTAATTCTTTCGGAATTAAACCTTTGTATTTTTCATAATTTTTTTTAATCATTCTACGATTATCTAAATTATTAATCTTTTTGCCTATCAATATTTCACTTGTACCAACAAAAGAATCTATATCATCTTTGTAAATTCTTTTATAATTTGTTGAATCATAACCAGCATATTTTTTGCTAGGTACTATTGGCTCATAGTATTTATCCAATTTAGATGAAGAAATCATACTACCAATCATATATGATAGAATCACCGCAACAATCGGATATACTACATAACCTTTAAGTATTATATTGTTAACAACTGGAATAAATAGCAATAAACTTGTTATAACTATTCCTGGTATCATTCCAGCACCAAATGAAACAGTGTTTATAATTTTATTTTTGTTTCTAATTACTTCGTCATACTTTTCTGGAGCATTCAAAATTTTATTTTTAATAAAGTTATATATTTCATCAAGTTTAGGATCTGCACTTTTTAAATTCAATGTAATATTCAGTTTATTTTCATTAATATGCATTTGAATTGATTGTGTATAAAAGTTTCTACTTCTATTTGGTGCAGGCGTCATAACTGTATAGTTCAATGCATAATATATATCCATAGATTTTATTTCATCTATTCTACTATAAAATATCCCCATAAAATTATCATAGTTATCAAAAGTAATGTTGGTATTATCATAGAAATCAACAGTAACTTTCATTTTACTTCCTTCATCTTTAAAAGTATAATTTTGATATGGTGTATCTAACATTTTATTTTGCATTTCTTCTTGTTGAGAAACTTTAAGATATTTTTTTAATGTTTCTCCCATTAATTGAAATATTTGTGTTAAATCATCACTACTGATTATTTTGTTTTCAGCTTTAATTGTGTTGTTATACATCTTAATTACCTCCCATTAGTAGCAATACATATTATTTATTGTTTAGTACAAAATATAGTATTCTGTACTTTAAACTTTTTCAAAATTTCATTTATAACATTTTCTATTTGATCCATATTAGAATCCGCATAATTTGATTTGCGAGTAAAAACAATGTTATATGGTTTAAAAGATATTTTAAATAAATTTTCGTGCTCTTTTGTAGCCATATCTTTACCTCTTTTAAATGATAAATCTAAAGTTATTACCACACTCTCAACATTGTTTAAATGTCCTGAATTAACAGCTTCAACAAATGAATCATAAGTTTTACACGATAAATTTGAAATACTATTTCCTTTTTCTTTTATAGCAACTTCAAATTTTGAGCCAAATGATTTTTTATATTGAAAATTCCTATATTCAGATTTTAGTTTTATATTCTTTTCTTCATCTTCCTCACACATTTTAATTAATTGTTTATAATAAGAATCACAATATTGTGCTAAAAAAGAAATGAATTGAACTTCTGGAACAGAATTAGAATAATCATACTCTCTGCTAATTTCTATTTCCTTTTCTTCTACTTGATCCATAATTACCTCCTATTATAACACTTTTCTATATGGCATATATCCTAAAGTACTATCTGTATTAATTATATCATATTTTTTAAAATTTTATATAAATTAGTCTTGTATGACTATTTTTTTGACAAAAATGGCTAAATTAATTACAAAAATAGTCGATTATCTTAATATTTTTGAAAAAAAAGAACTATTTTTAAATAATTCTTAATCTTCTAAATCAATATCATCAAATACTGGATCGTCAAAAAAATCTTTTAATTTAAGTCCAAATCCATTACTTATTCTAGCAATAGTTAGCATTTTTGGATTTTTACTTCTACCGTCTGTTAAGTGTTGAGCTGTACTTTGAGTTATATAACTTAAACTTGCTAATTTATTTGTTGATAGATTATCAGATTTATTTAATTTGTATGCTAAATCTTTATCATTACATAAATCGTTAATTCTTTTAGCAATCGCGTCATTTATCTTCATATTACCACCACCTATAATAATTTTAATGGTTAATCCTTTAAATCTGTTAATCACGCAAGACTAAATTAGTATTGCAAGACTATGTTTTTTTGCACTAAAAAAATATCTATATCTGTCAATAGTATTGTTCTAATTGCAATCAAATATTTACCAAAACAGGTAATCGTAGATCTGACGGTACTGGATATTTATGTTGTAAAGATAAAAAGACAAACTGGTCTAATTGTGATAATAAAGCTTCTATTAGAGAAGATCAACTACATCAATTCATATTAGAAAAAATGAATGAAATGTTAAAGAAATTTTATGAAGAAGATGATCTTAAAGAAATGCAAAACGAAGTAATAGAACAAGATTTATACAAAGATAAATTAAATTCATTAGAAAAAGAATTACAAAGTATTAATAAGGAATTACAAGGTAAAAGTACATATTTTCAAAAACTATATGAAGATCGTACAAATGGGATACTTCCAGAAAAAGAGTTTTTAATATTAATGAATAAGTATAAAGATGATAACGAAAAGTTAGAAGAACGACAAAAAATAGTGAAGAAAGAAATATCATCTACACTAGCAAAAAAAGAAACAGTAAAAACTAAAAAGAATATCTTTAAAAAGTACAGACATATAGAAGAATTATCTATTGAAATTGTTGAAGATTTTATAGATAAAATTCTCATAGGAAATTATGATGAAACAACAAATTCAAGGGATATTAAAATAATATGGAACTTTACCATTTAAAAATATATATAGATGATTTATTACATCGGGCAGTCCCTCCATATGTAGCAAAAGTTACATTAAATCTTGTTTTTCAAAATGTCCATGGATCAATATATGTTCCGCTTCCTGTAATTCTTATTCCTTTTTTTACATATTCAGTAAGTCTTATAGAATTATCACCTTCACAAGTAACTGATAAACCATATTGATTTATACATGAGCCACCCATTGCCCAATAATCTGCTCCTGTATATAAATAAGAATCGTATTTGCTTCCTTTAGTTGATAAAATATATTCATCATTATTTACAAGCCCATTAATAGTAAAATCATTATTAATACCTATGGTATTTTTTGTATATGCATATGGTATTTTATTGCTTGGATTTGTTTGATTCATATTAATAAAGTATGTATTATAATCTTCTACTAAATTAGAATAACTTCCAACCTTCCCAGATGCTTCGCCATATGGAAATAACACTTGAGCTTCTACTATTATAAAACTAAAAAGTATAGTTATAGCTAATAATATACTTTTCATATATCCTCCTAGTATAATTATATTACAAAAATCAATCAAATACAATGCTTATTCAATCATATTTATAAACTTCTTACTTTTAAGATTTAATCCAGAATACTGTTCATAATATAAGGTCAATATATCATTTATTTGTTCTATTATAAAATAATCTATCTTTAAATCTTTTATTTTAGATATATCAACATAATTATACATTCTTATCATCTTTAAAACTTTCTCATCATATATTATATCGTTTGTTTTACATTTATTACAAACATATCCACCTTTAGATAATGAAAATGTTACGATTTTTTTGGTTCCACACCTAACACACCCATCTAAATAAAGAGCTAAACCCAAATATTTTAAAAATTTTAATTCAAGGATATTAGCAATTATTTTAGGTTCTAACCCCTCTTCTATTTTTAATATGCTTTCTATATATAATTTATAAATATCATTACTTTCACTTTCTTTATATACATATGTAGATAACTCAGTTAAATAAGTTAAATAACTTAATTTAATAATATCTTTTTTTATATTTTCAAAATAATTAATAATTTTTCCATCTACTAATGTACCTAAAGCATTCTCTTTATAATATATATCAAAACTGCCATAAGCAAACTTTTCACTTATTAACCTTAGTTTACTTTTTAATGATTTACATCCTTTTGATATAACACCAACTATTCCATATTCTGAAGTTAATATATTAAGTATCTTACTACTTTCTTTATAAGATACTTGTGAAATAACAACACCTTCCACTTTTATTATTTTCATTTTTTACCAACTAATCTTTAACAAAATATCCTAAATCTTTAATAGATTTATCTCTATCTCTCCATTTTTTTAAAGTTTTACAATAAAGCTCTAAATATACTTTCTTCTTTAATAACTTTTCCATTTCTATTCTTGCTTCAATACCTATGGTTTTAATCATAGCACCACTTTTACCCAATATTATTTTCTTTAAAGAATCTCTATCAACATAAATATCTATGTATATTTCATATAAATCTTCTTTTTCAATTTTTTTAATTAATTTACAAGATATTGAATGTGGTACTTCTTCAGAAGTATGAATAAATATTTTTTCTCTTACTATTTCAGAAAGCATAAAATCTAACTCAGATGTTGTTTTTTCTTCCCCCGGAAAAAACTTAATATTATTAGGTAAATATTTCTTTATAACTTTTATTAATCTATCAACATTATCATTTTTAAGTGCAGATATAGGTATTATTTCAGTAAAAGCATATACATCTTTTAAGCTATCTATTTTTTCTAATATTTCTTTATCTGATAATTTATCTATTTTATTTAATATTAAAAAAACTGGTTTTTTTATTTTTACTAATTTATCAAGTATAAATTGATCCCCTTTTCCAAAAGAAACTGATGCATCCATCACTAATAGTAGTATATCAACATCATTTATCGAATAATATGCTTGATTATTTAATGCATAACCCATTTTATCAATTGGTTTATGTATACCAGGAGTATCAACAAAAACTATTTGTGAATCTTCATCATTATATATACCTTGTATTAAATTTCTAGTAGTTTGAACTTTATCTGAAATAATAGCTATCTTTTCACCAACTATAGCATTAATTAATGTTGATTTGCCACTATTTGGCCTTCCAATTATACTAACAAATCCACTTTTCATAACTCCTCCAAATTCTTTTTCATTATCTTGTAATTTCACACTCATCTAATATTTCCTCCTCTAAAGCTCTCATTATTTTTTTTTCATCGCTATTTTCATGATTATAACCAAGCAAATGAAGAAGACCATGCAAACTCAAATAACAAAGTTCTCTTTCTAGACTATGGTCATATAAATTAGATTGCTCTAAAATTTTTTCATAAGATATATAAATGTCTCCTAAAAATCTAAAATTATGATATTTAATATTATCTTCTTCTTCAAAAGCAAATGATAATACATCGGTTTCTACATCTTTATTTCTATATTTTTTGTTTATACTTCTTATTTTTTTATTATCGACAATAGTTATATTAAATATAGGTTTTTTTACTTTTAATTTTTCTAGTGCATAATTACATACTTTATATACACTTTCAAAATCAATGTTATTTTTAATTGTATTATTTATATAATCATTCATAATCTTCCCCTACACAGATTTATATATAAAAACGCAAATTAAAATCATTAATATAATACATATAATGTTTTTAAACCAATTTTTTCTAAATAATTCAGGCATATGTCTTTCTATCGCAGATAAAGATATATATATTAAAAATCCAATAATACCACCAACAACATTTAATAAAATATCATCTACATCAAAACTTCTTCCTATAAAGTGTTGTACACTTTCAATAATTAAACTTATTAACATTACAACTAATGATATAATACTTATTTTTTTTATTTTACAATAATAACTAGCAAAATAGCCAAGAGGTATAAATAACACAATATTACCAACAACTTGCTTATAAAAAGAAACACTTCCAAATTTATATCTAAATATTTCTCTAAACGGAACCAAATTAGTTCCACCTATAATTGAAACATCTTGACTAGAAACAAGTTCAAATAATACTAATACATATGCAATAAATAATAATTTAAATATTTCTTCATATATAGCAAAACTTCTTTCACTTTTTAAAATAAAAGCGATTCTTAATATTATAATAATTGATAATACTATTACTAGCGTAGGCCAAGTAAGTAATATTACTTCTTTAAAAGTGTCTTTAATCATTTTTCCTCCAATATATTTTATCTATATACTTATTCTATAATAAAAAACTAGATAAATCTAGTTTTTATTAATATAAACAATTATTAGGAGTTCTAGGATAAGGTATTACATCTCTTATATTTTCTACTCCTGTTAAATACATAATTAGCCTTTCAAATCCCATACCAAATCCAGAGTGTGGACATCCACCATATCTTCTTAAATCTAAATACCATTCTAATTCACTAGAATCTACTCCCAACTCTTTCATTCTCTTAATTAATTTATCATAATCATCTTCTCTTTGAGAACCACCCATTAATTCACCAGCTCCTGGTACTTGAAGATCAACTGCAGCAACAGTTTTACCATCATCATTTAATTTCATATAATATGCTTTTATATCTTTAGGCCAGTTTTTAATAAATATTGGACCATTAAAATATTCTGCAAGCCATTTTTCATGTTCTTTAGCAATATCCCCTTCATATGAAGGAATAAATTCCCATTTTTCATTAGAACTTAATAATAAATCAATTGCTTCTTTATGATTTATTCTTGCAAACTTACTATTAACAATTTTTTCTAATTTTTCTTTAAGCCCTTTTTCAACAAATGAATCTAAAAATTTGATTTCTTCAGGACACTCATCTAAAACAAACTTAATAATATATTTTAAAAAGTCTTCTTCCATATCCATAAGGGCATCTAAATCACAAAAAGCTATTTCTGGTTCAATCATCCAAAACTCATTAGCATGTGTTTTTGTATTTGAGTTTTCTGTTCTAAAAGTTGGACCAAAAGTATATATTTTTTTATATGCCATAGCAAATGTCTCACCATGCAGTTGACCAGAACCAGTAATAAAAGTTTGCTTACCAAATAATTCTTTTGTAAAATCAACTTTACCATCAATTTTAGGCAAATTATCAAAATCAAAAGTTGTTACTTTAAACATTTGATCAGACCCTTCACAATCAGCAGTTGTTAAAAGAGGCGTATGAACATATACATAATTGTTTTTATAAAAATAATCATGAATCGCATATGAAGCAACACTTCTTACTCTAAATACTGCATTAAATAAATTAGATCTAGGACGAAGATGAGCTATACTTCTTAAAAACTCCATAGAGTGTCTTTTTGGTTGAAGCAAATAGTCTTCAGGGCAATCCCCAATTAACTTAACTTCTTTTACTTCAACTTCAAATTCTTGACCGCTTCCAAGTGATTCAATAACATTACCTACTACTCTAATTGCAGAACCTATATGCAACTTAGAAATATTATCAAAATTTTTGGTTTTATTATTATAAACCAATTGAACTTTATCAAAACAAGTTCCATCACTAAAATCAAGAAATCCAAAATCTTTTTGTTTACGATGATTTCTAATCCACCCTTCTAAAACGATTTCTTTTCCAATAAATTTCTTATAATTCTTAATTAACTCTCTAGTATCCATTTTTCCTCCTATAAATAAAAACAGCATAATCCCCAGTAGGGACGAAATGCTGTTAATTCCGCGGTACCACCCAAGTTATCTAAATAGATCTCTTTAATAGATTTAACGCATCCATACGTATATATTTACTAATTTTCAATATATAACTCCAAAGTGTTATTCAAATTTACCACACTGTTGAATTTCCATCTCCATCAACTTTCTATTAGTAGAATTAAATTTTACTTCTCTTTTTCTTTGCTTTCTAGAAAAATTATATCATAACACTTAATACTAGTCAATTTTAAACAAATATCTATTTACATTTAAAACAATTAGAATTTTTAAAATGGTTCTTCAATATCTGTCCAAAAATTATTGTGACGTTTTAAACTCAATTCTTTATTTTTTAAATCTACTTGTTTTTTAAATTCTTCTAATATAACTTCTTCACTTAAATATGGATTGTTTTGTGTTATTTCTTGAAAAAGTTCCATTCCTTCAGATTTAGAAATATCAATATCTGTATTTTTATTGCCCCCATTTTTAATCATATATTCTAATTGTGCTTGTTCAATTATATTGTTAATATTTCCAGGAACATTACCTACACCACACTTTGCACAATAAATATGCTCGCCATCTTTAACAAACATGTGATTACATAAATCATATCTTAACTTTAATATTTCTTTAATGATATTATTGTTATTATTAATTCTTTGTCTGTTTTCTTCAATTCTTCTTTCGTGTTCTTCAATTCTTCTTTCGTGTTCTTCATTTTTTTCTACTAATTCAATTAACAGATCAATATACTTAAAATCTTTAAATTGTTTTTCAAATTCTTTTTTAATATTCATTGTCTCCTCCATATAACTTGTTATTATAAACATTTAATATTGTTTTGTCAATTAAAACAAGGTATAAAAACTATACCTTGTTCTATGTTTAACAATATTTACCAGTGCGATATCTTCTTATTACAGAACCTGCTCTTTCACCTAAATCTAATAAGAAAACAAATACACTATATATAGCAGATATCATTGAACCACTTATACTTGCTCCTCCAACGATGTAAACCAACTCTTCTTTTTTCATCTTCTACATTTTAAAGGATTTTGATAACCATTTAATAGTCCGATAAGAAATACAATTGCACCAGCAATTAATCCTAATGCTCCATAATTAACCCCACCAACAATATTAAATAGTTCTTTATCGCAAATCATTTTTCCCCCTTTCTAGACAATACTTATTACTAAATAGATTTAAAAGTTCTTTTTTATGAGAAGAATATATTATTGTTTTATCTTTATAATAAGTATTAATCTTATTTATAATTTCTTTTTCTTCAATAAATCCAACTTCACTTAAAGCTTCATCTAATATAATAAAATTACTTTTTTTAAGTAAACTTCTAGCAAGCAATATTTTTTGTCTTTCTCCTCCACTTATATTAAAGCCATTATCTTCTATCAAAAAGTCATCCAAAAGATTTTTTGACTTTAATATATTATTTAAATTGCAAATATCAATTACATTATTATATTCTTCATTACTTATATCTCGGTTCATAATAATATTATTTTTAAAAGTATCATTTATTAAATAACCATTTTGAGATACAAACGTAACAGAATTACTTATTATCGCATCATCTATTTGTTTAAGATTAGTGCTATTAACATATATTTCACCACTATATTCTTTTAAATATTTAAGCAATATTTTAAACAATGTACTTTTACCAGAGCCAGAAGCTCCATATATAAGTATTTTAGATCCACATTTAATGTTTAAAGAAGATAAATATAATGCATTATTAACACTATCATAACTATAAATTAAATTATTTATAACAATATCTCCTTTTATTTTTAAGTCTGTTCTTGAAACTTTATTCCTTACTATCAAGATATCATTTATTCTATTATAAACCCCCTTTATATAATTAATACTTGGTTCTAAATCTAATATATTTTTTAATGGTTCAATAAAATAAACCATTAATGAATTATATACTAAAAAGTCCCCTAAATTAATAATATTTTTGTTAATATAGATAACTGATAAAAATATAGTTATAGCATAGTTAATATCCATTATTATATTTTTAATAAATCTTTGATTTATTAAACTTGTTTTATGTTTTGTATCGTTTTTAACATTAATTATTAATTTATTATTTATTTTGTTTTTAATTTCACCTAATAAATTAATGTTTTTAAAAGATTCATACCCTTCAATAGATTCAATTAATGTTTTATTATAATCACTATTACTTATCTGATAATTAAATATTTCTTTTTTAAATACCTCTTTATAGATAATCACAACAATAAAATATAATATCATTGATACAAAGCAAATTATAAAAATAGATGCATTTATACTTAAAAGTACAATCATACTAACTACTATTAAAATAATATTCAGTAAAATATTAGCCACTATATTTTCAACTATGTCATTAAATTTTTTTAAATCATTAATTCTTGATAATACTTCTCCGGTTGATTTATTTTTAAAAAATAAATATGGAAGATTAAATAAGTGATTTATTGTTTCTTTATTTATTTTAATATTAATTTTATTTGAAATATGTATTAACAACTTATTTCTTATAAAGTCTAGTAATGTTTTTAAAAATAAAATGTTAATAAAAACAAATGACACATATACTAATAATCTATAAGTATAATTATTAATAACACTATTAACAATAATTTTGATAAAATAATTACTAACAATAGAGAGTAATACCATAAATATTGATAAAAACATTAATGTTATAATAAGTCCTTTATCATGTTTTAAATATGATAAAATAACTTTAGTAACTCCATCTTTTTTATCTAATTTAGGTAAAGGTTTTATTGGATATAAAACAATAATAGTATTTAAAAATAATTTATTAAATTTTTCAAAAGGAATGGTATTAATACCTACTACTGGATCCATAATAGTTAATTCTTTTGTTTTTTCATTTATTTCATATATCACTATAAAATGATAATAATTATTATTTCGAGTATGAGCTATAAGCGGCAGTTTAATTTTACTATTTATTATTTCATCCAAAGTACATTTTTTAGCATATCCATCAAAACCTAATAATTTAGCCCCATTAATTAAATTATATGCATTGGTTCCATTATTATTAGTTTTCAGTAATAAAGTTAACTCTTCATAAGAATAATCACCTCCATAATATCTAATAATAGATAATAAACATGAAGAAGCACAATCTTTAAAACTGTTTTGATATACCTCAATGTTTTTCTTCAATTTAATCCTCCTTGATATATTTATACGATGAAATATTTAAAAACACTACAAAAAAAGTTCGTAATTTAACAAACTTTTTATAACATAAAATTTTATATTTAAATTTTTCTTCGAGTATTAGGAAATAAGCTCTTCATCTAATTCAAAATCCAAATCATGAACTATAGGAAATATACTAAGTGTATATTTAGGCATACCAGTATAATAAATAACCTCACGTAGAATTTCTGCTTTTATTCTACTGTCAACAGGATTTTTAATATTTATTGAAAGAGCAGCTATTTTTATAAAATCCTCATAAAAAAAGTCAAAAGAAATATAAGTTTTTAATATATTATTTTTTTCGGATTTGGTTAAAGTCTCATCGTTTAATATATTTAATGATTCTGCAAAACCAAATATTATTCTACTTTTATCATCTATTTGTTTTAACATTATGTCTATTTCTGCCGAGCCTATTTGTTCCCAAGATAATCCTTTCATAATATTTAAATCATAATCTGGTTTAATTTTAAACAAAAATTATTATTTTTTTCAATATTATTTATTTATATTACCACAATTGGGACACACTTCACTGTCAACGCTTCTTCCACATCTAGAACAAAAAGCATCTTCAAACTTTATCTTTCTATTATTTTTTGACATATGTTTTATTTTTTTAATTGCTATAAAATACATTAAAATTATAAATATTAGAAACGCTATTAAAAATGGTGTTTTTTCTATAAACAAACAAAAATCATATATTCCATGAAGTATAATTGGAACAATAATACTTAGAAATAAATATTCATATTTTTCTTGCTTTTTATTTTTTGTTTCTACTTCTTTTGCTAATCCTAAATAATACCCCATAAATATTCCATAACAAGTGTGACCCGGTATAGCTAAAACTGCCCTTAAAATACCAAGAAAAATACCTTTATCTATACCATCACTCATATAAGTATTAAATAAATATAATGCATTTTCAAAAAAAGCAAAACCAAGTGCTACAAAAGTAGCATATATAATACTATCAAAAATTTCATCATTTTCAGGAGATGAAGATACTATAATATGAGTTATAAACCACTTTGATAACTCCTCAATTAATGCAACTCCCACAAAAGCTTTAAGAAAAATTAATAATAAATTATCTGATGTTGAATTCATAATTTTTTCAAATGAAGGAAGAAAAAAACTAAGCATAGAAGTAGTAACAAAAGTTATCAAAATAGCTATTAAACCACCTATAAATAATTTAAACAACAGTCTAATAGGTTCTTTTTTTCTATCTTTTCTATATATATAATACCCTAAAATAATTACAGGTACTATTGAAATTAAAAGCAATAATATTTTTTTCATCTCTACTCCACATCAAACTTTAAAGAATTAATTATATTTTCAAAACTCAAATCGCAAAAACCATCATTATCATATTTTGATATTAATTCAACTCTATATATATAACCCAGATAATTTCTAACGTATATTTGTTTATTTTGCTCTTCATTTGAAATAATGGCTTTTTTCCATATTGTTTCGTTTATTATTTCATCTTTAATATCTAATTCTTCTTCGCTATAAATATTTTTTATATATTCTTCATTTGTTTTAGATTCATCATACTTTTCATATATAATTTCTAAAAAACAAGAAACATTACCATTATATAATGCAAAGTGATTATCTTTATCATTATAATCATTATAACTAAGTGGAACTTTAATACTTAATTTTTCATAAGTATAATCTTCTTTTTTAACATCTATTTCTTTTTCTTTATTATCAGATTTTTTATTAAATATTTTGTTTTTTTTGATTTCATTATACTTCTCTTTTATAACATTTTTATCAATATTTATTAATACTTTAACTTTATCTTTATAATAAAAATTTATAATAAAACCACAAACCACAAGAAAAATAATAGTTACTATTAAGGTTAATCCAATTGAGGTTCCACCAGCATCCATACATGCAATTATTATAGATTCAGTACTTGCTTCTTTGTTTTTTTCTTGAATCTTATTGATTTTTGAGTTCACATTATTCATATATATTTTCTTAAAAAATATAAATGCTGCTATATTAATAATAAATACAAGCAATCCGCAACAATTAAAGAAAAGTAATAAGGTAGCTATTAATAAAAATAACCATGCAAATGCAATTAACCATAATTTTCTATACATAAAATATATTGGGCCTAAAAAAAGGCTCCAAAAAGAAACACCTTTTTCTAGTTTTTTAAGTTGTTTACCTACATAAGCTCTTCTATAATAATGTGTGTTTATTGCTTTTACTCTAGCTGCAGGTTCTGCATCTTTAAAACTATCACTAGAAACACCTTGTTCTATTAATTGTTCTTTAATACTTTTTTGATTAATGTTTTCATTAGAATTTTCTTGAAAACTAACTGTTTCTATTGGTTTTTCATATTTAAATCCACATGAAGTACAAAAAGCATTTCCTGGATCTCCTTCTATTCCACAATTAGGGCATATCACAAGTAATCACTCTCCCTACTATAAATAATTATATATAATAATAATATTTTAGTCAATAAAAGTAATTATCTATACTTTAGCTTTTTTGTTTTCTTTTTTAATTTTTAATTAACAAATAAAAAAAAATAAATATAAAAAAGAGAAATTGTTATTTTCTCTTTTTATGATTAGGCTACTTCAGTTTCTTCTTCAACAAGAAACTTTTCTTCTAATATTTCTGCTGCATCATCATCTAAAAGTTCATTTTTAAGCATTACTTCTATATTATTATATTGTTTTGCTCCTGTACCAGCAGGTATTAGTTTACCAAGAATTACATTTTCTTTTAATCCTTTTAACATATCTATTTTTCCACGAGTAGCAGCATCTGTTAATATTCTAGTTGTTTCTTGGAATGAAGCAGCTGATAAGAATGATTCTGTTTCTAATGAAGCTTTTGTAATACCTAACATTATAGGTTTTCCAGTTGCAGGCACTCCACCTTTTAATATAATTGGTTTATTTATTTCAGCAAATTCTCTCATTGGAACATTAGTTCCTTCAATTAATTCAGTATCTCCTGGATTAATTACTTTTTGTTTACTTATCATTCTCTTAACTACTGTTTCTATATGTTTATCAGATACATCTACTCCTTGAGATTTATAAACTTTTTGAACTTCTTTTAATATATATTCAGCTACAGTTGTTGGATCAGTAACTGCTAGTAATTCTTTTGGAGATATACTTCCTTCTGTTAAAGAATCTCCTGCTTTTACCATATCTCCCTTTTCTACTTTTAATTTAGCATTATATTGAGTTACATGTTCTCTACTTTCTAAATCATTATTTACATATATTTTATATTTTGTTTTATCTTCAACAATTTTAGTAACTTTACCGTCTATTTCAGCTATTGTTGATTTAACTTTTGGAATTCTAGCTTCAAATAATTCTTCTACTCTAGGTAAACCTTGTGTAATATCAGAAGTAGATGCAACTCCTCCTGTATGGAAAGTACGCATTGTTAATTGTGTACCTGGTTCACCAATTGATTGAGCAGCCATAATACCAATAGCTTCTCCAACTTCAACTAAATTACCAGTTGCTAAGTTAAGACCATAACATTTTTGACATACTCCATTATCACTTTTACATGTAAATACACTTCTAATTTCAACACTTTTAATACCAGCTTTTTCTATTTTATTAGCAATTCTTTCTGTAATTAAAGCATTTTTATCAATAATTAATTCTTTAGTTTCAGGATCAATAACTTTTTGATTAGTGTATCTTCCTATTATTCTATCTTTAAATGATTCTATAACTGCTCCACTTTTTTCATCAATAAATGCACTTACTTCAAGTCCTTGCATTGTACCACAATCTTCTTCTTTAACTATTACATCTTGTACTACGTCAACTAAACGTCTAGTTAAATATCCAGCATCTGCAGTTCTTAAAGCAGTATCAGCAGTTCCTTTTCTTGAACCATGACTTGATAAGAAAAATTCTTGAACATCTAACCCTTCACGGAATGATGCTAAAATAGGTATTTCAACTTGACCTCCATCTGGTTTAGACATAATACCTCTCATACCTGCCATTTGACCTAATTGATTAGCTGTACCTCTTGAACCAGAATTAAATACCATTGATAATGGATTATCAATATCATTACGTAATATTTCATTTAATTTTGAATGAACATTATTATTAATATCAGTCCATAATTTAATTACTTTATTATGCCTTTCTTCATCTGTAATAAGACCACGTTTATATTGTTTGTTAATTTGATCTACCATTTTATAAGTTTCTTCTATTAATGCATCTTTTTCATGATTTTCAGGTATATCAGAAATAGCAATTGTAATACCTGATTTAGTACTATATTTAAATCCTAAATCTTTTAACTTATCTAAGAATATTGATGTTTCAGTAGTCTTATATCTTTTAAATATTTGAGCTATTATTTGTCTTAAATCTTTTTTTACTAAAGCTGGAACTATATCCATCTTCTTTACTTCTTCTTTTAAGTTTTTTCCTTTTTCTATAAAGAATTTATCAGGTGTTATTACTTCAAAGTTTTCTGTACTTCCTTCTTCTATATATGGATATGTATCTGGAAGTATTTCATTAAATATAATTTTACCAACAGTTGTAACTAAATATTTTTCTTTTTGTTCATCAGTAAACACTTTATATTTAAATGATTTAGTAGGTAAACATATTCTTGTATGAAGAGTAATATTTCTTCTTTCATAATCCATTAATGCTTCATTAGGATCTTTATATACTTTACCTTCATTTTCTAAACCTGCTTTTTCTAAAGTTAAATAATAGTTTCCAAGTACCATATCTTGAGATGGAGTAACAATTGGTCTTCCATCTTTAGGGTCTAATATATTATTTGCTCCTAACATAAGAAGTCTTGCTTCTGCTTGAGCTTCTTCACTTAAAGGTATATGTATAGCCATTTGATCCCCATCAAAGTCAGCATTAAATCCACTACAAACAAGAGGGTGTAACCTTAATGCTTTTCCGCCTATTAATACAGGTTCAAATGCTTGAATAGATAATCTATGAAGAGTTGGAGCACGGTTTAATAATACCGGATGTTCTTTTATAACAGCTTCTACTACATCCCATACTCTTTCATCTTGAGAATCTATTATTTTTTTAGCACTTTTTATATTATGAGCTAGTTCTTTTGCTACTAATTGCTCCATAACATATGGTTTAAATAATTCTAATGCCATTTCTTTTGGAACACCACATTGATACATTTTAAGATTAGGTCCAACTACTATAACTGAACGTCCACTATAATCTACTCTTTTACCAAGTAAGTTTTGTCTAAATCT
>CAYFQM010000010.1:0-244 GCA_964345385.1 uncultured Clostridium sp.
GAAGACCTAGTGAACAAAATAGTTCAATAACATTTACTACTGCAGCTAATAATATTATTCCTATTATAGATAATAAAAAGCTTTTTTTAGATACTATTTGTCTTATTTTATCCATTATATCTAATCTTTGTTTTTGATTAGTTACATCACACCCTATGCTTTTATTTTTATTTATAAAATATCTATATATACTTATCATTCCAAATATAATAGCAAAAATAGCTATTAATAGTTTAATAAATGC
>CAYFQM010000010.1:281-20347 GCA_964345385.1 uncultured Clostridium sp.
ATTTTAACCAAGAAAACATAAACAATGAATATACTATAGCACTAGTAAAAATAAATATAAGTCCTAAAGTCCACATCTTCTTTTTATCTTTAAGTGTGAAAAGAAGCGTTATTAAAAATACAAGTATCCACATAGCACATGGATTAAATCCATCTACTAATCCAAGAACTACTGCTATTAATGGAATAGATACTTCTTTTATGTTTATTTTACCTAATAATGGAACCTCTTTTTCTATTATTTGTTCATTATTAAATATTAAAATTTCATCATTCGTGTTTGATGCATACACATAAATATTTAATAAAAATATTGATAAAATTATACATAAAATTGATATTTTTTTCATATTATTCCTCCATTATCTTTTAAAAAATTAAATAATTTTTCTTTTTTTACTTCACCAGTTAACCTAGCTATTTCTTTATCTTTATATAGTATATAAACAGGTAAAATAGACCCCACATTAAATGAACCCACTACATCACTATCTAAGTCATAATCATATGAAATAAGCTCAAAATCAATGTTATTTTCATTTATAATATCATTTAATATATTATTCATATATATACAAGATAAACACCATGAAGCTGTTATTTTATATAATTTCATTATAATGCTCCATTAAATAATCTATTTTTTCTAATAATATATCTATTTCTTTATTTGTTGTTTTATAAGATAAACTAATTCTTATAGAAGCTTTAGCTTTATTCATATCTTTTGTAATATTATATACTGTTTTAGAATAATCTTCATTTATAGAGCATGCTGTTTGAGTAGATATATATATATTATTACTATTAAAATAGTTTTGAATTATATCTGATGATTTACCTAAAAAAGATATATTTAATATATGAGGAATAGAATGTTCATTTGAATTAATAGAAATATTTTTATATTTAGATATATGTTTTTTTATTTTTTTATTTAAAGATTCAATATATTTATATTTTTCTTCTAAAGTATTATTAAATAAATTAAATGCTTCTGATAAAGAAATTATTAATTCAGTTTGAGGAGTTCCACTTCTATATATAGTAGTGCTTTTACCTCCATGAATTAGTGGCACTAAATTAACACTTCTTTTTTTAATTAATCCCCCTATTCCTTTAGGTGCATATAGTTTATGACCTGAAAATGACGCTAAATCTACATTAGTTAAATCTATTTTTGTTTTTCCAAGACACTGAGTAATATCAGAATGAAATAATACATCTTTATATTTTTTAAGTAACTTCCCTATTTCTTCTATAGGCTGCCTTATACCAATTTCAGAATTGACTGCTCCTATACTTACTAGGGCTGTATTTTCATTTATCAAGCTTTTTAAAGATTTTAAATCAACAATTCCTTTATCATTAGTTTCTACAAAATGAATTATAAAACCATTTTCTTGTAAATAACTAATTGGTCCATAAATAGATGAGTGTTCTAAATTAGTAGTAATTATTTCTTTTCTTTTGCTACCTATTAAACTTTTAAATACTGTATTATTTGATTCAGAAGCTCCAGAAGTAAATATTATTTCATCATCTTTTATATTAAAATAATTACATATATTTTTTATAGCTTCACTTATTAATTTATTTGCTTCTATTCCAGCATCATGATTAGAATTTGGATTTGCATAATAATTTTTTGAAGCTTTATTAAATGCTTCTAAAACCTTAGAGTCTATCATAGTTGTAGCACTATAATCTAAATATACTTTTTTATTCATTTGTTCCTCCAATATATTAATTATACTATAATTATAAGAATATATAAATGTTTTTCCAAAATAAAACTCAACTATTGTTGAGTTAAAATAATTATTTTTGTAAATCTCTAAATATACTTTTTCCTATACTTAAATCATTTTTTATATTAAAAACATCTAATATACTAGCCCCTATATCTGCAAAAGTATCTCTATCATCCATTCTTATTCCTTTTTTAAATTTTTTATTATATATTATTATAGGAATATATTCTCTTGTATGATCAGTTCCAGTATGAGTTGGATCATTACCATGATCAGCACATAATATAAGTAAATCATCTTTATTTAAATTTTTAATAAATATAGGTAAATAATAATTAAATTCTTCTAATGCTTTTAAATAACCATCTCTATCTCTTCTGTGACCATATAACATATCAAAATCATTTAAATTAGCAAATAATAATCCTTCAAAGTCTCCTTTAGCAAAATCTATTAATTTAAACATTCCATCTAAATTATCTTTAGTTTTAATTTTTACATCAATAGATTTATTATTAAATATATCAGCTATTTTACCAACAGAAATTATTTTAATATTATTTTTATAAAGTAAATCAAGAGCATTTCTAGGTGGATCTAAAGCATAATCTTTTCTATCAGGTGTTCTATAAAAAGAACCTTTTTTACCACTAAAAGGACGAGCTATAATTCTAGCTATTTTATATTTTTCATTGGCTGTTATACTTCTTACTTTTTGACATATTTCATATAATTCTTCTAGTGGAACAGTATCAGTATGAGCAGCTATTTGAAGCACTGAATCTGCTGAAGTATATACTATTATAGAACCTGTTTTTATTTGCATTTCACCTAATTCTTTAATTATTTCAGTTCCACTTGCTACTACATTACCTATTACATCTCTTCCAGTAATTCTTTGTATTTCACTTATTAATTCTAATGGAAATCCATCAGGATATGTTTTATATGGTGAAGGAGAGACTGCTCCCATTATTTCATAGTGACCATTTAAAGTGTCTTTTGCTTGATTAATTGGTTTAGCTCTCATATATAGCCCTCTTGTTTTACTCACCTTTTTACCAACTAAAGTTGTTAAACCAAATCTTTCTAGTACATCTAAATTATAGTTTTTACCCTCTAAAATATGTAATAATGTATTAGTACCTTTATCTCCATATTCAGCAGCATCTTCAGTAGCACCTACTCCTAAGCTATCTAATACTACTAAAAACACTCTTTTAAATAAATGATTTTTATTCATCTTTTACCTCCTACTAAAATATTTATCATAATTTTTCTTTATTGTTTCATTTGTTAAGTGGGTATATATTTCTGTTGTTGAAACATTTTCATGTCCTAATATTTCTTGAACTGTTCTTATATCTGCTCCATTACTAATTAAATGAGTAGCAAAACTATGTCTAAGTACATGTGGGGTTATTTCTTTATCTATTCTTTTTTCTTTTGATAAGTTTTTAAGTATTAAATTTAATGCGTTTCTTGTTAACCTCTCTCCATGATTATTTAAAAATAATGAATCAGTAATAGGTTTTCCTTTAACAAAAAATTTAACTCTATATTCATAAATATACTTTTTTAAATATTTAATAGCTATTTCACTTAAAGGAACTATTCTTTCTTTCTTTCCTTTTCCATATACATTAATAACTCTATTATCAAAATCTATATTAGTAGTATCTAAATTAATAAGTTCACTTGCTCTTAAACCGCTGCTATAAAGAAGCTCTAATATAGCTTTGTTTCTATAGTCATATTTAGTATTTAAATTAATATCAAATAATTTATCTATTTCTTCATTAGTTAAATATTTAGGAAGTTGTTTTTTTCTTTTAATATTTTTTATATCTTCTGCTACATTATTATAATTTAAATATGTACTTAAATATTTATAAAACATTCTTATACTAGATATCTTTCTATTAATAGATTTATCACTTAATACTTTAATTTTTTTAGATATAAAATTATTTATATCATTTTCATTTATATTATCAATATTTTTATTAGTAAAATTAATAAAATCTTTTATATCTAATATATATGAGTTATAAGTATTTTTAGAATAGTTTTTCTCATTTTTTAAAAAACTTTCAAAATCTAATATAAGTTTTTCATTTTTCATAATATCACTTATATAAATTATATAATAAAAATGCTTATTATAAAATAAATTTACTTTAACTTTACATAGAAACTTGATACAATAATATTGGTGAATAAGATGAGTTTGTTAAGTAATAAGTTAAGACCAAACAAATTAAAAGATGTAGCTGGTCAAGAGCATTTAGTATCAAAGGATGGAGTATTAACTAATCTTGTTAAAAATAACAAGCTTTTTAATATGATATTACATGGTCCATCAGGAGTTGGTAAAACTACTATAGCTATTTGTTTAATGAATGAACTTTCATTTAAATTTAAATCATTAAATGCTGTAATAAATAATAAAAAAGATTTTGATATAGCTATAGAAGAAGCTAAAATGCATGGTGGTTTAGTATTAATAATAGATGAAATCCATAGAATGAATAAAGATAAACAAGACCTACTTTTACCATATATAGAAAGTGGATTAATTACTTTAATAGGTCTTACATCATCTAATCCATATCATAGTGTTAACCCTTCTATTAGAAGTAGATGTCAAGTATTAAGATTAAATGAGTTAACTAGTGAAGATATAAGCAAATGCTTAAAAAAAGTTAAAAATGTTTTAAATGATATTAAATTAGATACTAAAACAATTAATTATATAGCTAATATATCTAATGGAGACTTAAGATATGCATATAATTTAATAGAATTTTTATATTATGGAAATAATAAAGAAATAACTATAGAAAAGATACAAGAATATTTTGAAACTCCATCATTTTCTTTAGATAAAAATCAAGATGGTTATTATGATACAATAAGTGCTTTTCAAAAAAGTATTAGAGGATCTGATGTTAATGCTTCCCTTCACTATTTAGCTAGATTAATTACATTAGGAGATTATGATATTATATATAGAAGACTTATTGATATTTGTTATGAAGATATAGGCTTAGCTAATCCAATGATGGGAGTTAAATTAAACGCAGCAATTAATAACGCTGAAAGAGTTGGTTACCCAGAATTAGTTAAAGTCATATCTTTTATTGTAATAGATATGGCACTAAGCCCTAAGAGTAACTCAGCATATTTAGCTATTAATAATGCTCTTAGCAGTATTAAAACAAAAAATATTGGTAAAGTACCAGTTCATTTAACAAATACATCAAATAAGTATTTATATCCACATGATTATAAAAATAGCTGGGTAAAACAAGATTATTTACCTAATGAATTAAAAGGAGAAATTTATTACACTCCTAAAAATAATAAATATGAAAAAGAATTAAATGAATTTAATAAAAAAATAAAGGAGCAATAATGAAATATATTTTAAAGTCTACTCCTAAAATACTTAATGATATTGATAATACTAGACTAAGTGAAATAGAAAATAAAATTAAAGATAATAAACCAATAACAAAAGAAGAAATTGAATATCTTTTAGATGTTATAGTATTTAGAACAAGATGTAAATTTAATGATAATTTAGAAGAATATTCATTTGAATATAAATGTGATACAGCTCAAAGCATTATATGTTCTTATTTAAATGATTTACAAGTTAAAAATAATCCTTGTATGACACAAAATGTAATAACTAATGATATTGTTGGTCATTCTTTTATTACTGCTATATTTAATTTAAATGGGATGATGGTTCCTTATTTAATAGACCCGACATATAGACAATTTTTTGAAAAAAGTAAATGTAATGAATCAAATTACATCTTATTTAAAAATAAAATAATTGTTAAAACTCCTGACCCAGGTTATTTTATTAAAGATGAAGATAAAGAAAGAATAATATCATTTTTATATAATGGTTATTCTTTAATGGATGAAGATATTTCTAGAATTTATGGAGATTCGTTTTATAATACTAAAGTTGGTATTAATGTAAAAGATAAAGAATTTAAAAGTATACCTGGAAGTATATATTTAAATGCGTTTTTAAAAGGAAATGAAAAACTTAGTAAGTCTAAAGATATTTTAGAAGAAGAAGGTTATTTAATAGAACCAATACAACAAAAAAAGATGTAACTTACATCTTTTTATTTATAATATCATTTATAATATAATTTGTTATATATAATCCAGCTACTGCTGGTACAAATGAAGTAGTACCTAATTCATTTGTTTTTATTGGTTTTTCATCACTAGTTACTACAACAACATCTTTCATGATACTTTTATTTTTAATATCTTTTCTTATTTTTTTAGCTATTGGATCAGTATCAGTTTGATCTAAAGTAGTAATTAATAGTTTAGTAGCATCCATTTTTCTAGCAGTTCCCATTGATGAAATTAATTTAATACCTCTTTTATGACATTCTTCTATTAATTTAATTTTTACTTTAACAGTATCACATGTATCAATTATATAGTCATAATGTTCCATAAATAATATTTCTATATTTTCAGGAGTAATTCTTAAATTGATTAATTTAACTATAGCGTCTTTATTAATTAATTTTATTCTTTTATTCCATTCTCTTGTTTTATATTTATTAAAGTTTCTTCTAGTAGCAATAATTTGTCTATTTATATTACTAGGTTTTATAGTATCATCATCTACTAAAGTTATATAATTAACTCCACATCTTATAAGGCTTTCTATAGTGTAACCACCTACTCCACCTAAACCAAGCACTAAAACATTTAAATTTCTTATTTTATTTAAATTATCTTTTCCAACTAATGATTCTAATCTACATAAATTCATAAAGTTTCTCCAAAAACAAAATCAGGGAATCTGTTTATAAAACTCGCTCTCTAGCGAGGTGGTAAGATACATAATTTCATCAGGTTTCCAATAATAATTATTGGCATACACAACAGAAATTAATTAATCTCCCTAAATATTGATTTGACGGTTTATATCTACAATTCCCTGTAATTTAATTATAATATATATATTAGTTTATTTCAATTGTTTTGACTTTTGTTTACATTATATTTTTTAACAAAGTCTTCTCTAAACTCTATTAAATCATCTTTTTCAATATGAAAACGAATATCTTCCATAAGCTTAGTTAAAAATCTTATATTATGAATAGAAAGTAGTCTTTGACCAAAAGCTTCTTTAGCTATTAATAAATGCCTTATATAAAGACGAGAATAATGTTTACAAGTATAACAATCACATTCTTCTTCAATTGGATTAAGGTCTTTAATATACTTAGCATTTTTTAAATTAATTCTTCCATTTCTAGTAAGTGCATTAGAGTGCCTTGCTAGTCTAGTAGGAAGCACACAATCAAATAAATCTATTCCTCTTATTACTCCATCAATTAAATCTATTGGTTCTCCTACTCCCATTAAATATCTTATTTTATCTTCTGGAAGAAATGGAGTGCTATATTCAATCATTTTTAGTTTAGTTTCTGCATCTTCTCCTACACTTACTCCTCCAATGCTATAACCATCAAACCCTAGTTTTACAGTTTCAGTAGCAGAATATTTTCTTAAATCAGGAAATTCTCCTCCTTGAACTATTCCAAATTGTGCTTGAGTAGAAGTGTTTTTATGTGATTCTTTACATCTTTTAGCCCATCTTAATGTTCTATCAACACTTTTTTTCATATATTCATAAGATGATGGATATGGAGGGCATTCATCAAAAC
The DNA here is from genome assembly GCA_964345385.1 of uncultured Clostridium sp. Classification (GTDB taxonomy): domain Bacteria; phylum Bacillota_I; class Bacilli_A; order RF39; family UBA660; genus CAG-1000. Next base: position 7,758 of record CAYFQM010000010.1, read on the forward strand.
ACATTATTATATCAGCTCCTAAATCATTTTGAACTTTAGTACTTATTTCAGGAGTTAAAAATAATTCTTTTCCATCAACATGACTTTTAAATTTAACTCCTTCTTCAGTTATATCTTTTGGTTTAGCTAAGCTAAATACTTGAAAACCTCCACTATCAGTTAGTATAGGCCCTGCAAGATAATTCATAAAATTATGAAGTCCTCCTGCTAAAGAGACTATATCTTCACCTGGTCTTAACCATAAATGATAAGTGTTCGCTAAAATAATATCTGCTTTTACCTCTTTTAATTCTTCTGGAGAAAGCATTTTAACAGTTCCTTGTGTTCCAACTGGCATAAACATAGGAGTAGTATGTTTTCCATATTTAGTTTGAAACTCACCTATTCTAGCATTGCAAGAACATTTTTTAATTACTTTAAACTTTAAATCCATTTTACATCTCCTCATCAGTTATAAACATAGCATCTCCAAAAGAAAAAAATCTATATTTGTTGTTTTGTGCATATTTATAAGCATTTTTTATTATATCAACACTACTAAAAGCACTTACAAGCATTATTAAAGTGCTTTTTGGTAAATGAAAATTAGTTATTAATCCATCTGCACTTAAAAATTTATATGGTGGATATATAAATATATTAGTTTCTTCTAAAGTACTTTTAAACTTTTTATATTTTTGTATATTTGATTCAAGTGCTCTTAAAGATGTTGTTCCAACACATATTATTCTTCTTCCTTCTTCTTTTGCTTTATTTAATTTATTAGCAGCGTCAGAAGAAATATAATATAGTTCACTATGCATTTGATGTTTAGTAATATCTTCTTCTGATACTGGTCTAAATGTAGCTAGTCCTACATTTAAAGTAATATAAACTACTTCTATACTTTTTTCTTTAATTAAACTTATTAATTCATTAGTAAAGTGAAGACCTGCAGTAGGAGATGCAGCAGAACCAATATTTTTAGCATATACTGTTTGATAACTACTTTGATCATCTAACTTTTCATGAATATATGGAGGAAGTGGCATAGTACCTACTTTTTCTAAATGATTTAAAAATACTCCTTCATAAATAAACTTTACTTCACTTAGTCCATCATTATATACTTCATTTACTTCACATTTAAACTCTTCATTAAATTTAATAATAGTGCCCTTTTTAACTCTTTTTTGTGGTTTTATTAAACAAGACCAAATATTATTATCTATTTCTTTTAATAATAAAACTTCTATTTTAGCGTTAGTTTCTTCTTTAAAACCAATTATTCTAGCAGGAAGCACTTTAGTATCATTTAATACTAAAACATCTCCTTTTTTTAAATAATTTATTATATTATAAAATTTATCACCCTTTAATTTACCAGAGTTTTTATTAACTACTAACAATTTAGAATCATCTCTTTTTTTAATAGGATGCTGAGCAATAAGTGATTCATCTAAATCATAATCATATAAATTTATATCTTTATAATTCATATTACCCTCAAATAACATACAAATTATATCATAATTAACATCAAAATAAAAGGCGAACTATTTCACCTTTATTAACTTTTTTTAGAAAACATATTCATGTTCCTTCATTATTTGTAAAACTAAAGCAAAAATTTTTCTATATATTTTATTCGATAACACTTTAACTTGCATTTCAAAATCTTTATATTTTAATATTTTTCCTCCGTTATTAATAAATATAAAAAGTGAATTATTCACTTTTTATATCATTGATTACTTTAACTAATTCATCTTCAGAAGTATATCCAATTAGTCTTTTAACTTCTTTTCCATCTTTTATAAATATTAATGATGGAACACTAAATACATTGTTTTCAGCTGCAAGTACATCATGCTCATCAATATTTACTTTAATAATATTTATTTTAGAATCAATATTTTCTAAAACTCCTTCCATCATTTTACATGGTCCACACCATGGAGCATAAAAATCTACTAAATGTACTCCTTTGCTCACTAAATCACTTAAATTTTCTTTTTCTAAATATTTCATTAATATATTACCTTTCCTTTCTTTATTAATATATTTAAATTTTTATTACTTATTATACTATATTTTAAAAATACATCAATTGCTTCTTTATGTTTATTTTTATTATCTTTTTCATATATTATAGTTACTTCTTTTATTGCATTATCTATATCTTTAACAGATTTAGTTAACACTGGTGAAGAATATAATATTTTATTTTTTAAAGTGCTTCCTTCTTCTTTAGTTATATTCATAAATGGTTGACTTAAAAAAAATAAAAGTATAAATATTATTATATATGCTTCAATAAAGCCTATAATAGAACCTAATAATTTAGAAATAATACCTAAAATAACAGTTATATTAAGTAGTTTTTCAATTAAACCACTTATTTTAAGTATAATTCTAAGCATTAAATAAAGAATACAAAAAATAATAGTAAAAGCAATTATTTCATAAATAATTATGTTTATTATTTTAGCATCATTATTTAATGTAAAAAAAGGAAGTACTTTATACATAAAAGTTGATACAGGATTTTTAAGATAATATGAAAGTATAACACATATAATTAAACCACCTAAAAGTACAGTTGATTTTATAACTCCTCTTCTAAAACCATTAAGAATACCTATTATAAATCCAATTATTATTAAAGCATCTAATATATACATACGGGGTTTCTCCTAGTTTTTGTTAAAGTTGGATTTTCTTCTTTTATTTTATTAATTTTAAATCCAATAATATAACTATTATCTTTTTTTCTTTCTAAAGCAGCTTCAGTTGCCTTATTTATAGTAGACCAACTTTCATTTTGATTATCTTCTATATGACCATCACTATATAATAATGAAATTTTATACATTTTTATTCCTCCTATTAATTTGATAAAATATATGGACTTTTAATGCTTCCAGTTCCAGATACTACTAATACATTACCATCTATTGTAATAACAGGTCTTACCCCATTATTTTGATTCACTTGCGCAATAGTTAAGTTATTTGTATCTATTATATAATTATATGCTACATTATTATAAAATAATGCAGGAGACATTGTCCAGTAAGAAAAGTTACTTTTTAAATAATTATTTTCTTTTCCAATACCTGCTGCTAAAGCTTCATCAGCAGTTATTAATCCAACAAAATTATTAGCAGATTCTACAAATAATGAGTTACCGTATTCTAGAGTTCTTGAAAACTTATCATTATCTAACTTGCAATCAAAGGTAACTACTGGTGGATTCATAATACTTAATCTATAATAACTATCATATCCAGTATTATTTATACCAAAACCATTAGATGTTAAATTAACTTGTTCATAACTAAATTGTTTAGGCATTCTATTATTACAATATGCTGAATCAATTATTTTGTCTTCATACTTAGTTAAATAATTAGACCATGAATTTAATGCATTAAATACATTACTTTTATTTATATTAAAGTGCTCTAATTCATAACTATTAGAATTACTTCCAGTCATAAAACCTATATATGTATTTGATGAAACTGTTCCATTAAAAGCAGAAGATTGCTCTAAAGTATTATCTAATGATAAGCAGTTTTTTGAGTTATATATCATTCTTATACCAGAGCTTTCAGTAGTTCTAATAATTTTCCAGCAATAACCAGCAAACATAACATTATTATTAAGATCATTACTTCCCCTAAAAAAGTAAACAGTTGATCCATTTACTGAATCATTTGTCTTATATAGTCCATCTTCTACTATAGAATAATCTATTATATTTGCTTCTTTTATATTATTATTTTTAAGTATTTTATCACCTAAAGTATTTGGTTTGTATATTTCGTTTGTTTTGTTAGGTGAAGCAACTACTATTTTAGTATAAAAAGTTTTTTGATCTGCATTTATATTTTCTTTACCATTATTTAAATATTTAACTGTTACAACATATGAATGAGTAACTCCTTTATTAATTTTAATAAAAGAAGCAACTTTAGAAATATTAGATGATGGAACTACTCTTTCTTTAATATAAACTGCTTTATTATTTTTATCACTACTTGTTCCTGATATAGAATATACTAAAGAAGTTTTATTATTAAAACTATTTGCTATTTCAGTAAATACTATATCATAATAAGCATCTTCCCCATTATTAGTTATAGTAAAACGTTTAGTAACTTCTTTATTTTGATTTATATTTAATAATGTTAAAGCACTAGTTTCATTATCAGAAAACACTAATTTTAAATTATCATTAATTAATAATTTATTTTCGGTATCTTCTTCGTTATTTGGAACAGTAAAATAAGCATAAGTTGCAATACCCATACTTAATATAGTTACAATAACCATAACAATTAATAATGAATTAACTACTTTATTATACTTCATCTTTTACCTTTCATACATAATAACATTATAATATTATATATACTTTTTTTCAAGATATAATATTTACTAGAATTATACTCTATTTTTTGATATAATTAATAACTAGGTGAAGCGATATGTTTAAACAAAGTGATATATTAGATGAAAAAACTAGTAGTATATTAAGAAAAGTAAGCAAAGAAGTTACTTTTCCAATAGATAAAAAATATAAAGATTTAATGAATAATATGCTAGAATACTTAAGAAAAAGTCAAGATGAAGAATATGCTAAAAAGCATAAAATTAGAGCCGGTATGGGTCTTGCAGCAGTTCAACTTGGTATAAAAAAAAGATTTTTTGTTATTTGTTATAAAATGGAAGATGGTTCATTTATAGAATACAAAGTAATTAATCCTAAAATAATATCAGAAAGTGATGAATTAATCTATGTTGAAGAAGGAGAAGGATGTTTAAGTGTTACTAATGATATAGAAGGAATTATTCCAAGAAACGCAAGATTAACTGTTGAATTTTATGATGAAGAAGGTAATAAAAAAACCGAGCGTATACGTGAAGTAATAGCTGTAGCATTTGCTCATGAAATAGATCATTTAAATGGTATTATTTATATAGATAGAATAGATAAAAATAATCCTTATAAAAATAAAGAAAACTTAAGAGCAATATAAAACTGATAATTATTAATTATCAGTTTTTTCTTTTCTTTTTTCTTTTTCTAATTCATCACTTTTATTATATAACTCTTTTAATTTATCTTGCTCTTTAGTATTTTTTAATTCATATTCATTTAATATATCTTTTGATAGTTTATTACATTCATCTGAAATACTATATATAAATCTATTATGTTCTACTCCACTTGCTGCTTTTCTTAATACCTCTAAACATCTATCAAATGTTTTTTTTGATGATTCAATATTATCTTTTAAATTATTTATTCTATTTATTTGTTTTTTAGTTTCATCTATTTGTTCATTTATTTTATCATTAATAATATAATTATCAGCACGTTTTTCTTCTTTCATGTTTAACTACCCTTTCACATAATATATTAACATAATTAATAAATACTTTCCATTATTTTAAAATTAATCTTTATTTTTTTGTTTTATTAGTATATAATTATACTAGGTGAAGAAAATGAATAAAAAAAGAATAATATTTTGGGGAGTTTTTTCATTTATTTTAACAGTATTAACTATAGTAGGCTTAGTTTCATATAACTTAGGTTATGGTGAAAGGGGTAAAATAAAAAAAGAATTAAAACCTATAGTAAATACATTTAATAACTTAAATGATATTAAAAACTTAAATAAACATAATATAAAAGTTCATTCCTCTATTAAAGGTTCTTCTATAGTAGTAATCTATAAAACTAATACTTCAAATAGTTATTTTACATTTGAATATTCTATAAAAGATAATATAAAACTATTAACAATAGACTATAATGTAGTTGATGAAGCTATAGCAGAGAAAATAATAGCATATATGATAGATACTGTTTCTGTATTAAAAGGACATAATCAAGGAGATGTATTAAGTAAATATACTTTAACAGATTTCATAAATAAACCTATTAATTATGGAATAAATTATTTTATAGCAGCTGATTTTAAAAAGATTATGATAAATATAGATACAAGTCCATTAGATAATGAAGATATACCTGATGCACCTAAAAATAATGACTTTATGTCTTTTACAATACCAGATGAGATAAAAGGCGCTATTCAAGAAAATAATTATCCAATTACATATGAAAATGAAGAAAAAACTCTTCTTATTTATATAACTAATGAAGAAGATTTAACTATATTATTTAAAGATAATGACTTTGATGAAGAAAAAGATAACAGTAAAACTTATAATTTAATAAGTAACATAATTGGAAGCATACTTGGTAAAAAAGCATATGAAGACTTTATAATGAACTATCCAATATTAACTACAACTAAAACTATTAAAGAAAAACTAACAGTAGAAGTTATAGAAACAAGTGAATTAGAAATATTTAATAACATAACAAAAATATTTAAAATAAACATTAAAAAATAAGTATAATTTATACTTATTTTTTAGTTTTCTAATTTAACACTAACTAATTTAGAAACACCTGATTCTTGCATTGTAACTCCATAAAGTACATCTAGGTATTCCATTGTTTTCTTTTTGTGTGTTATTACTAATAATTGAGTTTTCTCTTTATAACTCTTTAAGTATTCACAAAATATTGTTACATTAGAGTCATCTAAATCAGATTCTACTTCATCTAATATAACAAATGGAACATTTTTAAGATTCATTATAGCAAATAATAAACTAATTGCAGTTAATGTTTTTTCTCCTCCTGATAATAATGATATAGGTTTTAATGTTTTACCACTAGGAACAGCTATTATATTAATTCCTGTTTCTAATATATTATCTGGATCAGTTAACTCTAAGTGAGCTTCTCCTCCTTTAAATAATGATTTAAATACATTATTAAACTCAATATTAATTTTATCATAAGTAGTTTTAAACTTATCAATCATTATGTTATCCATTTCATCAATTATTTTTAATAAATCTTCTTTACTTTTTATTAAATCTTCTTTTTGTTTGCTTAAAAATCCTACTCTATTACTTATTCTTTCATATTCTTCAATACTTCCTAAATTAACTTCACCTAAAGATTTAATAGTTCTTCTTAAACTATTTACTTTATCTCTTGCATCTTTTTCATCTGTTTCTAATATATAATTATTTTTAGCTTTTTCATAAGTCATAGAATAATCTATATTAAGTCTATTTAATAAATTATCTAATGAAGAATTTAATTTAGTAATATCTATATCAAGAGTATGTATATTATTTGATATAGATGATTCATCTTTATTCATTTTCTTTATTGAGGATTCTAAAACTATTAAATCTTTATTTAAATCTAATTTTTCTTTATTTAATAGTTCTTGTTTCTTTTCATATTCATGTTTTTTATTCTCTAAATTATAATATTTTTCTATTATATCATTTAACTCTTTATTTAAAACTTCAGAATGAGTTGATAAACTATTAATTTCTTCTTTAACTAACTTTAAAGCTTTTTCATTCTCTTCTAATAGAGTTTTTTTACTATTAATACTTTCACTTATATTAGCAAGCGATATATTTAACTCAAATATTTGATCCTTTATTTTCTTTATTTTCTCTTCATTTTCTTTTATATCTTTTTCTAAATTAACTAGTTCTTCATTTAAAGCTTTTATATTAATACTTAATTTATCTAGTTCATATCTATCAGATATATATGAAGTATTTGTTTTAATAGATCCACCTGTAATAGATCCTCCTATATGAAGAATTTCTCCATCTAAAGTAACTACTCTATATAAATGATTTATTTTTTTACTTATACTTTGAGCATCTTTTAAATTAGAAGCTACTATTATATTACCTAGTTGATTCATTACTATATTATAGTATTTACTATCATACTTTACTAAATTACTTGCTACATCAATAAATCCAGGATGAGACTTTACTTTTGCTAGTATATTTGGATCTATACTTCTAGGTTTAATAATATTTAAAGGAAAGAAAGTTACTCTTCCTTTATTATGTGATTTTAAATATTCTATTGCTTCTTTAGCGCATACTTCATCTTCTACTACTATATTGTTTGCTGAGTATCCTAAAGCAACATCAAGCATAGTAGAGTATTCACTCTTAGTTTCAATTAAAGCAGCTAAAATGTTATGTATACCTCTTAATACAGGGGTTTCTAATATACTTCTAACACTATATGGTACTTTACTTAAATTGTTTATATTATTATTTAATATATCTATTTTAGAATTTATTTCTATTTTAGTTATATTCTTTTTATTATATTTTTCATTTAATGAAGAAGTAATAATTTCAATATCACTTAATTCTCTTGATAAAGAAGTAATTTTATTAAATATATTATCTTTTTCTTTACCTAAGTTACTAATATCTATATTAATATTATTAATTGCACTTTCTATTTTGCCTTCTTTATCTTTTAAACTAACTAAGTTATTTTTAATTTCATCACTATTTTTATCATATTTGTTTCTTTCACTCATTAATGCTTTTTTATTAGATGCTTCAATTATTGCTTTATTAACACTGATTAATTCTTCACTACTTTTCATTAACTCTTCATCTATTTGCATTATTTTAGACTTTAATTTTTCTACTTCAGTTGATTCAGAAGATGATGAAGTATTTATTTTAGTTAGCTCATTTTCTAAATTTTGTTTTTGCCCTTCTTTAGTTTTAAGCACTTCACTAAAGTTGGTAATATCTTTTACTATTAAAGCAACTTCTATTTTTTCTAATTCACTAAAAGCATTCTTATATTCCCTAGCTTTAATACTTTCTTTTTCTAATGTAGGAAGATTTTCACTTATTTCACCAATAATCATATCTACCCTACTCATATTATCATGAGTTCTATCAAGTTTTCTAAGGCACTCTAGTTTTCTTCCTTTATATTTTAAAACACCAGCAGCATCTTCAAATATAATTCTTCTATCTTCTGGTTTTTCACTTAATATTTGATCTACCTTTTTTTGAGGAACTATATTAAATGATTCTTTACTACTCATTGTATCTATTAATAGATTAGTTATGTCTTTTAGTCTACATTTTTCATTATTTATTAAGTATTCATTTTCTCCAGTTCTATAAACAACTCTTTTTATTTCAACTTCACTATAATCTATATTAAGTCCTCTATCAGAGTTATCAAATAAAATAGACACACTAGCAAAATTAGATGGATTTCTTGAAACTGAACCACTAAAAATAACATCACTCATGTTAGATGCTCCTCTTAAAGCTTTAATACTTTGCTCTCCTAAAACCCATTTAACTGCATCTACTATGTTACTTTTACCACTTCCATTAGGACCTACTATACCAGTAAAAGATTTATCTAATTCAATAGTAGTTTTATCTGCAAAAGATTTAAATCCATTAATTTTAATTTCTTTTATGTACATATTTCACCTATCATTACTATACAATTATAGCATAAATATAACTCTTTTCAAATAAAAAGAGCTATTTTAAGCTCTTTTTTCATATGCTTCTTTAGCAGCTAATTGTTCTGCTGCTTTTTTACTTGATGCAGTTCCTTTACCATATACTAATCCATTAATTACTGCTTCAATAGTATATAGTTTATTATGAGATGGTCCACTTTCAGATACTAAGTTATATATAACACTTTGTTTAACAGTTTGAACATCTTCTTGAAGAAGAGTTTTATAATCCATTAAAAAGTCTTCTTTATTTTTAATATGAGGCACTATTAACTCATTAAATAACTCTTTTACTTTATCTAATCCATATTCTAAATATATAACAGCTATAATAGATTCAAATGTATCAGCTACAATAGCTTTATTAGCTTTTTTAATACCATTACCTAGTTTTATATAACTGGGTAGTTTAATAGCCTTAGAATACTCATATAAAGCATTCTCACATACATAAAGACTTCTTAATTTACTCATTTTTCCTTCAGGATAATTAGTATTATGATAAAGATACTCACTAGTAACAATTTCTAATACTGCATCTCCTAAATATTCTAATCTTTCATAACTTTTAGTATTATGTTCATTAGCATAGCTACTATGAGTTAAAGCTTCATTTAATAGATTCTTATTTTTAATAAATATACCATATTTTTCTAATGTTTTCATATTCACTCCTAAGTAATTACATATAAATTATAAAATATTATTAGATTTTATTCAATATGATTTCCATTTTAAGTAAAAATATATTATAATATTATTATGAAAAAGATATTAATATACTTAATTAATTTATATCAAGCTACTCCCCTTCATACTCATTCAATGTGTAGATTTTACCCAACATGTAGTGAATATATGAAACAGGCTATTATAAAATATGGTTATAAAGGAATATTTATTGGTATAAAAAGAATATTAAGATGTCATCCATTTGGTAAATATGGATTAGATGAATTAAAATAAAGGAGAAAAGATGAAAAAAATAATATTAATTATATCACTTTCACTATTATGCGCTTGCTCACTAAATAATACTTTTACTGATAAATATTTATATTCAACAGTATATCCTATAGAATATGCAGCAGAAAGCTTATATAATGAATATAGTAATATTGATAGTGTATATCCTAATGGAGCTAATAAAGAGTATATAGTAACTGAAAAAAAGAAAGATATTTATGCTAATGCAGATATATTTGTATATTCAGGATTACTTGGTGAATCATCATTAACAAAAGACTTACTTAATAGAAACAATGAACTTAAAATAATAGATGCTACTAAAGGAATGAACTTAAATAATGATATAGCAGAACTTTGGTTAGATCCATCTAATTACTTAATGCTTTGTAGTAATATAAAAAGGTCTTTAATAGATTATAATAATTCATATACTATAACAGCTACTATAGAAAAAAACTATGAAGCATTAAATGAAAAAATATCTGAATTAGATGTTTCACTTTATAACCTAGGTAAAAATGGAACATATAATACTATACTTACTACTAATAATGTATTTAACTTTTTAAAGAAATATAATATAAATGTTGTTTCATTAGATGAAGAAAATACTAATTTAGATAAAAACTATGCAGATGCTAAAAAATTAATATCAGAAAAGAAAGTAGATTTTATATATATGCTTGATGGTGAAGAAATACCTGATTCATTAGAAAAATTTATTTCAGATAATGGACTAATAAAAATAAGCATAAATAATTTATACACTATAACAGATGAAGAAGTAGCATTAGAAAAAAATTATATTTCTATTATGAAAGATATAATAGATGAATATAAAAGAGAACTTTATAAAAATTAACAATAAAATAAAAACCAACATAATTGTTGGTTTTTTTAATATATACTTAATCTTTTATAATATATTTCATATTATTTAATATAATTTTACACTAAGAGTAATTTTGTTTGAATTATTCATTTTTTTATATATTTCTATAGCATCTTCTGAGGAAATATAATCTTTCATTTTCTTTTTTTTAAATAAAGGCAACTCTTTTTCTTCTTCTGGTAAATATGTAATTGAATATATAGGTCCTAAACGACCATATTTTTCTTCTGTTTTTTGAAGTTTATAATCTTTTGTTAACTCTTCTAATAACTCTTTTTCATTTCCACCTTCTGCCATACCATATATAATTTTAATGCTTCCTAATGGAGTATATAATTTATAAGGTAAACCATCATAAAATTCTAATCCTATTCCACTATTATCAATAATTTGATTATAAAAAGGATTTATTTCATCATCACATTCATTTGTTTCTATTCCAAAGATTGCAATTTTTTCTAAAATATCTTTTTTTATTTTAGCTATATTTTCCCAATATTCTATATCTGTCATTAAAACTCCAATGACACTTATTATAGCACACAAAAATAAAAAGTAAATAAAATATATTTACTTTTGTTTAAGACTAAGCTTTTGTTTTTGCTCATTTCCTTTGTTATCTAATTTTTCTAACATTTTAATAACTCTATATTCTCTTTCTCTATGAGCTCTATCATATATTTCATTCCATCTTGATTTATTTTCTTCTTTTTTAGTTATATTAGTCATTATATAATCCTCCCTTGGTAATTTTATTATACATTTAAAAAGAAGATTTGTCATCTTCTTTAAGCTTTAATTTCTTTTTTCTCACCAATACTAAGTATTAAGTTTAATAGTATTCCAAATATAGCAGCTCCTGCTATACAAGGGATGTTAAGACCAAAGAATGGAATATTTCCACCAAATGCATATTGTCCACCTATACCAATTACCATCATAGTAGCAATTATAGCTATATTTTTAGAATTAAACATATCTACTTTCTTATCTATCATTATAGCTAAACCTTGAGCTGCTATAGCACCAAATAAGTATATTTCTAATCCACCTATTACAGCTAGAGGAATACCATAAATTAGCTTTATAAATGGTGTAAAAAATGATATTATCATAGATATTATAGCAGCTACAATTAATACTGGTACTGAAAACACTTTAGTAATAGCCATAGTACTTATATTTTCTCCATAGTTTGTTCCAGCTGGCCCTCCAACAAAACCAGAAATCATATCACAGATTCCATCTCCTATAAGATTTTTATCTAATAGTTTACTAATACCATATTTCTTTTTACTACTCTTCTTTTTAGC
>CAYFQM010000010.1:20357-21531 GCA_964345385.1 uncultured Clostridium sp.
TGATATATATGAGCAGTAGATTCAGGTATAGTTGCAATAGCAACAGGCATAATAGCAAGTATTGCAGCCCATGACCACTTAGGTAAACTAAACGCAGGTACAGCTAATATATTATTAGGTGAAGACCATAATGAAGAAGATATTGCTGCTTCTGGTACAGCTCTAAATATATTAATGTCTCCTATTAAATATAAAAGCCCAGCTACAGCACATCCAGTTAAAGCACCTAATAAAAGTGGTATTTGAGATAAAAACCCTTTTAAATATTTAGAATATAGTATAGTAGAAATTAATGTAATTAAAGATACTACCCATATCCAATTACCACCTACTCCACCAGGAGTTGGTGCTGCATCAGTTAATGCATTTCCAGCTAATGTAAGACCAATTATTATAGCAGTTGATCCAGTTATAGTAGCAGGTAATATTTTTTCTACTGAGTTTTTACCAAAGTATCTTACAAGTAACCCAGCTATAATTGAAATTAAACCAGATGCTATAATACCACATTGAGCATAACTAATTAACTCAGTTGGTAATATACCAGTAAGATTCCATGAAGCAATTTGTTCTGCAGTTCCTTCTGTCATAACCATACTTGATATAGCAGTTAAATATGCAAAACTAGATCCATAATATAATGGTATCTTTTTCTTAGTAATTAATATAAAGCATATAGTAGCAATACCACTAGCAAATATTGTAGTGGATATTTGAAAACCAGTTATTAATGCAACAGTAACTGTAGCTGGAAACATAACAATTACTTGTTGTATAGCATATAATAGTAGTCTCCAAAATGTTGGCGTCTCATCAGGTAAATATCCAATGATAGCCTCTTCTTTTTTTGTTTTTTTCATACTTTCCTTTCCTAAAAAAAAATACCAAAGCCAATAACTTTGATATTTTATTTAAATATAAAAGGCGAAAATAATAATACATGCATTTTTAATTTCAATAAATTATTGATATAAATTGCACTTCTCATTTTTATCACCTAAATAAGATTAACATATATTTTAATTAAATGCAAGGGGTGACATACAATTTTTCGGATATTTAGCAAAATGTCATTTTTTAAACAAAGCGTTTTTGGTCTTAGAAAAAGTATGTTTTGTCTTAAATTTAAAGAATATTAGCACCTTAAGAGAGACCTAAAATTATTGTTAAAATT
>CAYFQM010000011.1:0-19884 GCA_964345385.1 uncultured Clostridium sp.
GGTAGACGCGCTAGACTTAGGATCTAGTGGAGTGATCCATGGGGGTTCAAGTCCCTCTACCTGCACCAGATTGATAGGAAACTCGAACTTTTATAAATTCGAGAGTAATAAATTACTAACAGAAATGTTAGTTTTTTTGTTATTTAAGAAAGGATAAGTGAGGAGTTTTATGAAGGAAGTAAAAATATTAGAAGTTGAAAAGGAAGTTTTAAAAAGAATTGATATGATATGTAGATTTGCTTCTTGTAAATATACTATTAAACAAGGAAGTATTATCAATATTAAAGGAAGTAATATTGCTTATGTAAGTCCACATATTATAACAATCAAAGGGAATAATTATTTAATATTTAATGGAAGTGAAATACTTGAGGTTAAAAGTATGGACTTTTTGTACTTTTAATCTCTTTCAAAAAAATAATAGAAAGAGAGATGAAATTATCAACGATGAAAAGAAAATTGCAGATATTTATATTAGAGTTAGTACACTCGATCAAGCAAGAGAAGGTTTTAGTTTACCTGAACAAAAAGAAAAATTAATTGAATTTTGTAAATCTAAAGGATATGAAATTCACAAAATATATGCTAATTAAGGAATAAGTGCTAAAGATGATAAAAGACCAGCATATCAACAAATGATAAATGATATTAAAAATGGTACAGTTAATGTCATAGTATCTTTAAAATTAGATAGACTAACTAGAAGTGTTTTTGACGTAGAAAAACTAATGAAAATATTAGAAAAATATGGTTGTGATTTATATTGTAAAGATGATGATTCTAATACATTAACCTCTAATGGAAGAATGTATATAAGACTAACAACTGCGTTTAGTCAAAATGAAATTGAGATATGTTCAGAAAGAACAAAGTTTGGTATGGTTGGTGCAATTAAGGCAGGACACATTCCAAATAGAACTCCAATAGGATTTAAAAGAATTGATAAAAAATTATTACCAGATGAATTAACAAAAGATATCATAATTAGAATGTATGATTTATATTTAGAAGGAAAAAGTTATCAGGGTATTGCTAATATTTATAATAAAGAAGAAATATTAGAAAAAGAATACGACCACTTTGCTTAGTCGTATTCTTTGTTTATACTAAATTTTTGATATTTTAGAATCACACTTGCAAATTGACATAATCAATTAGCGTGTGTATTAAAATATTATCTTGTTTTACCTTTAGAATATGGTTCATAAGATAAGTATTCTTCATTCTCACCTTTAATCCAATAACCAAATCTTCCTACTAACTTAACAGGTTTTTCTAAAGGTTTAAAATTAAGATTTTTTGTATTTGATGATATTGCTCCTTCAGCTAGTGATGCAGTAATATGAGGTGTCTTTAAGACTGTAGGATTTTGTTCATCATAATTTATATAATAATCTTTTAATTCATCTGGAAATAATATTTCAAATCCACTGTTTTGCCCATCATTACCATAACCTATTAAATATACTTCAAATGTTCTTCCAACTATATCATTGAAAATTTCATCAGTTGTTGGATGATATTTAAAAGTACAATGTATTTCATCATTAACTCTGGCTAATTTTTCTGATTCTAAAGAATGTATCAAATCAACCATATCTGCTTCAAAAAATATTCCTTCATAACTTAACATATATATTTCTCCCTTCTAATCTATTAATTCAGAATCTTGATATAACATTATGTTTTTCAAGTCATTACGAACAGTTCTCAAAATTTCATTGTCATCATCAATAAAAATAATTTGTTCATCATTTTTTAATGATTTTAAATAATTTAATTTTAATTCTTTTGATGAATAATGCGGATAACTTTCTTTTGGAATAATAGTCCTTTTATCTTTTTCAAAAAATGGGGCATATTTATTTAACCATTCATTTTTTTCATTTACCTCATTATTAAATCTACAAACTGATAATATATGTAGTTCAACATTTTTTAGATTGCTTAATTTACTTAATGTTTTAATATTTGTAGTTAAAGGTCTTTTATTTTTAAAATCAAGTGGCTTTCCAAAATCATAAGAAGCAATTACACCATCCATATCAACATAGATAATTGTTTTTTTATCTTCAGTTAATTTTTTAATTAATTCATAAAAATGCATATAGTACCTCTTTCCTTAAGAACTAAAACTATATTAATTATAACATAAAAATAATGAATTATTATAAATGAACGGCAAAATAATGTTATAATATTTAAAAAACTTGTTGGAAGGAGCGTTTAGTATGGATATAAAATAAAAAAATAAATAGCACAAACAACTGATAAATGTGAATATATAACAAATTCAGAAAATAAAGCTAATAGTTTCTTTTTAGTTTTTGAATCTATTATGGGTAGTGAGGTTTTTATAAAAATATTTCCACTTTTAATACCAATTATATTATTATATCCAGTTATTTATAATCTAAATGAAAAAACTAAAAAAGATTATAAAACAAAATACTTAAAGAAAAACAACTATAAACAATATATAGCTAATTTATTTAATAGTTCATACAAATATATATTTATAGTGTTATTAATGTTATTTATTATAATATTATATTCAGCTATTAAATCAAACTTTAATTTTAATCCAAAGTTTGATATTGCGATGAGTACTATTGGTGAAGAAGCACTATTATTTTATAACAATCCTATAAATTATCTTGTATATATTATTATAATTGTACTTAACCTATTATCATATATAAATATTGCTATAATTGTACAAAAAGATAATAAAAGAAAACCACCAGTACAATATATAGAATCAGTTTTAATAGTGTTTCTATGGTGGATATTATCATTTGTAATACTAGGAAATTTATCAGATATAATATTTAATATAACAAGTGAAAGTATTAACTTATTAGAAATATATACATGGCATGGTATAACAAATTCAGGTATATATTTATTAGTTAACTTACTATTTTATATTATAACGCTTATTATAACATTACTAATATATGAAAAAGAATAAAAAACCTTATAATAAATAAGGTTTTTTTATTTAATTAAATAGCTCACTACTATCAAGAATAATTGTTACTGGTCCATCATTTAATATTTCTACTTTCATATCACTTCCAAAAATACCAGTTTCTACTTTTAAATATTTTTTTAATTTATTATTAAATATATCATATAATTTAGTTGCTTCTTCTGGTCTCATTGCATTAGTAAAACTAGGTCTTCTTCCATCCTTACTATTAGCATATAAAGTAAACTGTGAAATACTTAATATACTTCCATTAACATCTAATATACTTTTATTCATTTTATCATTTTCATCTTCAAAAACTCTTAAATGAATAATTTTATTAATCATTTTATCAATTATCTTTTCATTATCATCATGAGTAAATCCTACTAATAAAACATATCCATTATCAATAGATGAATATAGTTTATTATTAATAGTTACTCCTCCTTTTGTGCATCTTTGTAATACTACTTTCATATAAACACTCTTTCTACTTTAATTACATCTTTAAATAACTTTATTTCATCTATAAAATTATTTAATCTTTCTATATTATTTACTTTTAAAGTCATATCATAAAATAAATTATTATTTCTATTTATTAGATTAAATGAATCTATTATAATATCATGTTTAGAACATACTGAAGCCATTTGTTCTAAAACATCTCCTATAACAGAAATATATACATGTATTCTAGTTTTATATTTTTGAGTTAAATCTTCTTCCCATGAAGCTTCTATTATTCTATCACTATTTAAATCTATATTAGAGCAGTTTTTAGAATGTATTTTAACTCCATAACCTCTCGTAATAAAACCTACTATATCTTCTCCATGAACTGGTTTACAACATTCTGCTAAGGAACACAATATATCATCTTGACCAGCTATTAAAATACCATGCTTATTTGTTTTCTTTTCAAATGTTTTTTTAACTTTAGTTTGAGGTTCCTTTACATCTAATTTATTAAATATAGTAGATGGTAAATATCTAAGAGTTGAAACAGAAAAATATAAGTCTTCTATAGTATCTAATTTTAAACTTTCTAATAATTTTTTAACATTTTCTTCATTAAAAATAGCATTAAAATCTAAGTTTTTCTTTTTACACTCATTTACTAATATTTCTTTACCTGATGAAATATATTTTTCTCTTTCTGCTTTATAAAAATATGATTTAATTCTACTTTTAGCGCCCTCTGTTTTAACTATTTTTAACCAGTTTTTAGAAGGTTTCTTTCCTTTTTGTGTTATTAGTTCAACCATATCTCCATCTTGAAGTTGATAGTCTAATTTAACCATTTTAGAGTTTACTAAAGCAGCAGTTGTTTGATGACCTACTTCACTATGTATTTTATATGCAAAATCTATTGGAGTACTTCCAAAAGGAAGCTCTATAACATCTCCTTTAGGAGTAATACAATATATTTCTTCTCTTTTAAGTTCTTCTTTTATATTACTAAAAAACTCCATGTTAGATTCTATATCATTTAATTCAATTAAAGTTCTTAAATATTCTAAAGTATTATCTAAAACATTTTTAATTGCACCATTTGTTTTTTCTTTATAACTCCAGTGAGAAGCAACTCCTTTTTCAGCTACTTCATCCATTTCATAAGTTCTTACTTGAACTTCATACATTCTATTATTTATACCAAATACAGTAGTATGTAAACTTTGATATCCATTTGCTTTTGGATTAGCTATAAAATCTTTAAATCTATTTGGTAAGGGATTAAATCTTGATTGAATAAGTCCTATTACTCTATAACAATCTTCTATATTACCCACTAATACTCTTACCCCTAATAAATCATAAATATTTTCCCAGTTCTTACCATCTTGTAATTTATTATATATACCACGTACTGATTTAACTCTACTTGTAATTGTATATTTAATATTTAACTCATCTAACATATCACATATACTTTCTTTCATTTCATTTAAATCAGCATTAAGTTCTTCATATGAAGCATTCATCTTATTTAATATTTTATTATACTCTTTTGGATCACCATATCTTAAACATAAGTCTTCCATTTCACTTTTTATTTGTTTAAGACCTAATCTATGCGCTATTGGTATATATACAGTTTGAGTTTCTTCTATAATATATTTTTTATTTTTTCCATTCATTTCACCTAATGACTTTAAATTAATAAGTCTATCAGCTAATTTAATAAATAAAGCACTAGCATTTTCTGCAAGTCCAACTAATATTCTTCTATACTTTTCTGGATCATTTACTTTAAATGTTTGTTTTAAATTACTAATTTTAGTAACACTTTGTATTATATTAGCACTTTCTGTTCCAAACTTTTCTTCTATTTCTTCATAAGTTAATTTATCTAATGATATTACTTCATGTATTAAAGCACACCCTATAGTAATAGGATCCATTTTTAAATCAGCTAGAATATATGCTACATTTAATGGATGAGAACTATTTTTTTCATCTATAAAAACATTTATTAGCTCATTATAATATTTATCTACATATTCAATATAATCTTCTTCCATATATGTAGATAATAATTTTTTTAATTCTTCATAACTATGTTTCACTTTACACTCCTATGAATTTATTCCTTTTATTAATAATTCTTGCACTTCTTCATCACCATCATCTTTTTTATTTATACTTCTTATTTCTAAAAATAGCCATAATTTAGACCCAATAATTAAAGATGATATTGCTCCTGCTATAAGACCAATAAATATAGCTGTGTTAAATGTATGTATAGAGCTTAGATTAACTATTATTAACGCAATAACTGATACTAAAGTAGTAATACTTGTCCATATATTTCTAATAACAGTTTCATTAGATGAAAGGTTAACTAAGTTTTCTAACTCTTCTTTTGTTAATTTACGATTTTTACTATAAAGTTTTTTTCTATTATCTCTAATTCTATCAAATATAACTATAGTATCATTTATTGAATATCCTATTATTGTAAGAAGAGCCGCAACTAATATAAAATCTATTTCTATACCAAATATTATAAATATACTTAATATTATTAATACATCATGAACAAGCATTAAAATACCACTTATAGCATAATTAAAACTAAATCTTATAATCATATATAATACAATAAATAACATTGAATATATTAGTGCTTTTATAGCATTCTTAGTTAAATGCTTAGTAACTAATGTACTTATTTCAGAAACAGAAGTTTCATAACCAAGACTTTGTAATTTTGTTTTAACTTCTATTTCCTCTTTATCTGTTAATATATCATTTAATTTTACATATCCTTCATTTTTTGATCCTAAATATTTATTATAAGAATCTATCTCATATAAAGACAAAACGGGAAGCACTTCATCAAAATTAAATTTTTCTCCAGTTATATTGATATTTGTTCCTCCAGAAAAATCCACTCCTAAATTAACTCCTTTTATAAAATAGCAAATAAACCCAACTACTAATATGAAAAGTGAAATAATAATTGCATATTTAGCATTTTTAACAAAATCAAAGTTTTTATGTGGTTTTATATTTCCTAATAATAGCTTTTCTCTATCATTAAATACCTTAGTTTTAATTAAAAGAGCTAATAAAAATCTATATAATATAACTGTAGTTAATATAGTAATTATTATTGTAATTATTAACATAGTAGCAAAACCTCTTATACTAGATTCACCAAAAATATAAAGAACTACTCCTGCAATAAATGTAGTTATATTAGCATCTATGATAGCAGTTAAACTACTTTTATTGCCTTCTTTATATGCTGAAATAAGACTTTTACTTTCTAATAATTCATCTTTAATTCTTTCTATTGAAATAACTATTGAATCAACTGCCATTCCAATACCTAATACTAATGCAGCTATACCAATTAAAGTTAAAACCCCTCCAATAGCGTTAAATGATATAAATACTAATATTGAATAAATAAATAAACAAATGCTTCCTAATAAACCACTTACTCTATATTTAAATGTTAAAATAAGAGTTATTACTATAAAAGTTATTATACCCGCAATAGCAGTCTTTTTAATAGTAGCTTCTCCAAAAGAAGCACTTATACTTTTAGGAGTTGATTCTTCAGTTAATTTAGTTGGAAGACTTCCACTATTAATTAAATCTACTAAATACTGAGCACTTTCTTTAGTAAAAGAGCCTTCTATTACAACGTTACTAGTGCTTAAAGCTTCTTTAACATAAGGAGCACTAATGCATTTTAAGTTACCATTTTTACCACAATTATCTTTTTCTTTTTTATATGAGTCAACCTCTGGATTAAAATCAAGCCATATAACCATTTTATTTTCATCATTAGATTTTTTAGCAATTTCTTTTGTTACATTATAAAAAGTACTAGAATCTTTTATATCAAGAGCTACTTGATAGAATAAAGTCTTTTCATTTTGACTTAAACTAGCTTTATTAGAGCCTAAAACTTTACTTGTCATTAATAAATTATCATCAGTATCTCTAAAACTTAATACTGCTGTTGTACTTATTCTATCTCTTGCTTCTTCTTCATTAGATACTCCAGGAAGTTGTATTCTTATTAAATCATTAGATTCAAAAGCAATAACTGGTTCACTTACCCCAATAGTATCAATTCTATTTACTATAGCTTTATAAGTATTATCTAAATCTTTCTTAGTTAAAGTAGCATCTTTATCTAAAGGAGTTATTCTATATAATATTTCAAAACCACCTTGAAGATCTATACCATAATTAATACCATTAAATACAGGTTTAATTAATAAAACTCCAAGAAAAATAATAAATAATATAAACAAAATTACTTTTTTTATATCTTTCATAAAATACTACTTTCCTCTTTTCCTTTTATTTTTTGTAATTTATTCAAAGCAAAATCATAAATAGAATAATTATCTACATATAATATATCACTTACCATATCTGATAAAGATAACTGAGTTCTATTTTTCCAGTTGTTTTTTACTAAATAAGTCCATATATCTCTAGAAGATACTATTTTATATCCTAATAAATGTAATTCTTTTCTTTTAGAATCTAAAGCTGGTTTAAGTCTAGTATATAATTCTTCTACATTTTCAAACTCTATATCATCCATTTCATTCACCAATACTATTTTACTATATATTGATAAAAAATAAAAGTAGATTATTTAGTTGTTTTAAGAATAGAAGTGTTATTAAACTCTAATTTTTCAATTATTTGATGCGCTTTTGATACTGATAAATTTATTATAACGCTATAATCATCAAAATATATTTTACCTAATCTAGATAACTCATTTGTTATCTTATATTCAATATTTTCTATATTTTCAAAAAACATAAAATAATTTTTAATATATCTTTTTTTAATTCTTTCAAAATCTTTTTTATTTATTTTTAAATTTTTAATATCTTTTTTAATGTTTTTTATAAATAAATCAGCATTCTTACTTCTTGATGTTATATCTATCATTATATATTCATCCACTATATCAACACTATAATATAAGTTATTACTAATGCCTTCTTTCTTATATTTTTCATAATTTTTAGAAGAAGGACCAAAGTTTAATTTAAATATTATTCCTAAATATAATAAAAGTTCATCATCTTCTTTAAAACCAAACTTTTTCTTTGGAATTTTAACAGCATATTTTACAATAGGAATATTTATATTCATTACTTCTTCATGATAATTAACTTTCACCTTTTTTGGTTCATTTACTTTTACTTTAGAATAAGTACCTTTCTTTATATTTTTATTCTTATAATAAGCATCAATTATATTAATAACTTTATCTTTATCAAAGTTTCCACATATAACAATAAAAGTATTATTAGAAGTATATACATCTTCATATAGACTTTTTAAATAATCCGGTGTTATTTTATTTATATCTTCTTTTTCTCCTAAAATAGAGTGTTTTTTATATGCTTGATTAAAAACATTTTTATTTATTAAATCACTAGTATACATATAAATATTATCTTTACACATATCTATTTCTTCAGATATTATTAACTTTTCTTCTTCTGTTTTTTTAATAGAAAACTTAGCATTATAAAACAAATCTAATAATATATTTATGTTTTTTTCTATATTAGAAGACCCTCTTATATTATAATTAGTTGCATAATAACTAGTCCATGCATTTACAATAGAGCCTAAAGAAGAAAGATGATTTGATATTTTATTACTTTCACCAATAGTCATTATTCTATGTTCTAAAAAGTGGGCAGAGCCAGGAATTACATCATATATTTCATTATCCTTTTTATACTTTAAAACTTCTGCGCCAAACTTAACAGAAATACTACAATAAAAATTCTTTGTTTCTAAAAACGGATATAAATAAACATCTATATTATTCTTAGTAGTATATTTATATAATTTATTTTCTATATTTTCAAAACTGCGCTGAGTCACTTTTATCTCCTTCAAAAAAATACGCTATACTTAATTTTATCTTTTTAGATATGTTTAAAACCTCTTCTACAGTAACACTATTATATTTTTCTCTTAACTTTTCTATATCAGGTATTTCTTCAAATTCTTTAATATAATAATACTCTAATTGCATATCACTATTATCATAAAAAGTATTTAACTTAGTGCTTATTTGCATTTTTGCTTGTGTTAATAAATCACTAATCACTTTCTTATCTTTCATCATATTAGTGCACTTTTCTATTAACGCTTTTGTTTCTTTATAACTTCTTTTATTTATACCAGCATCAACAACTATTGATGAAGAATTTTTATATGAAAAAGAATGAATATAATAACATAAATTATGTTTTTCTCTTACAGTGCTAAAAAGTATTGAATTATTCATACTTCCTAATATATTATTATATACATTTAAAACATAATCTTTTTCATATTTAGTTAAGTCTATAAAATTATACCCCATTAATAATTTAGATTGATTAAATGATAAAGATTCTTTTTTAATAACTAATTTTTCAATTGGTTTATATTTTTCAGTAGGATTTAACGCATTTATATTTGATTTTATAGTACTTATTTTATCATCAAAATATTCAATATCTCCTTCATTTATATCACCATGAAAAAACACATCTATTTTATAACCCCCATCAAATAATAGAGAGTAAAATTCATATAAGTTTTCCTCATTAATTTCATTTAATTCTTTTTTAGTTACAAGCTCATCATAACTTTTAGAAAGACCTTTAAACATTATCTTACGAAACTTTCTATGAGCATAAAGGTCTTTATTATCTTTTTTTGAATCAATCATATTTATATAGTCTTTTTTAACTATATTAAAAGTTTCGGTATCAAATTTGTTTTCTAGTGCATTAGGATTAAACATAAATTCAAAAAATAAATCAAAGTTTTTCTTATATAATGATTTATCAGTATATTTTGGATTTAGAAAAGATAGTTCAAAAGAAAACTTCTCTAAATTATTATATACTGAGTAATTAGCGTTTAAACTAGAGCCATATAAATCTTCACAAGCATTTATTAGCTTTTTTCTAGTATTATATTTTTTAGTAGAATAAGAAAGAATACCATCTAAAAATGAATAATACTTAATATTACTTTTATCAAACTCTTTAGTAAATATTACTTTAAACTCTATCATCTTAAATCTAGTAGTATTTATAAAATGCAATGTATAATTATTTTTATTAATTTTTTTATAGTTCATTTGTTTCCTCAAAAGTATTATATCATAAAAAAAGAGCGTTAACTCTTTTTATAATTTAATAATTGTTTCTAATGCTAAGTAAATCATTTGGTCAACATTTTTAACTCTTTCTTCTGAAGTAAACTCTTTTTTAGTTATTAAGTTATCACTTATTGTACATATACAAGAAGCTTGTTTATGAAGTTTTTTAGCGTTAAAGAATAATGCATAAGCTTCCATTTCAACTGCTAAACAATCTTTAGAAGTAAATTTATCATAATTTTTATATGTATTATAAAAAGCTTCTGTAGTATGAACTCTTCCTTTCATTATAGGTATTTGATTAATAGTTGCTACTTTTTCTATTTCATTATTTATTGCAAATGAAGAATTAATAATCTTTTCATCTTCAATTCCTGCTTCTTCATCATAATTAGTTAAACTATAAGCAGAAGTTACTACTATGTTTGTACCTAAATCTAATGATTCTAAATATGCTCCTGCTGTTCCTATACGAATAATATAGTCAACATCATAAAAATTATATAATTCATAACTATATATTCCCATACTACCTATTCCCATTCCACTTGAAAATACTGTAACATCTACCCCCTTATATTTACCAGTATATGCAAGCTCTCCTCTTACTTGATTAACTAATTTTACATCAGTTAAATATTTTTGTGCAATATGAGTTGCTCTATTTGGATCTCCTGGCATTAATACTCTTTTTGCTATATCTTCTTTTTTTGCTTCTATATGTGGTGTTGCCATATTAATCTCCTTTCTCTTCTAATTTTATTAACACATCTCTTGGTTTACTTCCCTTTGGGGGACCAACTATTCCACGTTCTTCAAATGCTTCTATTATTCTAGCTGCTCTATTATATCCAACTTGATATCTTCTTTGTATTAATGAAGCACTTATTTGTCCTTTATGAATCGCATACTCTAATACATCATTATATATTACATCAACATCAGAATCATCATTCTCACCAAATTTACCAGCACTTTTACCTAAGTTATTATAAGACTCATCAAATTGTGGGGCATCATTTTTAGATTTAACAAAATCTGATATTTTTTTAATTTCTTCATCTGATACAAAGCTACCTTGAATTCTAAGTGGTGTATTATCATCAATAGGTTTATAAAGCATATCTCCTTTTCCTAATAGCTTTTCAGCTCCAGTCATATCTAATATAGTTCTACTATCAATTGAAGAAGAAACTGCAAATGAAATACGCGATGGAATATTTGCTTTTATAATACCTGTTATAACATCTGTTGATGGTCTTTGAGTAGCCACTATTAAATGTATACCAGCTGCTCTTGCTAACTGAGTAATTCTCATAATTGATTCTTCTACTTCTTTAGCTGCAACAACCATTAAATCAGCAAGTTCATCAATTATGACAATTATATATGGCATTTTTCTTTCACCACAATCAGGATTCTTTTTTAATTTCTTTTCTATATATTCATTATAAGTTTTTATACTTTTAGTATTAGTATTTTTAAATGTTTCATACCTTTTATCCATCTCATTTACTATTGTTTGTAATGCTTTACTTGCTTGTTTTGGATCAGTAACTACTGGTGTATCTAGATGTGGTATACCCTCATAAACATTAAATTCCACTTTCTTAGGATCTATTAATACAAGCTTTACTTCTTCAGGAGTTGTTCTCATTATTAAAGTAATAATAATATTATTAATACATACACTCTTACCACTTCCTGTAGCTCCTGCGACTAACATATGAGGAGTTTTATCTATTTCAAAAAATCTAGGAGTACCCATTATATCTCTTCCAAGAGGCGCTAATAGTTTTATATCACTATATTTTTTAGGTATTAATTCCATCATTTCTCTTAAAGAAACAGTTGCTATTTCAGGATTAGGTATTTCTATTCCAATAGTACCTTTTCCTCTTATTGGAGCTTCTATTCTAACATCTTTAGCAGCTAAAGCTAAACCTATTTCTCTTGACATACTAGTTATTTTACTTACTCTTGTTCCTCTTTCTACTTCAAGTTCAAATTGAGTAACAGCAGGTCCAACATGTGCTTCTACTACTTTTGCTTTAATACCAAAATCAGCAAAAACTCTTTGAAGAGGTTCAATATTTTGAGCTATATGTTCATTAGATAAAGATGTCTTATTTTTAATTGAGTTTAACAAAGTAATTGGAGGTTTTACATATTCTGTTTGATCATGAAGAGTTACTTTTTCAATTGTTCCAACGGTTTCTTCTTTTGTCTCTGGTTTATGTTGAATATCCGAAATACTAGTAATTACAACCTTTTTATTTTCTTCAGTTTCTTCACTTAATTTTTTCATTTCTTCTAAAGTCATTTTATTTAAATCTGGGTCTTTAGAAAACACTTTTTTCAAATAATTAACTATTGACTTAAAGATATCTGATAAAGTTATATCAAATATTAATATTATTCCAACTACTACAAAAATTAAAGTAACTATTTCTGTTCCTTCTATATCAAATAGTGAAACAAAAACAAAAGATAATGTAGCACCTAACATTCCTCCTCCAGAATGTCTTATATCTACTTCATTAAAATTATTAGCTTCATTATTATATGATGAAGCTATACAATAATAAGTACTACTTATTATTTCTTTTTTAGATAAATCATTATTTTCAATATAGTTAACATGCGAAAAAACTAGTAAAGATACAATAATAATATAAACTCCTATTAATCTAGAGTTAATTAATGAAGAAGTTTTTCTATCTGCTATTAAATATATACCTAATGCTGCAAATAATAAAAGAGTAATTAAATATAAACTTCCACTAAAAAATATAGATATAGTTTTAATAAAGTCTCCAATAATACCAAAAGAACCAATACCAATAATAGAAATTATAATAAAAAATAGTCCTAATAAATCTTTAGAATATCCTCTTTTCTTTGTTTCTTTTACACTTCTTCTTTTTCTTCTACTCATTATAAATCATCCCCCTTCAATAATCTTTTATATATACCAGGTTCTACTATATTAAGTGCGTTTAATACTACTTCTAAAGAAGATTTATAATCTCCTTTATAAAATAGTTTAGTAGCACTATTTAAATAATCTTCTATTTCTTTATATGTTGAACGATATCTATTACCATATACAATAGCTGTTTCAGCCATAGTAGCATTAGATATTGTTCCTTTTGAAGTTTGATATAACTTTAATGCTAAATCTCTTGCAGTATCAACCCTTAAATTAAGTGTATTAATTGAAATAGGTTTTTTCAATAATTCTTTTTTTATTTCATTAACTGCATCATTAGCTTCTTTCAATTGAACATAAAACTTATTTGGAACAATAGGTAAATTATATTCTTTAATTTTATGTTTAGAATCATCTATAATTATTTTTATTTCAGATAATTGATCTCTTGCTCTTGATTCATCTTCTTTTAAACTACCAAGATTTTTTAATGTTAATTCAAGCATATCTTCAACTTTAGATACTTTAACTTTAACTAATTCACATTCATTATCTAACCTAGTATATGGAAACTTTCTTATTAAAGTCCTATCATTAATAAGTTTAAAACTTTCTTTTGTTTCAATTAAATCTTTATTAATATTATCTATTGTTTCAATCTCTTCATCAGTTAAATCATATGTGTCTTTCAATACATCAATTTCAGAATATAAATTCCTAATTGTAGTTGAAAGAGTATTAATTCTTTGAGTTACATTTACAAGACTTTTTTCAAAATTTATTTTTGAGTTTTTCTCTTTTTCAAAATCATTATATATATTTTCATAATAATCAGACAATGTTTTTAAATCAAATATACTATTTTCTAAATTTAATACATTTAACCTATCCATTATCTCACTAATTTTTTTATTAGTTTCACTTATATTATAATCTAAATTTAAATATTCTAAATTATAACCATTTTGAATCATTTTATCTGCTACTGATTTAATATCATTCATTTTCTTAGGTAATATTATTTTACTAAGCATAACTACAGTTGGTGCTTCATCAATAACTATTCCTATATTATTTATCATATCATCTAATACTTTTACTATTTTTCCTATTTCTTCATATTCTTTATTAGTAACAGCCACTTCAAAACCACTAAATAATTTATCAATATTTTCAAACTGTAAATCTATAGAATTAGATACTTCTTTATAATCATTTTTATTTTTATTATATTTAAATACTATATCTCTATAGACACTTTTTAATTTAGTAATAGCTTCTCTATTTCTTGATTCACTTTCAGTTAAATCTTTAATAGACTCAAGTAAATTATTACATTTAGCTTTTATATGAAATATATTTTGTTCTATTTCTATAATTTCTTTGTCACATTCTTTATAGTTTTTTCTATAAAAATTATTATCAAGTTCTACCAATGCATTTGTAATATTATCAATATCTATATTTGTAATCTCATTATATTTTTTCTTCCATTCATCTACTTTTTTACCTGTTTTTTTATTATTAATAAGTTTTTCCGATTTAGAAAGTTCACTAATTAAAGAAGAAGATATAATCATATTTTTTGAAATATTAAGTTTATCAATAGCTTTACTTATAGAGCGTTTTTTTTGATTTTTTATAATCAAAATAACAATTAATAAAATAATTGTCAATAAAATAAAAGATGCTACAATTATAAGAGTTGTTTTATCCATGTATCCTTCCTTATCTTCTTATTACATTTTATCATATTTTTAAATCTTTTTACATAAAATTAATAGTTTTTATAAAATTATTGAAAAAAAGGAGGAAATATGCTATAATTAGTTCATTAAACGGGGAGGTATAATATGGAAAACAAAGAATTAGTAG
The DNA here is from genome assembly GCA_964345385.1 of uncultured Clostridium sp. Lineage (GTDB taxonomy): Bacteria > Bacillota_I > Bacilli_A > RF39 > UBA660 > CAG-1000. The sequence goes on from CAYFQM010000011.1 coordinate 15,451, forward strand.
ATATATTAAATAAAAGATTAGAAGAATTAGAAAATGCTTCTAAAAACAATGATCCAAAATATTCAAAAGAACAATTATCAAAAAACATAGAAGATATTCGTGATGACTTAAATGAATATAATTTGCTTTTGGAAAAATATAAACAAATTAATGATAAAATAAAACAATTTGAAGAAAAAATGTGTAAAAAATATATAATTACATTAAATAATACTACAGCAGATACATTTACAGTTTTAAGTGAAGAAGAAATAGAAGAAGTAGAGTTTGACAAAAATCAAGAAAAAAAACTAGCAGAATTTAGAGCGAAAAAAGCTGCAGATAATGAAAGAAAAGAAAAAAACAAATTGTTTAGAAGCAAAGCGTTTCGGATATTAACAAGTATTTGCGCTGCATTTGCAATAATCAATGGTATCGGAACCTTAGGAATACTTGCTAAAACAGGAATTAGTAAGTTAGGTGCTATACCTACAGGAATATTAACATATTTTTTTGGAAAAACAGCAATTACTTTACCAAAAACATTAAATGCAACTGAATCAAAAATAAACGACGTAAGAGAAAATGAACAAAAGCTTGAAAAAGCAAGAGAAGAAAGAATAAAAAAGTTTAAAGAATTTATAAAAAGCATAAAAGATGGTACTGCAGAATATATTAAAAAAATATAAAAAAAGCTTACTTGAATGTAAGTTTTTTTTCTTCTGATAATTTTCAGTTTTTTCTAAAACACTATATAATTAATTTATTATATAGTTGTTTTTTTGACATAAACCCTCCTTTATTTATATATCATTAGTACCTTAATAAATATTTCTCAAAACAAAACCAATCTATTTATAGATTGGTTATTTATTATAACTCTTAAATTTGAGCATAATTTCTTTTGGTAGCGACGGAGGGATTCGAACCCACGACACCACGGGTATGAACCGTGTGCTCTAGCCAACTGAGCTACATCGCCAAACAAGTAATATAATATTAACATAATAAAGGCGTTTTTTCAAGAGATATGTTTATAATTTATGTTTTCCGAGCAATTTCATTTGGAATTCCGTTTTAATATAGAAAACCGAAATAAGTATGGTTATAATATAATTTATGTTTCCTCGTTGGAAAGGAGAAGATTAAAATGAAAGAATGGAAACATTTAACATATGAACAAAGAAAGGTTATTTCTTCTGGTATTGCACATCAGAAAAAAGCTAAACATATAGCTGAATCTTTAGGAGTAGATCCAACAGCGGTATCTAAAGAGGTAAAAAGAAATAGAGACCAAATTACTATTGGGCTTAATCTACATCTGGTATCAAATTACCATACAGAAATAAATCATCATTTAAATCACTTAATTGCTCTTTATTACACGAAATAATACAATCCCCAACAAATTCTTGACACCAGTCTACAAACACTATTTGCCAGTTATTACTCTTATATAATTCCATAACATCCTCCATTAATTACATTCTTTGACTAGAATTTTTAATAGAACCATGGATTTTTTGAATTTCCTCTTCTTCTAATCTAAATTTTTCTAAAAGCTCTGTTGGTGTTAAATTTAAACTATTATACCTTGATTCTTCAAAACCTAATTGATTTGATTTAGATATAAAACTACTCCTCATTTTTTCAAATAGCTGAAATGATTCCATTGAATTTAAAGTTTCTTGTTTTTCAGACCAAATCATTGAATTTTGAATAAATGTTAATTCTTGATATAGCATATTTAAGTCATCAATACTACCACAATTTGCTATTTTTTCATTAAATTGGATACTATATGTTCTGGTTAAAACATTTAACATTTTTTGAATATAAACATTATAATTTTCTAAATTATCTTGTTTTCGATATTGAGAAATATAATATACTATCAATCCTGTAATATTTGGAGTTTTCATATACGGTGGTTGTAGGTTTTCAAATATTTCCTTTTCTTCTTTTGAAAGTACAAGATTACTATCTATCATCTCATTTAGTTTGTGAAATTCTTTTATTGGTATAACGCATTTTCTCTCATCTTCTGTTAAATCAAATCCTGTAATTAAATTAGCAATATTTTCACTTCCATAAACTAATTCTAACATATTCATAATATTTGAACCATCATATCCATGACAAGTTTTCTTTCTGAAAAGACCATTCTCGTCTTCCTTTACTTCTACATTAATAAAACCAGACATTTTATTTGCCAACCATTCTGTTACCCATTCATCAAAGGTAGCAATTCCTTGATTATAGGCGTAATTATTTCCATCTATTTCCCATTCACGAAGTCTAAAACCCACAGAGAATTCCTTTGACTCATCAGACCCAACTTTCATACCTAAATTTGGTTGAAGACGAATTCTCACACCATCTTCATCAACGTATTCATTTCTGGATACTTGATGTGTGAATTCATGCAAAAAAGTATTATCTATAACCCATTCAGGTAAATTACTATCTAATGTAATTGAACTTTCCATACTACTTACGTATCCACTGATACCATCCAAACTTTGAAAAGATATTTCTGTAATATTCTTTTTAATTTGCTGAATAAGATTATTTGCTACAACCTCTTTATTGGAACTCATATTAATATAATTCTCAACATATCTTGCAATAAGTGCAGCAAACCTTTCATCTATTCCCTTGATATTCAATAATATATCTTTTAATTCCATTATAAATCACACTCCACATTTATTATAAATTGTTTTAACAACAATCCCAATCAACTATTGCATTTTTAAAATTCTTATTTTCAATATCTTCTTGTGAAATTAACACAAATAAAATGCCTGAATCACCGATTGAAATTTTGCTGTAATTTCCCCAAGAATCGAACTTGAATAAACATTCATCTTTGTTTTCCTTCATATCGTATCTAGGATCGCTTTGAGTAAAATCTGCATATCCTCCTAAAGTAATTGCATGATTTTCATCTAATAATATTAAACTCGGATTTGGAATATGTTCACTAAAACCTAATTTAGTTATTCCTTTTTATTTAGATGTTTTAAGTATTTCTTCATCACTACAATATTCACTATGACCTGAACGATATGTGTGAGTATGATAATTAAAGTTTTGTTTAAAAATATTAACTTTATTATGTTCTATTTTACTACTTTTAGAAAGTTCATTAATTCGTTCTAATTTACTTTTATCTATTCTTCCTTCCATAAACATAATATCAACTAAATCTTTATCTTTTTTTGTATAATTCTTTAATCTATAAACAAATTCTGGTGGTGTAATCACTAATTTTTGTCCTCTAAAATTTACTTCTTCTCTACCGAATATTTCTTCAGCCAATTCAGGACTTATAACTTCATCTCTAGTATAAATTTGACCACTATCATCATGATAATAACCTTTATTAATAACTGTACCATCTGGTTTTCTTTCAAAGCAAAAAGCACCAATATGAAAATCAGAACCATCAAGTGTAGCTAAAACCTCATGATTTCCAGCAGGAATACCATTTTTTAAAACTCTTGGAGTAGTCATTCTATTATCATGAAATTGTAATCCCATTTCTTCACAAACTTCTCTAAATTTATTCATATCACTTTCATTTAAGTTTATATCAATATCATCATGAGTTCTGCTAGATTCCACACCATATTTAATATAAGCACACAATGCCCCTGCTAATTGATAATCAACTCTTCGTTCATTTAATTTTTTGATAAGTATTTCTAATTTATCATATATTTCTTTATGGTTTTCTTTTACAAGTTCTGGATTAAATCTTTTTTCTTTTTCTTCAATATATCTTTTTATTACTTGACTAGCAAGTTTGTTTATTTGTTCAACAATTTCTTCGTATGGTAAATCAGAATTGCTAAACATATCAATAGCCCTTTGAATTTTCTCATCATTCATAATTCCATTATATTGCTCATTCATTCTACTTGAAATATTAACTATATACTCACTAATTTTCTTATTTTTTTCACCCATAATTCTATCACCTTTAAAGAAACAATATAATGGTATTAGATTAAATTACCATATAATATCTCACATATAATATTATATCATATAAATCAACATTTTTATTTTGTCTTTAGCAAATTTCATAAAAATCGAGCAATTCATTTGGAATTCCGTTTTAATATAGAAAACCGAAATAAGTATGGTTATAATATAATTTATGTTTCCTCGTTGGAAAGGAGAAGATTAACGAAACAAAAAAATTAAAACGGTGAAAACCTCAACGAGGAAACAAAGAGTAAAACGGAAATAAGTTTGAATAACGGAAATAACTCCGTGATTTTCGCATGCAATAATGTACTAACTTATGATTTAAATTAAAAGACTTATTTCTGTTTTATGAAACATAAATGGAAATAAGTCTGGGGTTTTCGTCAATTGATTCAAAAACAGAATTTAGTCTAAAAATTTACCTTATTATCACAAATTTACGGTTAATATCTTTAT
>CAYFQM010000012.1:0-19547 GCA_964345385.1 uncultured Clostridium sp.
TATTTTTATTGAAAGTTCAGAGCCAACATTAGTTAAAAAACAAGGTTAAGATAAACTTAACCTTTTTTATTATATATATTTTTTCTTATTTTATAGAATTATTTTTATTATTATGTTATAATATGTTTACTTAATTAACTTTTAAGGAGAAGAAATAAATGCAAATAGTTAAGATAATGGCTCTTGGAGGGCTTAATGAAAATGGAAAAAATCTATATACAATAGATATAGATGGAAAGCTTTTAATATTTGATTGTGGTATGAAGTATGCTCCAGATAAAATGTATGGAGTAGATTATATAATACCTGATTTTTCATATTTAGTATCTAGAAAAAATGATATAGTAGGTTTATTTATTACTCATCCTCATAGTGAGAATATGGGTGCTTTATTTGATTTAGTTGAATTAATTCCTAATATAGATGTATATGCATCTAATTTTGCATCTTTAATAATAGAACTTCAAAGTAAAGAATATGGTATTGAAATTAAAAACTTAAATAAGATTTCTGCTCATAAAAAAATAGATTTTAAAGAGTTTTCTGTGTTTCCGTTTAGTGCGACTCATAGTAGTCCTGAAACATTAGGTTTTGCAGTTAATACTAATAATGGAGCATATATTTATATGGCTGATTATGTAATAGATCCTACTAGAGATGCAAAATATGATATGGATTTAGGAAGGCTAGCATATATTGGTAAACAAGGTGTTGTTTGTTTAATGTGTGAAAGTGTTTTTGCTGAGAAAAAAGGTCATACATCACCTAATCATAAATTAGAATCATTTTTTAAAAGTGTAATAGATAAATATGATGGAAGAATAATATTTAGTTTGCTTTCTCTTCATATATATACTATACAAGAGATATTTAATGTAGTTAAAAACACTAAAAGAAAAGTTGTTATTATGGGAAAAGAACTTCAATCAATAGTAAACCTTTGTATTAAACATAAATATTTAGATTTAGATCCTAGTGTTATAGGAAACTTAACTGATTTAAAAAATGAAGATACTATTATATTAATAAGTAATGATAGAGAAAATCCATATGCTAATATAAATAGAATAATAGCTAATAGAGATAAGTTTATTTCATTTAAGAAAACTGATACAGTTGTTTTTGCTGAACCTAGTTATGATGCATATGAAAAAACATTAATTAAAATAATGAATGAACTTGCTATACAATCAGTTAATATAGAAACAGTTCCTAAAGATAAAAGTGTTAGACATCATGCATCTAGTGAAGATATAATGATGCTTATTAAATTATTTTCTCCTAAATATTATATGCCTATTAAAGGAGAATATCGTTATCAAGTAGAAAATGCTAATTTAGCATATAAAGTAGGAATAGATAAAAATAATATTATATTAAAACAAAATGGTGATATAGTTGAATTTAATAATGGAGTATTAAAAGAAAGTTATGACCATATATTTGTAGATGATATATTAATAGATGGTAAAAGTAGTGATGATATAGGTGAGTTAGTACTTAAAGATAGAGAGATGCTTAGTATAAATGGATTAATATTAATATCATCAACACTTAATAAAAAAGATAAATCTATATTAATAGAGCCACAAGTAATAACAAGAGGTTTTATAGTAGAAAAAGATAATCAAGAAATAATAGATAATATTAGAGAAATTAGTTTAAGTGTTATAAAAGATAATATTCATAATTCTAAGTATGCTGATTATGTTAAAATTAGAAATGAAATGAGAGAAAAACTAGGAGAATATATATATTCTCAAACTAAAAGTAAACCAGTTATATTAACTGTTATACAAGAAGTGTAGGAGGAAATATGATTTATTTAGATTATAGTGCGACTACACCTGTAGATGAAAGAGTATTAGATTCATATATTAAAGTTACTCGTGATTTTATAGCTAATCCTAATTCAATACATGCTTTAGGTCAAAAATCAAAAGAATTATTAATTGCTTCAACTAATCAAATAGCTGAATATTTTGATTGTAATCCAAAAGAAATAATATATACTTCTTCTGCTTCTGAAAGTAATAGTATGGCAATTAAAGGTGTTGCTTTAAAATATTCTTCTAAAGGAAAACATATTATTACATCTAAGTTAGAACATAAAAGTGTATTAGATACAATGGATTATTTAAGTGCTCAAGGTTTTAAAATAGATTATGTTAATATACTACCTAATGGACAAATAGATTTAAAGCATTTAGAAGAGCTTGTTAATAATGAAACTATATTAGTTAGTATATGTGGAGTAAACTCTGAAGTAGGTTATAGAGCTCCTTTAAAAACTATTAGACAAGTAATAAATAAAAAAAATAAAAGTTGTTTACTTCATAGTGATTTAACTCAGGCTTTAGGTAAAGTTAAATTCTTTTTAAGTGATATTGATTTAGCGTCATTTAGTTCTCATAAAATATATGCCCCTAAAGGAATAGGTATTTTATATAAAAAGAAAAATTTAGAATTAGACCCTATGATATTTGGAACAACAACAAACTCTCCTTATAGAGGTGGAACTCCTATGCTTCCATTAATAGCTTCTTTTGCTAAAGCTATTAGAATAGCTTATGATTCATTAGATACTAGGTATAATAAATGTGAGAAGTTAAGAGATATAATTATAAAAGGATTATTTAAGTATGATATACAGGTTAACTCTAATAATTTATGTGTTCCACATATATTAAATATTAGTTTAAAACATATTAAATCACAAACATTTGTAATGGCTATGTCAAAATATGAAGTTTATTTAAGTACTAATACAGCTTGTTCATCTAATGAAGAAAGTACTGTATTAAATGAAATACATAATAATGATAAAACTTATTCTCAAACATCTATTAGAATAAGTCTTAGTCATTTAACTACTATGGATGAAGTAAATAAATTTTTAAAAATATTTGATAAAGTATGGAATGAATTATTAAATAAATAAAATACTTAGAAGTTATCTAAGTATTTTTTATATGCAGTTTTTAATGTATTATTAACTTTTTTATATTTAAGTCCTTTATCTTTACATATTTTAGTTAAAAAGTAATCTAGTAAATATGGGTTTCTAATAAATAAAGGACCTATAGTTTGAGTAGCATAAACATTTTTATTAGTAAATCCTTCATAATCACTATTTAAATCATTAGAATATTTAATAGTGCTTTTAAATAATCCTTTTTTAATATTTTTAACTATTCCACATCTATTTTGAAAACCAATAATTGTTTCATTTATAAAAGGACTAGTATATACTGTTTCACCTACAATTCTATTAGTAGAAGCATTCTTATATATATTTTTATCTAAATAATCAACTTCATAATTAAATATATTTAAAGCTTTAATATCATTTATTCTTTTACCAAACATATACATAGCATTTCCTGTTAAAAATAAATATTTTCCACTATTAATGTATTCATTTAATTCTTTTTTATATTTAGATAGATGTTTCATACATATTAATAGTGCTTCTTCATCTCCTGATCCAATATAAATAATATCATATTTTGAGAGGTTTAATTTATCTTCTAATGATTTAAAACTTAAACTATATTTAATATTATTTGCTTTTAAATTGTTTTCAAATGCTTTAATATTACCATTTTCTCCATATAGATTAAGAATATCATAATATAAATGTAATATATTAATCATGCTTCCTCCTTAATTATCTTTTTAAGTTCTATTTCTTTATCAAAACAAACCATTGAATATATATCTCCTTTAGTATTCTTTTTTAAAGTAGTACTTAATCCACTTAAGTTTTCTACAACTATAAGTTTGTTTTTGCTTATTCCCGCATATTCCATTCTAGCAAGCATATCATACGCAAATTTTCCAATAAGAATTATTTTATTAATATATTTATTATTTAACTGTTCAAAGTCTATATCCCATAACCAAGATATATCATTTTCTTTATAACGTCTACTTGAAGAATCAAAACCTAATATGAGTGTTTTATCTTTTTTAATATTTGATAAATAATCAAGAGATTGTTTATAGCTTAAATTATTTTCATTTTTACTAATTAACATTTGCCACTTTCTATTATCAAAATCATATATTTCTAATCTTTTAGTAGTTAAGTCTTTATCATTTAGCGACTTTACAATATTTTCTTCTTTTATACCAATCTCTTTACATAATGTGTATACAGCAGTTGTAAAGTATGCTGTATATAAAAAGTTTGATGTAAGATTAATTATATTATTATTAATTTTAATTTTCTTCTTTTTAATATCTATATCTGTTGCTAAAACATCTGTTTCTCTTTTGAATTTGCATTTAGGACATTTATATGAACCAATGTGTCCATAATGATAAAAATCATATTTTAGTTTACTATGACATAATGGACAATAAACTGAATCTAAATTATTTAAATTTGATTTTACACTATAGTTATTTTTATCAAGTCCATATTTAATTACTTTTCCTTTATAGTTAACAGAAAGTCTATTAACTATTGGATCATCACTATTAATAATTAAAGTAGGATTATCAGATAAACTATCCTTAATACAATTATATATTTTATATGGATGAGAATTTCTAGGTGGTTGATCTCTTGTTATATTTGTAACTATTACATGAGTAAATTTAATATATTCTGATATCTTTTTAAAATATTGTTCATCTAACTCCATAAGTAATATATCTTTTTTAACATTACCAAGTAAAGTAGAGTTATTAAGTATTAATGAGGTTATCCCATTAATAGTATTACTTCCTTCTTTATTATATAAAGAAGAATATCCATTTTTAGTAAATATATTATTAGCAAGTTCAACTGTTGAGCTTTTACCAGAAGAACCAGTAACTCCGATTATATATTTAGGAAGATTTATTTTCTTTAATATATTTTTATCAATTTTAAGAGCGTAATGCCCTCCGATAACACTCCCACCACGACCAGTTAATTTACTTACTCTATTAATTATTTTACATACAAGTATTGATAACATCTTCATCCTTACACCTCTATTTTATTATACAATAAATAAAGGAATTTATAAATGTAAAATTAAATAAAGTGTGTTATTATATAAATAGGTGAGTATATGAAAGCATTAATTACAGGAGCTTCTTCAGGTTTAGGTAAAGACTTCGCTATTAATTTAGCAAAAGAAGGATATGAACTTGTTTTAGTAGCTAGAAGTAAAGAAAAATTAGAAGAAGTTAAAAAACAAATAAATGGAAAAGTATCATTAGAAGTAATGGATCTTAGCACTAAAGAAAACGTGATAAAGTTATATGAAAAATATAAAAATCAAATAGATTTATTAATAAATAATGCAGGTTTTGGAGTATGTGGTTATTTTGATGAAACAGATTTAGATAATGAACTTAATATGATAGATTTAAATGTAAAAACTTATCATATATTAACTAAATTATTTTTAAAAGATTTTATAAAAAAAGATAGTGGTAAAATATTAAATGTAGCAAGCTCTGCAGCATTTCAACCTGGTCCATTAATGGCAACATATTACGCAACTAAATCATATGTTTATAATTTATCAATGGCTATATATGAAGAATTAAGAAAGAAGAAAAGTAATGTTAAAATATGTGTATTATGTCCAGGACCAGTTAAAACAAATTTCTTTGAAAGAGCAAATGTTAAATTTAATACTAAAGTGTTAACAAGTGATTACGTAGTAAAATACACTATTAAATGTTTAAAGAAAAACAAAACTGTTATTATACCAAGTTTAACTATGAAATTAGGAGTATTTTCTAATAGGTTATTACCAAGAAAATTAGTATTAAGAATTATTTATAAAATTCAAGAAAGAAAATTAAAATAATATATAAAAATCCTCTTATTATAAGAGGATTTATTAATCTAATGGTGACCGATATGGGAATTGAACCCATGAGTGTCGCCTTGAGAGGGCGATGTGTTAACCGCTTCACCAATCGGCCAAGTGCATTTATTTTAGCATATAAATAGTTATTAAACAATTAATTTTTAGTATTTTCTTTTACTTTTATATTGATTTTTGTTATAATTTAATTGTTAAAATAATAAGGAGAAAGATATGGATAATTCAAATAATAATATTAATAAACCTATTAATGATTCTTCAGCTACTGTAATGCCAAGTAAACCATCAAATGTTTCTCCTAGTGTGATGCCTTCAACTAATCAAAATGTTCAACCTGAGTTAATAAATAAACCTACTAATGAAACATTTAAATTACATAGTGTTAATCCAGTAATTAATCAAAATTCTCCTTCTTCATTTCAAGAAGTAGCGCCCAACCTAGAAGCTCAAGAAGTGGATACTAGTAAGAAAAGTTCATCAAATAATATATTTTTTATATTAGTTGTTGCATTAGTAGTTATTATATTTTTTGTAGATAAATTATTTGAGTTTTTAACTGATGATAAATATAATTTAGAAAATATAACTGTTGTAGAAGAGTCTTCATCTAATTTATATAATGGATACTTTAAAATAGGTGATAAAGGGCATTTTAAAAATGTTTTAGGAGTTAAAATATATAATGTTATATATTCAGCTAATAATAGTGTTTTAATGAATTTTATATCATATAAAGGCATTTCTAATCCAAAAGATTTAAATATTTATATAGAAGTATATGATACTAATTTAAGTTTAATAGATAGAAAGCTTTTTGAACCTAAAGTAATAGAGGCAAATGCTGTTACAGAGTATAGCATTTATCTAGATCCAAAAGTGTTTTCTAAAGCAATATATTTAAAAGTAGTTGATTATAAAAAAGAAGATATTAATAAAGTAACTCAAATAACATGCACTAAGAAAGAAAAAGATAATTATGAATACACTCAAAAAAGAATATATAGTTTTACATTTGATTATTTAAAGTCTTATAGTATAGATTACTCTCTTTCATATAATGAAAATGAAGAGGGTTATAAAATATCATCTATTCAAAATGAATTAAAAGCTGAAAGTGATAAGTTAAATAAATATGAAATTAAAAATGAATATGATAAAAACTTTTTAAAATATGAAATTGATTTATCTAATGTAAATAAAGAGTTTGATTCATTATATGAACTAGATACATTATCATCTTTGGTTACTACTAATGAAACAAATGAAGGATGGGAATGTAAGTAATGGATAATATGTTAATAGGGGATTTTGAAGGACCTCTAGATTTACTCCTTCATTTAGTAAAAAAGAATAAAATGGAGATTTTCAATATAGAAATCTCTATTATTACGAAACAATATATTGATTATATTAAAAAAATGAAAACTTTAAATTTAGATGTAGCATCTGAATATTTAGTTATGGCAGCTGAATTAATGGAAATAAAAAGTAGAAGATTAATTCCTCATAGTGAAGAAGAAGAAGATGAATTAGAAGAAATAGAAAGTGATTTAAAACAAAGAATATATGATTATCAAATATATAAAGATAATGCTGAAGAGTTTAAAAAACTAGAAGAAAAAAGAAATAATTATTTTACTAAAGCACCTGAATCATTAAGAAATTATTCTTTTAATAAATTAGAAAATGATGAAAGTGTTGGTGTTATTGATTTATTAGATGCTTTTCAAAAACTATTAGAAAGACAAAGTTATAATAAACCAATAAATACTAAAATAACAAGAAAAGAATTGTCAGTTAAAGAAAGAATTGTTAAAATAAGAAGTATGCTTGCTGATAAAACTAGAGTTAAGTTTATAGATTTATTTGATGATTTTTCTAAGCCATATGTAGTAGTAACATTTTTAAGTGTATTAGAGATGGCTAAAGAAAAAGAAATAGTTTTAAAACAAGATAATAATTTTAGTGATATATACTTAGAAAGAGTGGATTAAAATGAATTTAAAAGCAGTATTAGAAGGAATACTTTTTGTAGTAGGAGATGAAGGTATAGCTATTGAAGAAATGGCTAAAATATTAAATGTAACTATAGAAGAAGTAAAAGATTTATTAATTAGTCTTAGAAAAGATTATGAAAGTAATGAACGTGGTCTTAGAATATCTTTTTTAGGTAATTCTTTTAAATTGACAACTAAAGAAGAACACAAAGATTATTATGAAAGATTAGTAAATGATTCAAGGAATCCCACTTTATCAAATGCTTCTTTAGAAGTTTTAGCAATTATTGCATATAATGAACCAATTACAAGATTAAAAATAGATGAGATAAGAGGAGTAAACTCTTCTCAAATAGTTAGAAGATTAATGGCAAGAGGTTTTATTAAAATATGTGGTAAACAAGATACTATTGGTAAACCTAATTTATATAAAACAACAGATGATTTTTTAGATTATTTTGGTCTTGCTTCTAAAGAAGATTTACCTGAGATTAAATTTAAAGAAGAAGAAAAAGAAGATAAAGAATTATATTCTTCTTCATATAAAGAAAAATAAAAACATCATTTATCTGATGTTTTTGTTTCTATTATTGTTGTTGTTCCTTTTTCTTTTCTAGTTGTTAATAGATTATTTTCTTTTAATGTTTGTTTTACTTCTAAAGCAACATTATAGTTATTATCTATTAATGCGGAAGAACTAAATATCTTTTGTATTATATCTTTTATTTGGCAATAATGAGTACATCCTAAAATAACTGCATCATAGTTATAGTCTTTATAGTCACTTAATGTTGAATAAGCAACTATTTTTATTTTATTTTGATCTTGCTCTTCAATTGTTTCAGCTAATGTAGGACAAGGAAGTATTGTTATGTGTTGATTTGCTTTTTCATTTTCTTTGATTAATTTATATAGTTTTTCACTTGTTGCGGTTAAAGTTGTAACTAAACAAAGAATGTTTTTATATTTTTTATTACATGCTAGTTTAATCGCAGGCTCAGTTCCTATAAAAATAATATCTTTATATTTATCCTTTAGTATATCTAAATATTTTGTAGTAACTGTATTACATGCTATAACAACCATTTTAACTTTTGATTTAATTAATCTTTCTATATTATTTATTGTTATTTTTAATAGTTCTTTATCTTTTTTATCTCCATAAGGTATATTTTTATTATCTTTTAAGTATATAAAGTTTTCATTAGGAAGAAGTTTTTTAATTTCTTCTAGTGTAGATAAGCCACCAATACCTGAATCTAAAACAGCTATACCATAATTTTCTTTCATTATTAACCTCTATAATTATAATACTTTTAATTATGTTTTTTGTCAATTTTAATAGTTAAAATATTTGATTATTAATGAATTTGTTATATAATAAAACATATGAAACGAGAAGATGTTGATATTAAAAAAGTAAGTCCAATGATGAAAGAGTATCTAAATACTAAAAAAGAATATGAAGATGCTATTCTTTTTTATAGATTAGGTGATTTTTATGAGATGTTTTTTGATGATGCCGAGCTTGCTAGTCATGAATTAGAACTTACTTTAACATCAAAAAGTGCTGGTTTAGATGAAAGAGTACCTATGTGTGGAGTTCCTCATCATTCAGCAAATATATATATAGAAAGACTTATAGAAAAAGGATATAAAGTTGCTATATGTGAGCAAGTAGAAGATCCTAAATATGCTAAGGGAATAGTTAAAAGAGAAGTAGTTAGGGTAGTAAGCGCAGGTACTATAACAGATACTAATTTAATAAATGAAAAAGACTTTAATTATATCGCATCTATTACTGATTATAAATATGTATATGCGATTAGTTACGCTGATATTTTATCAGGTAGGGTATATACAACATTTATTAATAAAGATGAAAATAAATTAATAAGTTTTTTAGTAAATTTAAATATAAAAGAAGTAATAATTAGTTCTAGTTTTGATATTAATTTAAAATATATATTAGGTAGTCAATATAATATATATATTTCTATTTATGAAAATAATAATGAGTACTCTAATAAAAAAATATTTAAAAATATTAAAGATGAAAAACTTGTTAATAATACTACAATACTTCTTAATTATTTAGTTGATTCACAAAAACAAGATTTATCTCATATACAAGAAGTTACACTAATTGATTCATTTATTTTTTTAGAGTTAGATAAAGATGCGATTAGAAACTTAGAATTAGTTGAAACTATAAGAAGTAAAACAAGGCAAAATAGCTTACTTGGTTTTATGGATAAAACAAGAACTTCTATGGGAAGTAGACTACTTAAAAGTTTTATTATTAGTCCATTAAAAGATAAAGAAGAAATTATTAAAAGACAAAATATAACTGAAACTTTAATAGATAAATATTTATTAAGAAGTGAATTAAGAGAGCTTTTATATCAAGTATATGATTTAGAGCGTTTAACTGGTAAAGTAGCGTGCTCTACGATTAATCCAAAAGATATGCTTCAATTAAAAACCACTTTAGGAGTAGTACCTGATATTAATAATATATTAGAGTCTTTAGGTTATGAAAGACTTGAAACTTTTGATGAGTTATTTAATACACTTGATAAAGCTATATCACTAGATGCTCCTATTACAATTAAAGAAGGGGGCATTATAAAAGCTGGTTATAATAAAGAACTAGATGAATTAAAGGATATTAGAAAACATGGTAAAAACTTTATATCTAATTTTGAAAAAGAAGAAAGAGAAAGAACTGGTATTAAGAATTTAAAAATTGGATATAATAAAGTATTTGGTTATTATATAGAAATATCTAAAGGACAACTTTCTTCTGTTAAAGATGAGTTTAATTATGATAGAAAGCAAACCTTAACTAATTGTGAGAGATTTATCACTCCACTATTAAAAGAAAAAGAAAATATGATTCTTAATGCAGAAGAGAAAATTAATACTTTAGAATATGAAATATTTTGTGAAATAAAAGAGGAAATTAAAAAGTATATTTCTTCTTTGCAAAAACTTTCTTCTTCGTTAGCTTTTTATGATGTAATGCAGTCATTTGCTACTATTTCTGAAGAACATAGATTTGTAAAACCCAAACTAAATGATAATAATGAAATAAATGTTATTGATGCAAGGCATCCAGTAGTTGAAGCTGTTATAAATGATGAATATATTCCTAATGATGTAATGATGGATAAAGATATTAATATTTTAATAATTACTGGACCTAATATGAGTGGAAAAAGTACATATATGAGAATGTTTGGCATTATTGTTATAATGTGTCAAATAGGATGTTATGTTCCAGCAAAAAGTGCTTCACTTCCTATATTTGATAAAATATTCACAAGAATAGGTGCTTCAGATGATTTAGTAGCAGGAGAATCAACTTTTATGGTAGAAATGAAAGAAGCTTCATATGCTTTAAAAAATGCTACAAGTAATAGTTTAATATTATTTGATGAATTAGGTCGTGGTACTAGTACATATGATGGAATGGCTTTAGCAGGAAGTATAATTAAATATATTAGTAAAAATGTTAAATGTAAAACTTTATTTTCAACTCATTATCATGAATTAACAACTATGGAAGAATCACTTGATGGAATTAAAAATGTTCATGTAAGTGCATTAGAAGAAAAAGAAGAAGTTATATTTTTACATAAAGTAATGGATGGGGCAGTAGACAAAAGTTATGGAATAAATGTTGCTAAACTAGCTTCTCTTCCTAAAGAAGTAATTAAAGATGCTCAAAATATGTTGAATTTATATGAGAAAAAGGATAATAAGAAAGTGAAACAATTTGAGCTTCCTTTAGAAGAAAACGATGAATTAAGGGATTATATTGATACAATTGATGTAATGCAGTTAACTCCAATAGAAGCTCTTCAAGTATTAGATAATATTAAAAAAATCAAATAATTTAATAATTGTTGCGACTAAAAAACAAACATGTTATAATTAATTTATAATAGTGAAGGAATTTAAAATATGAAAAACGAATTAATTTTATTTGAACAAGTTTTATATGAAACATTAGATGGTTTGAAAAACTCATTTATAAAAGCTAAAAATAAATACAATGAAATGTTTTTAGAAGAATCTGATGAAACTTTTAGTGTTAAAAAATTAAATTTTGAAGAAAAAAAATTGTTTGATATTGTTCATAAAAAATTAAATATTAAAAAGCAAACATATTTAGATTTATTAGAAAGTTATAAAGAATATCAAAAAAAACCTACATTTAGACTTAAAGATGAATTAACTTTAAAGTACGAAAAAGACTTTAGAATAAAAGGTATATGGACTTTTGATGATTTAATAAATCCTTCAAAAGAAGAAAAAGAAACTATTGTGTTTGAAGAAAATGAAGAAGATAACAAAATAATAACAGAGGAAAAAATTAATTCAATGCTTTTACCAGTTAATGAGTGGTGTAAAAGCTATGGATTTAAACTAATTAATCCAACTGGATTTACTGAAGAAGAATTAGATCCAAACTATAAAATGGGAATAAATGATTTTGCTCAAAAAATACTTTATTCTAAATATGAAAAGATGCCATTAGTGTTGGGTGAATATTAATAAAACATTAAAAAATACTAGTTATCTAGTATTTTTTTTGTGTTATTAAAATTATATTTTGTTATTTCTTTTAATGTTTTATTCCCATATTTTTCTACTATTTCTTTTCCAACTTTATCAACTTTATCTCCTGCTCCTTTAGGGATATCTATTTTATATTTTTTAGAAAGCTTATCTAATTCTTCTAAAAATATATATCTACTTATTACAGAAGCAGCAGCAATTGATAAATGTTTAGACTCTCCTTTAGTAACAAAAATAAGCTTAGTAACTTTTTCGTCAATGTTTTCTTGTTTTAAATATGTAAAATAACTTCTTGGAGTAGTAAATTGATCTATTATTATTTTATGGTAAGAAATACCCTTATTAGAAAGTTCATAAAGTATTTTATTATGAAATATAGTTTTTATTTTATTCATATTAAATCCTTTTGATGTAAGAAGGTTATATTCTTTATTTGATACTGTATATGTTGCGTAAGGAATCTTTTTCATTATAATAGGAGCACATCTTTTAATTTTTTCATCATTCATTTTTTTAGAATCAGATATTTTTAAACTTTCAAGTAATTTTCTACTTTCTTTATTTACTAAAGTAGCAGTAAAAACAAGAGGTCCAAAATAATCTCCTGTACCAACTTCATCACTACCAATAGCATCATAATAATAATATGTTTTATCATTTTCTTTTAAATCTTTTTCTTTTAATTCTTGATATATATCTCTATTATTAAAATGCTTTTCTTGATCTATCCATAGATTAGCATCTATATCAGCACTAATTCCTTGAAACATTACTTTTCCACTTTCATATAAAGTAACAACTGTATCTCCTTCAATAGCTTGAAATACTGAGTACGGAGGATTATTAGGTTTCTTGCAGTAGTCATAGTGCTCTATCATTTTATCTTTTAAATTATCACTTATTTTAAACACAATAGTTTTCTGTTTATTCATGGCTTACTCCTAAAAATATTATAACATGTAAAGAATTAAAATACTATTTTTAAATAAATAAAATTATGATAAGATAATAGTGTGAGGTTATAATGAAAAGAGCAAAAATTATTGTTATTGAAGGAACTGATGGCTCAGGAAAAGAAACTCAAAGTAAAAAGTTAGAAGAAAAATTAAAGGCAAAAAAACTTAAAGTAAAAAGATATTCTTTTCCAGTATATTCTTCTCCAACTGGTAAAATAGTAGGAGGACCTTATTTAGGAAAAAGTGATATGGAAGAATCTTATTTTGAAGAAACAGCCGCTTTAGTAGATCCTTTAGTAAGTAGTTTATATTATGCAGCAGATAGAAGATATAACTTACTTAAAAATATTGAAAAAGAAATATATTTAAATGATGTTATTATTCTTGATAGGTATACTACTTCTAATATGGGACATCAAGCTGGTAAAAGTAAAAATAAAAAAGAAATGTTAAGAATATTAAAATTTATAGAAAAACTAGAGTTTGATTTATGTGAGCTTCCAAGACCTGATGTAGTAATATTTTTACATATGCCATATGAAGCTTCTTTATTACTTAGAAAAAACAGAAAAGCTACTGATGGACTTGAAGGAAGCAAACAACATTTAGAAAATGCAGAAAAAACATATTTATATATAGCTAAAAAATATAAATGGGGTTATGTTAATTGTTTAAACAAATAAAATGTATAGATTTGAATAATAAAAAAGAAAAGTAGGAAAAGAATAATTGAATATGAAAAAAACACTAAGAAGAATGTATATTATATTAAGAGAAACAGATAAAGCGTTACTTATCTTTTCTTTATTATATGCAATTATTGGAATTATATTTATATTGGATGCTTCTTCTATTAATGCTAAATTAAATCCTAATATTAATAATGCATATTATTTTTTTAATAAGCAAATTTTAAGCTTAGTAGCAGCAATTATTTTAAGTTTATTTATTTTGGTTTTTGTTTCGAGTAAACATTATCATAATATAGGATTATATGGTACTGGTTTATTATGTTTAATAATGCTAGGTAAATTAGTAAAAGGACATACATTTCAAAGTGGTAACTTTGATTTTGCAATTCCGATTGGATTAGGAAGAAGTATTCAACCTGCTGAATTTATTAAACTTTTATTAATATTATTTGTTGCAACTTATTATCATTATTATTTTATTAATGAAAGCAAAGGAAAAAAAATCAATTGGATTATTATAATTGCACCTATAATTGCTTGCACAATTCCGATTGCATTTGTTTCATTAAAAGACTTTGGTTCTGGTGCAGTAATGGCTTTAATAGTAGCTATTATGTTTTTATTTGTGCCGACTAAAAATAAGATTTTTATCAATTTTAAAATAATAGGAGGAACTATTCTTGTAATTTCTATTCTTTTTTTGTTATTTGCTCATAAGATATTTGATGTAGGAAGTAGTTCATATCATCAATTAAGAAGACTTGATTATACTAGACCTTGTGATAAATATTATACAAGTGGTTATCAAGTATGTAATAGTTATATAGCAATTGATAATGGAGGATTATTTAGGTTTGGATTAGGTAAATCCACACAAAAATATTTATACTTACCAGAACCTCATACTGATTTTATTTTTCCAATTATAGTTGAAGAAGTAGGTGTTGTACCTGCTAGTATATTGATTTTAGGATATTTAATTATTATATATAGACTAATAGTAATATGTAAAAGTTGTAATAATTTAAGAGACTCTTTAATATGTTTTGGAGTATGTATTTATTTTATTTTGCATATTGTAATTAATTTAGGTGGGGTTTTAGCTCTAGTTCCACTTACTGGTATACCACTTCCTTTATTAAGCTATGGTGGAAGTAGTTTATTATCAATATTTTGTTCTTTTGCTATTGTTCAAAGAATATGTGTTGAAAACAAAATAAAACAAAGAAGAAGAGATATTAAACAAATTGTAAATATATAATATTTAATTTTTTTATAAAAATAGTAGATATTTTATTTTTTTTAATATATAATACTAAGTCGGTGAGAAACCTTATAAATAAAAATTATATTATAGAGTAAATATATAAGGAGGATTATATGACTAAAGAATTGTTTTATTTATTGACAGAAAAATTAGAGCTAAATTCAGTTAAAAAAGCTTGTTTTATTGTTCGAGAATTTTTAAGGGAGTCACAAGATATTAATTGTGCAGTTTCATTTGAAGAATATTTAGAAGCAATAAAAATTATTTTGGCTTACTCCTATCAAACAAGTGATGAATTTACTACAGTAGACTTATATTATTGCCCAGGTAATTGTGTAGATAATGGTAAATATGGTTTTTGTGAAGGAGAGTTTTCACGTAATGATAATAGTTTAAAATTATGCCCATATTATATTAAAGAACAAGAAGGTATTTAATATAAATATATTTTATTTTAAACATTTAATGATTATATTTTTTAAATTTTGTAATTCATTAAAAAAATTTAAAATTGTTAAGATATATGGATAAGAATCTTGCCTTCCTAAAAGTGTTATTCTAATTGATTTAGGAAAAGGTTTATTAAAGATAAGTAATAATTTATCTTTTAGCAATTTGAAAGTAACAAAGTTTGCACAGTCTTTTGTATTATTTTGATCATAAAATGTTACGCTATTATTTTTTACAATAATGTATTCATTTAAAACATTATTGCTTTTTTTATATGCGATAAATTTAGAATGAAATTTTTAAAAGTTAAATACGCCTCATCATCATTGCTTATCAAAAAAACATAATTGTCATTTTTGTTAAGGCTAAAAAGAGTAAAATAATAATCACCATTTTCATCTGATGAAAAATCAAATCTTTGCATATCATTAATTAAAGATATTTTATAATTTTCAAACTCAATCATATTATTTCCTTATTTAAATTTATAAAAAAACAATCGTAATAATTTAATGATTTTAAAAAAAATTACTCTGTGCCGTAATAAATTGGCAAAAATTAAAATAGTATTATAATGTATATATAAGAAAGGAAGATGGATTATGGTTATTCGTGAAAGATATTTAAAATTAATTAGACCATTTTATGATTAAGAGTTAATTAAAGTGTTAATTGGTATTAGACGTTCTGGAAAATCAGTTATTTTAAAACAAATAATAGATGAGCTAAAAGAAAATAATGTTGATGATAATCATATTATCTATATTAACTTTGAAGATTACGATTACGAGGAATATACTGATCCTAAAAAATTAAACAATTATGTTAAAGAAAGAATTATTAAAGGTAAATATAAATATTATTTAACTGATTTAGGTTTTACTAATATTTTAAGTGAAGGAAAAAAAGAACAAATTGGTGCTTATCTTGAAAACATTGTTTATAATGAACTAATTGCTAGAGGATATAATGTTAATATTGGTACATTAGAAAATGGCAAAATAGATTTTATAGCAACAAGGTTTAATAAAAAAATATATATTCAAGTTGCTTACATTTTAAGTGATGAAACAGTAATTGATAGAGAATTTAATGCTTATAAAAGAATAGAAGATAACTATCCAAAATATGTTCTTTCAATGGATAAATTTGATTTATCACAAAATGGCATAATTCATAAAAATATAATTGATTGGTTGCTTAAAAGATAGTAAGTGGTTTAAAGAGGTGATTGAAGAATGTCTAATGCATGTTCTAATCCAAGATATGAATCCATAATGGAAAAATATAAAGACAAAAAAACAGTTTTTATAATAGATGAATGCCATAGAAGTCAGTTCAGTGATATGCATAAGCAGATTGCAAAAACATTTACAAATGCTCAATATTTCGGATTTACAGGAACTCCAAGATTTGAAGAAAATAAAAGTCTTTAATTTTACTAGTGTTCTTTTCCCAGAATTCATCTACTAATTTTTCTATATCTTCTATGTATTTAAGAAAAGAAAATATAGTATTCTTAAATTCAGTTATATCAATAATTTTTAGCATATATTTTATTGCACTATAAATCATTTTTGGGAAACTTCTCAGAATTTTCTTTTCTTTTTTTAAACAAAAGAGAAAAAAATCTACTGAAGAATCTCCATCGTATATTGTTCCATCAAAATCATATAAGTTTAGTTTTATAATTTTATACCTCAATTACAGTTTAGCAAAATTTTCAATAATTAATAGTTATGATTGTTTATTACACAGTCCGTGTAACAAACAAAATTTATAATAATAAGAATTTTTTTCGAGTTCTTGTTGAAAATAGTTTAGACCAATTTCTTCTGCTAATGTCTCTTTACAAGAAAATAAGTTTGTTCCAAATCCTAAGCGTTCGTCTTCGATAATTGCACCCATTGCAGAAAGTGTTGTTGGGTACATATCAAATGTAGTAAATATTCTGTTGTTAGTACATTTCGTTTTAACAGCAGAATTCATAAAAATATTAAACCCTGTTCTTTCATAGTCAGCAGGTAACTTTTCATGAATACCATCAATCACCATATTTAAGTGATCCCCAGTAATTATAACCGTAGTATTTTTATAAAATGTTTGCTTTTGTAACCATTTTATAAAATCACTTAACATTTTACTAGCACATTTGTACACGTTTTCATATCCGGTTAAACTATCGTCGACATTGCAAGTTTCATCTAAATATCCACCATAAGGATGAGTATCAACTGTTAGTAGTGAAAAATTAAATGGTTCATCATTTTTTGATATTTCGCTTAATTTTATTTTAGCATACTCATATAACTTTTTATCTTCAAATCCCCACCAGTCAACACTATAATCATTAGAAATGTACTGATTATCTTTTGCTGATTGAAAATCAAAAATTTCATATTCCCCATGTCCTTCTAAATATCCAGATCGATCAGCAAAATTTTTATCCGAACCAAACATAAAATAATTTTTATAGCCATGATTTTTCAATATTTCACCAAGTGAATAAGCTTTTGTCAATACTTCGTCCGTTAGGTTTTGACTGTTTCCATCTTTTTTACCTGAAGGTATTAATGGAAGTCCAGAAGTTTGCCCAATTATAGCTGCAACAGTATAAGTCGTACCATACGCTTGATAAAATCCACCTAATTTATCAGTGTTAGAAAAATTAATATTATTTTGAGCTAACTTTTCTATTTCGGGAATAATCGACTTTTCACGATAACCTCCGTTATTTATTGATAATTCAGAAGTCTCTAATGACTCTACATAAATATAAACTAAATTACGTTTATATTCTGGCATTGTTATATTTACTTTGCTTGGATCAACGTAGTATTTTTCATAAATTTCTGTAGTAGAGAACTGATTTTTAATATTATCAAAAAGCTGAAAATATTTATTTAATAAAAATATATTTCCTATAAATACCAAAGTTACTATAAGCCATCGAAGTTTTTTTAAGATGTTATTTAAATTTATTTTCTTAAAATTTCTAAATGAAATGTTTATTTCAAGTTTATAAAAAATATATAAAATTATAGAATAAAAGAACAATAATAAAAAGTATCTAGGTAATACATAGTCCACTCCTTTATTAAAAAAGTTGCCGTTCGCTTTCCCTATAGGAATTTCTATATTATAAAATACTTGTTTTAAATCAATAATTCCAAATTTTTCATAAACATGGCTTTCTATAATCGCAAGAAGCATTATAAATAAAATAATAGCATGAAAGATAATTGCTTTAGTTATTACTCTTTTTTTCATTTAAATCAACCTTTATATTTTTTTTAAGTGCTATTTCAAAAAGTGCTATAAAAGCAGAAAAAGTAATATTCATAACTCCATATTTAATAAAGAATGAGAATGTGGAAATAAACTCATTATGTCCTTTTAGAACATATACAACTATAGAAGTCACTAGATTTATCAGAAACAAATATCTTAAGTATACTAATACTAATTCTTTCCAATTTAATTTTTCTTTTTTTGTTAAAATTTCTACTCCTAATATAGGTGCGCAAAAAATTGCAATAATTCCATATATATTCATGTTACTTCTCCTTAACATTTTTAGTATATCATAATTATACTAAATTATACTAAAAATGTTAAGATTAATATATACAGGGAGGAAATAATGTGAAAAAAGTATTATTTATATCTAGTACAGGTGGATTATCAGAAAAAACTATTAAAGACATTACAATTATTGTAAAGGGAAGTATTAAAAAAGGTATTAATGAAGATAAAATAAA
>CAYFQM010000013.1:0-6380 GCA_964345385.1 uncultured Clostridium sp.
CTAGGAACTAAAATAGAAGGTATTTTAGTAGCTAATATCTCAGCTATAGTAGAAGCACCCGCTCTTGAAACTATTAAGTCTGCTACTTTCATTAAACTAGGTAAATCATTAAAAAACTCAACCATTTTTACATTAGAAGGAACTACTAAATTATTACTTAACTCTTTATAATTGTTTTTTCCAGTAATAAATAATATCTCAGTATCTTCCTTTTTATAGTTTCTTAAAAAATCTAATAGTCTTTTATTAACAGAAGTACTTCCTAAAGAACCCATAACTATAATAATAAGTTTCTTATCTTTAGAAAAACCTAACTTTTCTTTATCTGCTTTTTTTATTTTAACTGCTCTTTGTGAAACTGGATTACCTGAAAATATTGTATTTTTAGATTTTAATTTATTAAATGAATCTTGAAATGAAATAAAACAAGCTTCGCAAAATTTAGATAATATAATATTGGTTTTACCAGGTAATTTATTTTGTTCATGAAGAAAGAATTTTACTTTTCTTTTCTTAGCTGCTAAACATACTGGCATAGTTACATAACCACCAAAAGCTATTACTGCATCTGGTTTAAACTCATCTATTATTTTTAATGATTTTTTATAAGAAGCATATATTAAATAAATATTTTTAATGTTTCTTTTCATATCAGTTTTAGAAAACCCATATATTTCTAATTCTTCATATGGTATTTTCATAGAAGGAATTAACTCTGCTTCCATTCTATTTTTAGTGCCAATATATAAGTATTCATTACTTTTATCTTTCTTTATTTCATCTAAAACAGCTACTGCTGGATATATATGTCCTCCAGTTCCTCCTGCTGTTATAATAAATTTCATACTCATTCACATCCTTAATAATATTATATTATTATTGTTTAATTTATTCAAGTATTCTTATTTACAAATAAAAAGGTTAAGTTTTAACTTAACCTCCTGGTATTAATTTTCTTGTTTGTTCTAATTCTTCTTTAAAATAAATAATTTCACAATCACCAGCTATTGTTTCTGCAATTAAAAGTGCATTATCTCCTACTATATAATATGATTTACCGTCCATAAATGCCCGTATTATATTATCATCATAATTTAATATATACTTATAATTGATTGAACCTATATTTTTTCCAACATGAATAATTGCTTTATCTCCATCAATAACTAATACCAATTGTTTTAATGAATCTTCTTCTTTTTCAGTTGAATTAATTTCAACAATCTTAACCTCTGATTGTTCTTCTTTTTCAACATTCTTTTCTTCAGTATTACCACAACCATTTAATGCTAACAGAGCTGCTAAAACAGCACTTAATAACCATATTTTCTTTTATAAGTCAATAAAAAAGCTTATACAGTCGTGTATAAGCTTTTTTGTTATTATACTATTTTTGAAATAGTAACTTTTATTTCTTTATCATTTATATTAAATGTTTCTCTTCCTTTACCTTCATCTAATTTAATCGCTAGTGTTTCTTCTTTAATATAATCAGAGTTTTCTTTTATTACTTTATTTAATTCTTTATCTGCTTCATAAATAATTTCTATTCTATCTGATATATCAAAGTCTAATGTTTTTCTTAAGTTTTGAATCTTAGATACTAGTTCACGAGCTAATCCTTCAGAAATAAGATCTTCTGTTAAAGTAGTATTTAATACCACTGTTTTATAGTTTAGAGTTATTCCTACATATCCATCTAATGCCTTAGTTTCTTTTAATACATAACTACTTTTTACATTGAAGTCTTCCCCACCTAATTTAATTACTAAACTTTCTTCATCTAACTCTTTTTGTTCTTTTAAAGAAAGATTATTTAATATATTAGTAAACTCTCCTAGTTTATTTCCTAAAAGTTTACCCACTTCTGAAAAGTTTGGTTTATATATAACTTTTATATATTTACTTAAGTCTTCTTTCCATAAAACTTCTTTAACATTTAACTCTTCTTTTATTAATGAAGTAAACTCACTTACTAGTTTTTCATGTTTCTTTTCAAATATTACTTCACTAATAGGTTGCCTTACTTTAATTTTAGCTGTTTCTCTTAAGTTTCTAGATATACTAATTAATTCTATTACTAAGTCCATTTTTTCTTCTAAAGCATTATTTATATGTTTTTCATTTACTTTAGGATAATCTTCTAAAAATACACTTTTATTACCAGTTAGATTTTGATATATTTCTTCACTTAAGAATGGACTAAGTGGAGCGATTAATTTAGAAAGTCCTAATAAAACTTCATAAGTTGTTTTATAAACACTTTTTTTAGATATAGTTAAATCACTTTCCCAAAATCTTCTTCTATTTCTTCTAATATACCAATTTGATAAATTATCACATACAAAGTCTTGTATTAAACGAACTGATTTATGAAAATCATATTCATCCATATAATGAGTTACTTCTTTAATTAAGTTATTATATTTAGATAATAACCACTTATCTATATCTTCTAAATCTTTATATTCTGCATCAAAATCATTAATAGTTATTTTATCAGCATTAGCATACATTTCAAAGAATGTATAAGTGTTTCTTAAAGTGCGAAAGAACTTAGAATTTACTTCTTTAACCCCATCTTCATCAAACTTTAGTGGTACCCATACAGGACTTGTATGAAGCATATACCAACGAGTAGCATCTGCGCCATAAGTTTTAAATACATTAAATGGTTCAACTGCATTACCCTTAGATTTATGCATTTTTTGACCATGTTTATCTAAAAGTAAATCATTTACTAATACATTTCTATATGGACTTTCACCAAATAAGAATGTATTTATTACTATAAGAGTATAAAACCATCCTCTTGTTTGATCTAATCCTTCAGCGATAAAGTCTGCTGGATAATGAGACTCAAAATATTCTTTATTTTCAAATGGATAATGATATTGTGCAAATGGAACGCATCCACTATCAAACCATACATCTACTACATCTGGTATTCTTTTCATTTCTTTACCACATTTAGGACATTTTAAATGAATATTATCTACATATGGTTTATGAAGATCTATTGATTCATCTATTTTCTCTATTGCTTTTTCTTTTAACTCTTTTATTGAACCAATCATTTCTAAATGATCACATTCACAAGTCCATAATGGTATTGGGCATCCCCAATATCTATTTCTTGATATACCCCAGTCTTGAGCATTTTCAAGCCAGTTACCAAATCTTTTTTCTCCTATATAGCTAGGAAACCAATTTACTTTTTTATTAGCTTTTACTATATCATCTCTTATTTTAGATACTTCAATATACCAAGCATCTTTAGCCATATATATTAAAGGGCTTTTGCATCTCCAGCAAAATGGATAATTATGAATAAGTTTAATTTTCTTAAATAGTTTATTATTTTCTTTTAACCAAGAAATTATTTCTTCTTCTAAAGCAGAATCTGTTACTAATCTATTCTTCCATGGACCAGAGTTATATTTTCCATCTAACCCTACTGGACTAAGCATTGGTATATTATATTTTTTACATACTCTATAGTCATCTTCTCCATAAGCAGGTGCTGTATGAACAATACCAGTTCCATCTTCCATAGTTACATATTCATCACATGTAACATAAAAAGCTTTACCCTCAGGCTTTAAAAACGGCATTAATTGTTCATATTCAATATATTCTAAGTCTTTTCCTTTAAATGTTTCTAATACTTCAAATTCTTCTCCTAAAACAGTTTCACCAAGAGCCTTTGCTAAATAATGAATATTACCTTTAGAGTTTACTTTAACATATGTTTCATTTGGATTAACACATAGTGCTACATTAGCAAGAAGAGTCCATGGTGTAGTAGTCCAAGCAAGAAAATATTCATCTTTCCCTTTTAATTTAAATGATAAAATAACTGAGTTAACACTAACTTCTTTATATTCACTACTTACTTCATGAGTAGAAAGCTCTGTTCCACATCTAGGACAATATGGAAGTACTCTATAACTATGATATACTAACCCTGCATCAAAAAACTTCTTTAGTGCCCACCACTCACTTTCAATATAATCATTTTCAAATGTAATATAAGCATTATATGTATCAATTAACTGTCCCATTCTTTCAGTAAACTCAACAAATAATCCTTCATTAAGTCTTACGTTTTTCTTACATTCTTCATTAAATTTTTCTACTCCATAAGCTTCAATATCTTTTTTATCAGTAAATCCAAGCTGCTTTTCAACATTAACTTCAGTAGGTAATCCATGAGTATCCCATCCTACTACTCTATCTACTTTATATCCTTGCATAGCTTTATATTTACAAGTAATATCTTTTAAAGCTTTAGCAAGTATATGATGTATTCCAGGAAACCCATTAGCGTAAGCTGGTCCATCATAAAAAACAAAATTTTCTTTTCCTTCTCTATTTTTAATAGATTCATTTAAAATATCATTATCTTTCCAAAACTTAACTAATCTTTCTTCATTATCATTAATACTTAGTTTAGATAAACTTTTAAACTTTTTCATGTTTTCCTCCTAATAAAAAAGAACAGTACAAGGAGTCTAAAAAGACGGTACCATCCTTTAATTTTCTTTATTTAATAACGGTTTTAGCCGTACTCATCTTATCCATGAGTAACATCAGAAGTGATTTATATATAATGTATTTACTATCTTTCACCAAGTAATAGCTCTCTAAAAAACACTAATTATATACCCTCTTCATCGCTTGTTTTACGAATGAATTAATTATAACAATTATATTAGTTGAAGTCAATGATTTATTAATTATAACCATGTGTAGGCAATCTAAGTAATTGTCTATCACAAAGTTTTTCTGCTTCACTTCTTGAAATACTATAATTAACATCTGTTTCAAAAGGTATACCACATTCACGAGCATATTCACACATAAATTTATGAAATAATAATGAAATATTATAATATAAATAGTTATAATTATAATATAATTTATCATAATCAACGAAATAATGTCTCGGGAAAAAAGATGGCACTTCAACAAACATCATCTCCCCATACTTTCTATTAGGTTCTTTCTTTGCTTGTTCTTGATCATAAGGTGAAGATAATATTTTAATACCATCGATTTTATGAGTACAAACTGTTTTAGCTTCTAATCTAACCCATTTATCTAATGATATATCAATCAAAAGTATTTTCTTTAGCAAAAGAACCATTATCTATTGTTTTTAGATAATCATTAATTATTTTATTATATATTAAAGTTCTATTAACATTTTCTTTATAATTTCCTATAATCATTTTACCTCACCATATATGATTAAATTTTCTTTAATTCTTTTAACTCTGCTAAACTTTCTTTTAAAAATATACTAGCAAGTAATTCTCTTTCTTTAGGATCATTTACAAATGTTACTTTTAATTCATTATCTGTTCTCGTTGATTCAACAACATGATTTCCTTCTTTAAAATCAGTAATTAAAGCATAGTTTTTATTATTATATTGTTTAACTCTTAATACTGTATATTTTTTATTATTATCAAGAGTTATAATTGTATTTTCTTTTAACATACCTACCTCGAATTTCTTTATAACTTGTTAATATAATAACACATATATTATGTTTTTTCTATAATGCACACTTGATTTTTTATTTTTTGTTTGATAATATTAAATAGGTTTTAAGGAGGTGTAATTATGCCTAATATAAAAAGTTCTATTAAAAGAGTTTTAGTAACAAAAAAGAAAACTGAAAATAATAATATGATATTTTCTTCTATGAAAACAGCTATTAAAAAAGTAGAAAAAGCTAATACTAAAGAAGAAGCTGAAAAAAACTTACAAGATGCACTTAAACAAATAGATAAAACTGCTTCAAAAGGTATTATAAAAGCTAATACTAGAGATAGATATAAAAGAAGATTAAATAAATTAGTAAATAATAAATAAGTAGATAATGTCTACTTATTTTGATATACTTGGATTAGGAGAATGATATGACAAAAACATTAGTTAATATTTTACTTACTATTATATTAGTTTTTATATTACTTTTTATTGCTACTAAAGGATATGATACTTATTTATATATAGCAGATAAATTTCATAAATATTTATCTAATACTATAAATATACCTAAAGAAGTAAGTGAATATAAAAAAACATATGAATATAAAAAGTTTAAAAACACAGATAATTTTATTCCAAATAATAAAGAAGAACTTTATAATATATATTATACTGTTTTAAATAATGGATGGGATACTTTTACTTTTTATTGTCCTTTAGAATATACAGAGTGTTATAAAGATGTTAATGAAATTGCTAACGATCAAAAATTATTAACTTTAATGAATAACTTTGTTTCTCCATACAATACTTATGTTCATTATAATACAGTTATAAGTAATGAAAATGAAATATATTTAAATATAATAAAACTTTAA
>CAYFQM010000013.1:6390-15456 GCA_964345385.1 uncultured Clostridium sp.
ATTTTAAGTGATAAAAAAGCATTGGCTATTATTATACTCATGCCAATTATTCTAACTACAATACTCAGCATGGCCTTGAAGGGCTCTTTTGCTGACGGTGACTCTGTTTTCGAACCTATTAACATAGCAATTGTAAAACTTTATAATGAAAATGATATAGATAATATTAATGATAAAATAGATACTATATTTAATGAATTAAATATAACTACTGGAAATAAAGAAAATATAAAAAGGTTACATGACTATTTAATTTTAAATAATAAATATGATTCTTATTATGTTGAAGGAGATTATTATTCTGATTCATATAAAGCAACTGGAGCTTTATTATATGGAAAAAGTGTATGTAGTGGTTATACCGATTCATTAGCTATTATGTTAGATAGATTAAACGTGCCTAATTTTAAAATAGCTACTGATAATCATATATGGAATGCGCTTTATTTAGATAATAGATGGCTTCATATAGATGCAACTTGGAATGATGATGAACATAATCCAAATAATAGACATACTTTCTTTTTAATAGATACTAATAGATTATTACAATTAGATTCAAAAGAACATAACTTTAATAAAAATGAATATATTGATTTAAATTAAATATGAAAAAATATATAAATAAAAACAATTTAAAGGTTATATTAATAATTATTGTTTTGATTATATTTCAAACAATATTTTATTTTTTTAATAAATTAATTCAAGGACCACCTATAGTTATTGGAAGTAAATATGATAAAGTAATACCATTTATTGAATTATTTGTTATTTTTTACTGCATTTGGTTTATATTTTTGTTTTTTATTCCATTAATAATATACAATGATAACAAAAAAACATTTATAAGATATTGTTTATCTTATATATTAGTAGTAATAATATCTAACTTAATATTTGCGTTTTACCCTACTACTATAATAAGACCAAAACCTAATTTTATTATTACTAAACTAATATATTTAATTGATTCACCACCAGTAAACTGTTTTCCTTCACTACACTGCAGTTTATCTATGCTTTGGATACTTTATATAATAGAGCTTAAAGATATTAATTTAAAGAATAAAATAATCTATATTACACTATGTATTGCTATAATAGCTTCTACTTTATTTATAAAACAACATGTTATTATAGATGTTATTTCTGGAATAATTATTGCTATAATACCCTATTATTTAATAAAACTATTAAATGTAAAGTATTAATATATAGTTTTACATGTAAAACTATATATTAAAATAAAAATATAGTATATTAATAATAGAGGTGAAGAAAATGAAAAAATTCTTATACTCTATATTTATGCTAACTATAACTTTTTTAATAATATATATGCTTTATTACTTTTTAAGTGATCAAAATAAAACAACTACTATAGTTGGTAAATATAAATATTATGATGAACTTATTAATTTAGGCTATACTGAAAAAGAAGTTAAAGAAATAGAATTAACTTTTAATATTAATGATGTTAAAAATTATTTACTTGATACTAAATATGACTATTTACTTGAATATAAAAAAAGTGAAGCTTTTGATATTATTCATCTTGATAGATATACTAAGTATGAACAAAGTACAAATTATACTTATGATAAAGTAGTTAAATATGTAGAAATTGGCCTTGATAAAGAATTTTATAGTAACGTTAAAGAAATAAATAATCCTCATGATACATTAGTATTAGTAAATAAATATAATAAACTTCCTAATAACTTTGAAGCTAATGATTTAATTACTCTATCAAAAGAATATTCATCAAGCTATGAAAAAGTAAAAAAAGTAATAGTAGAAGACTTAAAAAAACTTATAGATGATGCTAAAGAAGAAGGATTAAAACTAAATGTAGTATCAGGATATAGAACAAGCAATAAACAAAAAGATTTGTTTGCTTACTCAACAAATAAATATGGTTTAAATCATGCATTAATATATTCTGCTAAAGAAGGACACTCAGAACATCAAACTGGTTTAGCAATAGATTTTAACTATACAGAAGAATCTTTTGCTGACACTAAAGAATATAAATTTTTAAAAGAAAATGCTCATAAATATGGATTTATTGAAAGATATCAAAAAGACAAAGACTTTATTACTGGTTATGCTTATGAACCATGGCACTTTAGATATGTTGGAAAAGATGCTAAAACAATATATGAACAAAATCTAACTTTAGAAGAATATATAGTAATAAATAAAGATAACTAAACAAGTTATCTTTATTTTATAGTTTTATAAACTATACTTTTTATTCTTTTCTTTTTTTCTTCTATAGTAAATGCTTTTCTTACTTTATTATACATATCATCTATTTCTTTATTATAATATATCACAGCTAAAGCTTCTCCTTTAGTAACTTTACTTCCAAGTGCTTTATTAATAATAATTCCTACATCATAATCAATTTTATCTGTTTTTTTATGTCTTCCAGCACCTAAATCATATACTACTTGAGCTAAAGCATGAGCATCTATTTTATTTATATAACCAGTTTTAGAAGAAGAGATAATATATTTCTTAGCATTTATTTTAAGGTCTTTTATTTTTCCACCTTGAGCTTTTATCCATTCATAAAATTTAAGTTTAGCAAGACCACTATCTAAAGCTAGTTTAACTTCTTTAGTAGCTTTTCTTATTGAAATATTTTTTCCAACACTTACCATAACTGAGCTTATTTTAATAACTAATTCATAAAGTCTTTTATCATATACCCCATCAAAGAAATCAATTACTTCCATTATCTCTAATTTATTACCAATATTTCTTCCTAATGGATTATCCATATCACTTAGTATACAAACTACTTTTCTATTATAACTTTTACCTATATCTATCATAGTTCTAGATAACTTTGTGGCATCCTCTATAGTTTTCATAAAAGCACCAGAACCAACTTTTAAATCTATAACTATATTATCAGAACCAGATGCTATCTTTTTAGACATAATTGAACTTGCTATTAAAGGTATTGAATCAACTGCACCTATTTCATCTCTAAGAGCATATATCTTTTTATCAGCAAGAGCAATAGTTTCACTTTGAGATATCACAGCACACCCTACTTTATTTAATATATTAAAAAACTCTTTTTTATTTAAATCTACTTTATATCCAGGTATACTTTCTAATTTATCTACAGTTCCTCCAGTTAAACCAAGAGATCTACCACTCATTTTAGGAACACATAATAATAAAGATGCTACTAAAGGAGCTACTATAATAGATATTTTATCACCTACTCCACCAGTAGAATGTTTATCAACATTTGGATATTTTAATTTTTTTAAATCAATTATTTCTCCAGTAGAAACCATAGCTTTAGTTAAATAAAAGCATTCTTCTTTTGTTAATCCATTATTATATATATGCATAATAAATTTACTCATTTGTTTATCATCTAAAAATCCAGTTATATAACTATCTATTACATATTCAACTTCTTCATAAGTTAATACTTCTTTTTCTTTTAATTTTTTTAATATTTTATTATATTCCTTCATTATTCACTCCAAAATCTTCTACTCTTAAATTTATCATTTCTAAAAAATTATATTCTTCTTCTTTATTATTAATACATCCGTGATCTTTTAAAAAATCTATACTAAGATTTATAAACTCATTATCAATAATATGTTCTTTTGAATAAGTATCTACTATCATATTAAGAACCGCATTAAACATTTCATTTTTTTCATTTTTTCTTAAATCTCTAACACACTTTTTAATATCAGAAACAAATTCTTTTTCACTTATTAAAACACCATGATTTCTTAAATTCTTTTTATATTCTTTAAATTTTTTTCTTATATAATTTATAGCATTTTTATATTCATTTTTTGGAAGTGAAGAGTAAATTAAACAATATATCATATTAGATATATTAAATAGATAACTCTCATAAATATTTTCATATTCTTTATCTACCCTATTCATAATTTAATTATACTCTAAATATTAATTTATGTAAAGAATTCATTATTTATAAACAATAATTAAAAATATTGTTAAATATAAAATAAGAATTATCAATATTTAATAAATATAGTATAAATCTATATTATTACTATAAAATATTAATATATTTAATAATAAATAAACTATAAATATTAAAAGTATTCTTTTTCTTCTTTAATAATTATTTAGTATTTTTATTATGAAAGGAGGAAGACATGTTAAATCAAGTGGTTTTGGCTGGAAGACTAGTAAGTGATCCAGAAATTACAACAACTGAAAGTAATAAAAAGAAAACTTTAGTTACAGTAGCAGTTCCAAGAAGCTATAAAAACTCAGATGGTGAATATGAAACAGATTTTATAAGATGTATATTATGGAATGGAATAGCTGAAAGTTGTTGTGAATATTGTAAAAAAGGAGATATAGTTGGAGTTAAAGGACGCATTCAAACAAGCAGCTATGAAGTAAATAATGAAAAGAAATATAGCATTGATGTAATCGCAGAAAAAGTATCTTTCCTAAGTAGTAAAAAAGCAGATAAATAATCTGTTTTTTTATTATATTTTAGAAAATATAATAAGCAATAAGTTATTGTAATTAATATTATTATAGGAGGATTTATGGAAGAAATAGAATGTGCTACAATTCATGAAATGCTTATAAAATCAGAATATTTTTATTTGGTTTCCACAGGTGAAAAAATTTATGAAGTAAGAACTAATGATCACAGAAGAAAAGCTATGAAAATTGGTGATTATATAAAAATGTCAAAAGAACCTGAACTAGAAGAATATCTAATTCTTAAAATAATTGATAAAATTGAATTTAAAAATTTCACAGAATTATATGATACTCTTCCTAAAAAAGATGTTGGTTTTGAGAATAGAACAACAGAAGAAATAGTTAGTGAATTAAGAAGATTTTATACTATTGAACAAGAAGAAGCAACTGGAACAGTAGCAATTGAAGTAGAAGTTGTTCAAGAATTATCAAATTATAAAATTCCAGAAAAAGGTAATTCACTTGTTATAAAAAAAAGAGATTAATAATCTCTTTTTCTATGTTATAATTTTATTAGAGGTGAATCAAATGAAATGTTTATTTTGTGATATTAATAAAGGAGATATTCCATCATATACTATATATGAAAATGAGCATGTTAGATGTTTTCTTGATATTAATCCTATAAGTAAAGGACATACTTTAATTATACCTAAAAAACACTTTACTGATATTTTTGATATAGATGAAAAATATTTATGTGAAATAAATAAAGCTAGTAAAATAATTATTAATTTAATAAACGAAAAATATAAACCAATTTGAATAAGATTAGTTCAAAATAATGGAACACTTCAAGAAGTAAAACATTATCACTTACATATTATTCCTGAATATAAAAATAAAGAAGTATTTGATATAGAAAAAGTATATAATGAATTAAAATAATTGTTTAATATTTTATAATAATGTATAATTAATAATGAAAGAGAAGTGATATTATGTCAAATGACTTAAAAAAATTAATAATTGTAGCATCTTCAGTAGTAGGAGGATTAATATTAATAATATTAATAGTTTATTTTATTACTGCAGGAGGAAATAAAAAAGTTACATATGAAAGATTTGAAGAAATAATAGTGGAAAAAGCTAAAGTGTATTTTGATTCTCACCCTAATGATTTGCCTACTTTAGGAAAAGAAAAACTACTTTATTATAATACTATGGTTAACTTAGGAATTGCAAAGCCTATTGAAAAAGTATTAGATAATCCTGAAGGATGCGTTGCATATGCAAGCATAAAAAACATTAATAATAAATATATATATACTCCATATTTAAATTGCCAAGATAGATATCAAAGTTTAGAACTATATAAGAAAATAATATCTGATAATAAAATTGTAACTACTGATAAAGGCTTATATAAAAGAACCGATGGGTACTTTTTTAGAGGAGATGTTAATAATAACTTTGTATTACTTAATGAAGAATTATATAAAATAATTAAAATCAATAAAGATAATACTGTTACGTTAATTAAAACAGTTAAAACAGAAGACTCATATGTGTGGGATGATAGACATAACTCTTATGATGAAGATCATTCTTCTAGTGGAATAAATGATTTTGAAGTAAGTAAAATAAAAGATTTACTTTTAGAAATGGAAACTAATAGTGAGATAATACCTGATACATTAAGAGGAAAACTAGTAAGCAAAAAAATATGTATTGGTAAAAGAGCACTTAATGATAAAACAAATGACAATAGTATTGAGTGCTCAGTAATGAGTAAAGATGAATATTTAATAAGTCTTATTACAGTATCAGATTATATGTATGCTAGCTTAGATAAACACTGCACTACTGTTAATGATAGAGCATGTATGAATTATAACTTTTTATCAACACTTTCTTCTTCGCATACTTTAACTGCTGTTAAAGATAACACTTATAAAATATATTATTTTGATTCATATGGACTTTATCCAACTGATGCTTCTAACATGAGAGGAATACACTTAGTTATAAACTTAGCTAAAGATGTAATGTATCGTTCCGGAGTTGGAACAAAGGAAGAGCCTTATTTAATAAAATAAAAATTGATTAATACTAATCAATTTTTTTTATCCATTTATGAGCTATTTTAATATTAGCTGAATCTGGTTTTGGATTAGGCATATCTATTTTAGCCATTAAAGGTATATTAAATGCATTACCAAAACAAAGTGCGACACCAGGTCTTAATGATTTAAGTTTTTCTATATTACTTACTGATACACTATAAGTTATATCTTTAACTATATTTAAATCTCCTGGATGATACATTCTAAATATTATATAGTTTGAACATTGACTTAAAGCAGTAGAAGACAATTCTATTAATCTTTGAGTAATTAATCCTAATATAACACCATATTTTCTTCCTTCTTTTGTTATTCTATCAAATATGTTATAACCTATTACATTAATATCATTATCATTTTGAACATATCTATGAGCTTCTTCTAATACTATTTGAACTGAAAAAGAGCCTCTTTCTTCTAAATTAGCAGAATAATTAAATATCATTTTAGAATATATTTTAGTTAATGTTTTAGCAAACCTCTCATCTATAAAATTAAGATTCATGTTAACTATTTGAGCTTTTTCACCATTTATAGTAGTAAATAAAGCATTTAAATATTCTGGTATAGAAATATACTCTTCTACATCAAAATACGTTGAATAAGCACTATTTAATATACCTTCTAGCCTTACTTTTAATATATTATTCATATCATATACTTTATCACTTTTAAGTACCCCTTCATTTAATAAAGCAAACTCAAAAGCAGTATGAAGATCTTTTAATGAATATACTCTTTCTCTTGCTGATGCTTCAAATACTAAATTTTCATTTATAAACTGTTCTAAATATTCTATAACAAGTTGTATAGTATTAATTTTACCACTTTGATCTACATTTAAACATTGTTTTAATGTTCTAACATAACCAGGCTGCATTATTTTAGAATCCAAATTTATATTAGCTGTATTAAATGAAGTAAGAACCGCTATAACTTGGTCCCTTATTTGAACAGGAGTTCTTCCACTAGCTAAAACTCCAAGAACACTTTTAGCTATAATATGATCTTTATATATAATAACTTTCTCTTCATCTTCTTTAAATAAATATACGTATTTTAAAGCTTTTTCTATAATAGAAAGTTGAGTAATATCAGTAGCTTCTAACAAAAGTGCCCAATCATCTACATCTAAAAACCACGGTGGCACTTTAATTATATTAGCAGTTTTATTTCTAATATCACTAGTTAAAGATTTATATCTACAAAATTGTGTTCGATTTATAATACTAAGAGCAGAATTATATTCACCATATACATCAAATAATAAAAATCTAGAGTTTACTGGAACATTTTCTTTTCTAAAAAATAAATTTTGAAATAATCTAGCAACAAAACTACTTTTACCACTACCAGTATTACCTATAATAGCAAAGTGATTAGAAAAAAAGTCATCTAAAGAAGCAGATACATTAAATCCTTGATAAGCAGTACTTTTACCAATATATATACTATCAACGCCTTCTATATCTTGTTTTCCTAATAATGAAATAACCTCTTCTGTATTAATAACTCTAATTAATGAAAAAGGACTAGGTCTATGAATAATACCACCATGAAATATATTATCTACAAATTCACCTACTAAAACTACTTCAATAGATTCTTTAGTTATATTAACTATCTCACCTACTATTAAATGCTTTTCTTCAAATACAATATGAACCCCTAATAAAGAAGCTTCAACTTTATTAGATAAATTCTCTATTAAAACATTCTTATCATTTATAGATATAATACTTCCAAACATAAGCCCTTCCTATTCTTTATTAATTATAACATATATTATTTATAAATAACATAAAAAAATGCCATTTAAGGCATTTAATTTTAATATGGCGTTCTCGACACGATTCGAACCCCCGACCGACGGCTTAGAAGGCCGTTGCTCTATCCAGCTGAGCTACCGAGACATTTTTTGTTTTGTTTTCCACATTGATTATTTTAAACCATTTACTGACGTTTGTAAACAATTTTTTTACTCATTTATTCATGAATTTTTTTCCAATTAAAAGAGTTAGATAAATGATCAAAAGGTTTATCTAACCCTATCCCTTATTAAATGAAAATATTCTTTTATTAGTCAACTCTGCCTCAATAGCTGTTTATCGATGAATTAAAATAAAGTCTAATTCTGATAATGACTTTAACTAGTTTGAAAAAGAGGGGAATTTTAGAAATCCCCCCCTCTTTTTATTTTAGATATATTAGAGAACTATATAATTATGAAAACAGAAGTGTATTTCATCCCTGGATATCAGTCTTAGTTGCTCAATTGTTTTAATACTAAAACTGACGATAGTCCAACTAAAAGTTTTCCAATATAAAAAACTTCTCCGGACTTATATTGATTTTCCTTTGATATTGACAAACTCATCTATACTAACTTAACCTAATGGGAATTCTTTATGATCTAGCACTTGGCTAGGAACATGAACACACTGAATATCATAAGGCCCATATTGTATCACTTCTA
>CAYFQM010000013.1:15466-16396 GCA_964345385.1 uncultured Clostridium sp.
GTTTTTTAACCCATACCCAACGGTCATAAGGAAATAATTTAATAACTTCAGCATATTCATGAGAAAAATCATCTAAATAAGCTTGACACTCTGCTTCTGTATGAAACGGCATTTCAATTTTAATAAACGAACGTTTATATTCCTCTACTTTTTGTTCAACAAATGAGGCTAATAAGAAACCACTTAATGCTAACTCACGTTGACCCCAAGCTGAAATCTTACATTCAACCTCTTGTAGTGATTGATTAAAAACATCTTCACTCATCATTTGATTCACTGTAGGTTTCCAATATACGTTCATAATTGATCCCTCCAAATGGTTTCATTAGACGCCTTTTCTTTTCTGCTAATCTCACTCATTCATCGGATCACCACACTGATTTTTTTATTATCTGTTGTTAATGAGATTACCCCTCAAAAAAAGAAAGCGTTTTATATTTATAATATACGCATCTTTTTAAAAAAATGAGTATTATTTGTTGATTTTTTTGTATTTTTCTATTTTTTTCTAATTAAAATTTACATTAGGAATTCATTCACAATGATATACTACCGTTCACAATTGGAATTTTTTTGAAAAAAACACTTGCAACTGCTATAAGATATGATATAATAAATTTGTAAATGCCAGTGTGGCGGAATTGGTAGACGCAGTGGACTCAAAATCCACCGAAGCTTACTTCATGCCGGTTCGAGTCCGGCCATTGGTACCAAACCGAACAATAAACACCGATTAAGGTGTTTTTTTTATTTTTGATGACATAAACACAGACAACTCTTCTTTATTTTCATATGGTATATTGAGGATACCAAATCACTCATACATCCTAAAAACATTCCTAATTCAGTCTAATATCCAACTTTCCTACAACACTTTAACAAAATCTATTTACTTAATCACTTCCGGTATTCTCAGTCGATTAAGGACAG
>CAYFQM010000014.1:0-16019 GCA_964345385.1 uncultured Clostridium sp.
CGATAAGTTTAGTGCAAGTGGTGGTAAACCAACAGGATTGAATTTTATAGTTAAACCATAATAATAAGAAGAAATAAAAATTTCTTCTTTTAATTTATTAAAATATATGTTACAATAAATACGCTTTAAGCAAAAAACATGTTTATTGATTTAATATTACTAGTGCCAATAGGTGTAATATTAAAAAAGATGTAAACAGAAGTAAAAACGAAGGAGGATTTTTTTATGGCAGTAGTTGCTAAAAGTTATTTATTGGAGGCGGGAGTTCATTTTGGACATCAAACTAAAAGATGGAATCCTAAAATGAAAGAATATATCTTTACTGCAAGAGATGATATACATATCATTGATTTAGAAAAAACAGTAGAGAAAATTGAAGAAGCTTACGAAGAACTTCTTAAAATATGTGAAAATGGAGGAAAAGTTTTATTTGTAGGAACTAAAAAGCAAGTAAAAGAAGCTTGTCAAGAAGAAGCATTAAGATGTGATAGTTTCTATGTAACTGAAAGATGGTTAGGTGGTCTTTTAACTAATTTTAGAACTATAAGAGATAGAATTAAAAGAATGACTGAAATTGAAACAATGAGAGAAAGTGGTAAATTTGAGTTATTACCTAAAAAAGAAGTAGTTAAAATTGAAAAAGAATATGCTAAACTTGATAAATTATTATCAGGTGTTAGAAATATGGAGAGACTTCCTAAAGCTATTATAGTAGTTGATCCAAGAATTGAAGTTAATGCATTAAGAGAAGCAAGAAAGTTAAATATACCAACATTTGGATTAGTAGATACTAACTGTGATCCAGATGATGTTGATTTTCCAATTCCAGCTAATGATGATGCAGTAAGAAGCGTTAAAGTAGTTTTAGGAGTATTAGCTAATGCAGTATGTGAAGCAAATGGTCTTGAATTAATAGATTATTTATCAGAAGAAGAAGTACAAAATTTTGCTAAAGAAGTTGAGTTTGAAACAAAAGTAGTAGAAATTAAAGAAGAAGATGCTAAGGAAGAAAAACCAAAAGTAAAAAAACAAGAGGAAAAAGTAGAGATTAAAGAAGAAAAGAAAGTTGTTAAAGAAGATTATTCTAAAATGACAGTTGCAGAATTAAAAAACTTATGTAAAGAAAGAGGTATTAAAGGATACTCTACTATGAAGAAAGATGAATTAATTTCATCATTAAGTTAGGAGGCAAATATGAATATTACAGCAAGTCAAGTTAAAGAATTAAGAGATAAAACAGGAGCTGGAAGGCTTGACTGCAAGAAAGCTTTAAGTGAATGTAATGCTAATATTGAAAAAGCAATTGATTATTTAAGAGAAAAGGGTATTACTAAAGCTTTAAAAAAACAAGATAGAATTGCAGCAGAAGGTTTATCAAATATATATATAGATAGTAATAAAGCAGTTATTGTAGAATTAAACTCTGAAACTGATTTTGTAGCTAAAAATGATGAATTTAAAAGCTTATTAGATATAATAGGTAAATCTTTATTAGAAAGTGATGCATCTTCTATGGAAGAAGCATTAAAATTAAATACTAAAGAAGGTACTATAAATGATTTAATAGTTAATTTAACTGCTAAAATAGGAGAAAAGTTATCGTTTAGAAGATTTAATATTATTAAATTAAAAGAAGGAGAAATATTTGGTTCTTATATTCATATGGGAGGTAAAATTTCTTCATTAGTGGTTATAAGTGGTGAAGACGAAGAAGTAGCAAAAGATGTAGCAATGCAAGCTGCAGCTATGAGACCTAAATATATTAATATAGACTCTATTCCAAAAGAAGATATAGAAAGAGAAAAAAATGTACTTACTGAGCAAGTTATAAATGAAGGAAAACCAAAAGATATTGCTGAGAAAATTGTTGTAGGTAAAATGAATAAGTTTTATGAAGAAACAGTTTTAGAAGAACAAGTATTTATAAAAGATTCTTCATTTAAAGTAAAAGATTATTTAAAAAATAATAACTCTAGTTTAATTTCTCTAGTAAGATATGAAGTAGGAGAAGGATTAGAAAAGAGAAATGAAGACTTTGCAGAAGAAGTAATGAGTCAGTTAAAATAAGCTTCAAATTGAAGCTTTTTTAATTGAATATTTTAAATAAACCTTGAAATTTTATGATATTTATAATATAATTTAAATTGGTCAACGAAGGGAGGGTAGATAATAATGACTCACGTTGATGTTAAAGATGGCAACATAGAAAACGCATTAAAAAGATTTAAAGTTAAAGTTCAAAGAAGTGGTATTCTTTCAGAGTGTAAAAAAAGAAAAGAATATGTTAAACCTGGCGTACGAGATAAATTAGCAAAAAAAGAGGGTATTAAAAACGCAAAAAAGAGAAATAAAAAAAATAGGGAGGGGTAACATATGTTATATGAAAAAATATCTAATGATATGACCCTAGCAATGAAAAAACATGATAAAGATGCTTTAGCTACACTAAGAATGCTTAAAAGTGCTATTGATTTAGATAAAATAAATAATAAATTAGAAGATATAACAGATGATTTGGTTATTAAAATTATAAGTAAACAAGTTAAG
Organism: uncultured Clostridium sp.; assembly: GCA_964345385.1. GTDB lineage: Bacteria > Bacillota_I > Bacilli_A > RF39 > UBA660 > CAG-1000. The sequence continues at coordinate 2,548 of CAYFQM010000014.1, forward strand.
ACTTTAAACGAATCCATACTTGATTTTGAAAAAGCTAAAAGAGAAGATTTAATAACTAAAGCTAACAAAGAAATTAAATTACTTAAAACTTATTTACCAGAAGAATTAAGTGAAGAAGAGGTATGTAAAATATTAGATGAATCTTTTAATAAAATTAATCCATCTGGTATGAAAGATATGGGAGTAATAATAAAAGATGTTTCTTCTAAAGTTAAAGGAAGATATGATATGGCTGCTCTTAGTAATTTAATAAAAGAAAGATTAAAATGAACTATTAATTAGTTCATTTTTATTGTATACTTATAGTAGGAGAATATATGAAAAGTGTTTATATACATATACCATTTTGTAAAAATATTTGCTTTTATTGTGATTTTAGTAAATTATATTATAATCAAAAATGGGCGAGTAAATATCTTGATTCATTAAGTAAAGAAGTAGATTTTTATTATGATAATGAATTAGTAAATACTATTTATATAGGTGGTGGTACTCCATCAATATTAAATAAAGAAGAACTTGATAAATTATTTAGTATTACTTCTAAATTTAAATTATATAAAGAATATGAATTTACTTTTGAATGTAATATAAATGATATTACTGAAGAGTTATTAAATATTTTAATTATAAATAAAGTAAATAGATTAAGTATTGGAATTCAAAGTTTTAATAATAAAAAACTTGAATTTTTAGGAAGAAACCATAATAAAAAAGATATTAAATATAAAATAAAGCTTGCTAAAAAATATTTTGATAATATTAATGTTGATTTTATGTATGGTATAGAAAATGAAAAATATTCTCAAATGAAAAAAGATTTAAATAAGTTTATTAAATTAGATGTGCCTCACATAAGTACTTATTCATTAATAATAGAAGATAATACTCTTTTATCTAACAATAATGTTAAAAATATATCTGAAGATATTGAAGAGAAAATGTATAAATATATAGTTAAAAAATTAAAGAGAAAATCATATAATCATTATGAAGTATCTAATTTTAGTAAAAATGGATATGAAAGCGTGCATAATATAAATTACTGGAAAAATAAAGAATTTTTTGGATTTGGTTTAGGTTCTTCTGGTTATATAAATAATATAAGATATGAAAATACTAAAAACTTTAACAAATATATAAATGGACAATATAGATTAAATGAATTATTACTATCTAAAAAAGAAGATATGGAAAATTTTGTAATACTAGGCCTTAGAATGTTAGAAGGAATAAGCATTAGAGATTTTTATATTAGATATAATATTGATATTTTTGATGTATTTAATTTTAAGTCTGCTATTAAAAAAGGTTTAATAATTTATGAAAACAATTATTTAAAGATAGCAAAAAAAAACATATATATAATGAATGAAATAATAAATGAAATAATATAAAAAAAGGATTACTAATCCTTTTTAATTGGTATTAAATTATCTTCATTAAATGGTTTATATACTAGGCTATATATTTCATTAATTCTTTTTTCTACTATTAAAGCTTTATAATTATAGTTTAAACTATTTAATATTTTTACGTTCATATCTTTTTTTATTGTGTTTAAATATTTTTGTCCTTTGTTATTAAAGCCTAGTATTTTTATATATTTAAGTTCTTCATCAAACTCATCTTTTTTAAATGAACATAGTATGTGATTTAATATCCTTGATATTTTATTATAAGTATATCTTTTTGTTTTAATTAGTAGTATTAAATCATTCAAATCTTTTGCTTTGTCAATATACTTTATTATTCTTTTATCAATTCCTTCATTAACATCTACGTATTTAGTTAAATTTTTTTCACTTTTAATTTTATATTTTAATAGTTAAAAGTATTTATCATTATTAATTATATTATTATTATTTAATATATTATATACATCTAATGGAACATATTTTTTAATGTTAATATTATTGATAAATTTATTTCTTATATTATTTGCGCTTATAATAAAATTATTTTCTTTCTTATTATGATAAGAACTAGTTCTTTTAATACTTATTGGTTTTATATTATAATTATTTAGAAGTATTTCTTTAATATAAGAAAGCGCTAATAAGTCATTTGGTTTAGTAATAGGTTTCTTATTTAATTCTTTTAAAGCATTATTTATACTATTTGGATAACTTAGTCCTTTATCCATATTATTTTTTACTAATTGATCAAATAAGGGATTATTTAATGAAGATGATGCTATATCAATAAAATAATCAATATTATTTGTTTCGCTTCCAAAAACTAAAGTATCTATTTTAAGTTCATTTAATATTTTAATGCTATATTTAGAAAATATATCTGCACTTTGAACTGTATAAATATAGGGTAGTTCTACAACTAAATCAACATTATGATTTAATGCTATAATTGTTTTTTCATACTTATTTAATACTGAAGTTTCTCCTCTTTGAGTAAAACAAGTACTTAAAACAACTATAATAATAGAATCTGGATATATATTTTTAATTTTATTTATTTGATATATGTGTCCATTATGAAATGGATTATATTCACAAATAATACCTATTATTTTCATAAAATACCTCTTTTATATTTATATTTTAACATAAAAAAAGTTTTTTAATGAATAATACTTGATATTTTTTCATTTTTATGAGAAAATATGCTAGTCATTGAAATAATATATTTTATATAGAAGTGGAGGATATTATGAAATTAGATATAACATTATTTGGTGCATTACCTGCTAGAAGAATAAGTAAAACTGCTAAAAGATTAAGAAGAACACATTTAAAAAAAGATGCACCAACAATTAGTATTTGTCCTAACTGTAATGCAACATTAGTACCTCATAGAGCGTGCACTAAGTGTGGTTTTTATAAAGGGAAAGAAGTAATAAAAGTAGAAAAAGAAAATAATAATTAATCACGAAAGTGATTTTTTATTTTAAATATCTTTTAAAAATTAATATACTGTGATAATATTAATATAATAGGAATAAAATAATATGAATAAGAAAATGAATAAAAAAGGTTTTGTATTTATTGAAACAATTACAGTATTAGTGGTAGTTATTTTATCTCTTACTTTAATGTCTGCTAACTATGTTCTTTTAAGAACTAAATCAAAAGCTAAACTTCATTATGATAGAACTAATGAATTATATGCTTTAAGAACTTTTATGGATATTGGAGTTAACGAATTAAATAATTATGGTAATATAGTTAGTTATTTAAATCTTTCTGGGACAAAAGACTATATAGTAACATCTACTACTTGTGATGGTTCTAAATTAAACTCAGATGATAGTTTATCTTTTAATAAATTTGTTCCTAATTGTAATGATGTATTAAATACATTAAATATAAAAACTTTACTTATTACATCAGATATTGATTATACATCTAAAAAATATACTTCTTTATCTACTGGTATGATTAAATATTTAGAACAAACTCAAAAGAGTGATTATTATGTTATGGGAGATGAAGGGGATTCTTCTATTAGAAAAAGAGATATATCCTATGTAGTAGGAGAGTTTTATAGTAATAATGAATATTATTATGCATCTATTAAAATAGGTAATAATTTAGATTATTCAGCTAGTGGTATCGCAGTAGTAAGTATTTTGAAAAATGGTTATGTTTGGGATAACAATCAAATAAATATAGCTTTATATCAAGATGGAGTAGAATATTATAATATGTCAGATACTACCAGAAATAGAAATGATATAGAATTTCATAATGTTTCTCAAGGAAGTTATGAGATATATGCATCTAAAAGTTCTGATCCAAATTCTATATTAATTGATACAGGGGTAGTTATAGATGTTTTCCCATCTGGAATACAAAGTATAAATTATCATTCTCTACAAATTGATAGAAAAGATTCTCATGTTACTTCAGTTATAGGTATTGGTGAATATTTTTCTAATCAAAGAGTTAAACTAACAGCTATTTTTGATGGAGGATATGAAATAAATAACTGGAGTGTAATAAGTGGAAACACACCTGATAATTTAGGAGTTAATCCAACTACAATATTAATTAATCAAATGACTCATTTAGAAGTTTCATCTAAAGGTATTCCATATAGTATTGGTTTTGATGGAAATGGTCACACTTCTGGATCTATGAGTATTCAAACTGGTTTTATATATGGGACGCCAAAAGCATTAAATCAAAATCTTTTTGAAAAAGATGGATATGTTTTTTTAGGATGGAGTAAAGAAAAAGATGGAGCTTTGGTATATAATGATAAAGAACAAATTATTAATGGAAGTGATTCAAAAGGAACTGCTTATTTATATGCCTTATGGGATATAATTAGATATACAGTTGTTTTTGATGGAAATGGAAGCACTTCTGGATCTATGGATGCACAAAATTTTGCATATAATCAATCTAAAAATTTACTTCCTAATGCATATGAAAAAGCAGGATATCAATTTATAGGATGGGGAATGTCTTCAACTGATACTAATCCAACATATTTAGATGAACAAAATGTTAAAAATATTACTACTGTTGAAGGAGCTATAGTAACTTTATATGCTTTATGGGAAGAAAATGAAGTAAATGTAAATATATATAAAGATAATAGTTCTTGGACAAGTAGTGGAATTCAAGCTGCTTTATATCAAAATGGAGTTAAAAAGTATGCTTATACTGATGCAGTAGTAGGTAGTTCATCTATAACTTGGAATCAAGTATTAAAAGGAAGTTATAATTTATATGCATCTAAAAGTCTTAATGATATTAGTAATTTAGTAGATACTGGTATAATAATAAATTTAAATAATGGTGGAGTTTCAAATAATATAATATATTATGATACTCTTACTGTAACAAAAGATGCTAACATTAATACTGTAACTGCAGGTGGAGTCTATTTAAGAGGAACAAATCATACTTTAGTAGCTACTCCTAAAAGTGGTTATAGATTTAAAGAATGGGAAGTAACAAGTGGAAATATTAATTTATCTGAAGATGATTTAAAAAATTCTACTATTAATTTTAATATACTTTCTCCTCTTGAATTAAAGGCTACTTCAGAAGTTTAAATTAGTATTAAATATTAATATATAGTATAATTTATATGGAGGCATTATGAATGATAAAGTAGAAGCAATAATAGAAATACCATGTGGAAGTAAAAATAAATTTGAAATAAAGGACGGTAGGGTTAAATTAGATAGAGTTCTTTATTCTGCTATGAACTATCCATGTGAATATGGTTTTATAGAAAATACACTAGCTTATGATGGAGATCCATTAGATATATTAGTAATTGCTAAAGAACCATCTTATCCAGGGTGCACAATACCAGCTAGAGTGGTTGGGGTTTTAAAATTAAATGATAATGGAGCACTTGATTATAAAATAATATCAGTAGTTGATGTGGATCCAAGATATTCTAATATAAATAATATATCTGATATAACAGAGTTTGATTTAAAAGAAATTAAAAATTTTTTTGAAAATTATAAAACACTTCAAAATATTAAAGTTGAAGTAGAGGAGTATTATGATAAAGAAGAAGCATTAAAAATAATTGAAAAGTGCAAACAAAATTATATTAATCAAAGAAGAAGTTAACTTCTTCTTTTTTTATATTTAAATTTATGATAAAATACATATGATATGGAAAGAGAAAAAATAAGAAATTTTTGTATTATAGCTCATATAGATCATGGTAAGAGTACTTTAGCTGATAGAATACTTGATATTTGTAATGCAGTAGAAGAAAGAGATAAAAAAACTCAACTTCTTGATAATATGGATTTAGAAAGAGAAAGAGGCATTACTATTAAATTAAATGCAGTTGAACTTAAATATAAAAGTTATACATTTCATTTAATAGATACTCCAGGTCATGTAGATTTTAGTTATGAAGTAAGTCGTAGTTTAGCTGCTTGTGAAGGAGCTATTTTAGTAGTGGATGCTACTCAAGGAATAGAAGCTCAAACATTAGCTAATTTGTATTTAGCACTAGATGTTAATTTAAAAATAATTCCTGTAATAAACAAAATAGATCTTCCAAATGCAGATACTCAAAAAGTAAAGCAAGAGTTAATTGATACAATAGGTTTTAATGAAGAAGAAATAATTTGTTTAAGTGCTAAAACAGGAGTAGGGGTAGAGGATTTATTAGATGAAATAATAGATAAAGTTCCTTCTCCAAAGCAAATAGATGATAAACTTCAAGCATTAATATTTGATAGTTATTTTGATCCATACAAAGGAGTAATAATATTGTTTCGTATTATGAATGGAAAAATAAGTATTAAAGATAAAGTGCATTTTATAAATAAAAATGCAACTTATGAAGTATTAGAGTTATATAAAAATACACCTAAAGAAGAGAAAAAACAAACTTTATATGCTGGAGAAGTAGGTTTTCTTTGTGCTTCTATTAAAAGTATAGATGATGTAGAAGTAGGAGATACTATTATTCATGAAGGAAGTAATGTAAAAGCTTTACCTGGATATAAAAAGATGAAACCAATGGTATTTAGTGGTTTATATCCAGTAGATAATACAAAATTTAATAATTTAAAAGAAGCTTTATTAAAATTAAAGTTGAGTGATTCTAGTTTAGTTTATGAACCAGAATCATCAGATTGTTTGGGTTTTGGTTTTAGATGTGGTTTTTTAGGTTTACTTCATATGGATATAGTAGGAGAAAGAATTAAAAGAGAATTTAATATTGATATTATTACTACTAGTCCTAGTGTTATATATGAAGTTATTTTAACTACAGGAGAAGTAAAACATATCGATAGTCCATCTAAAATGCCTGAAGCTAATTATATAAGTAAAATATTAGAACCATTTGTTTTAACAAATATCTATGTTCCATCTGAATATATTGGTCCTACTATAGAATTATGTCAAGAAAAAAGAGGAGTATATTTAACTCAAGAATATATTACAGATACAAGAGTATGTTTAAAGTATGAGCTTCCACTTAGTGAAATAGTATATGATTTTTTTGATAAGTTAAAAAGTTATACTAAAGGATATGCTTCATTTGATTATGATTATATTGGAAATAAAGAAAGTAAATTAGTTAAGGTAGATGTATTATTAAACTATGAAGTAGTAGATGCTTTAAGTATTATTGTTCATAAAGATCAAGCGTATAAAAGAGGAAAAACAGTATGTGAAAACCTAAAGAAAGTTATTCCAAGACAAATGTTTCAAATTCCTATTCAAGCAGCAATAGGTTCTAAAATAATAGCAAGAGAAAATATAAGTGCTTTAAAGAAAAATGTGCTTGCTAAATGTTATGGAGGAGACATATCAAGAAAAAGAAAACTTCTTGAAAAACAAAAAGAAGGGAAAAAGAAAATGAAACAAATAGGTAGTGTTTCAATACCACAAGAAGCATTTCTAACAATATTAAGAACTGATTCAAAAGAAAATTAATTTACTATTTAAAAATAATAAATATTATGTTATACTTTTAATGTATAGAATAAAGAGGAACCACTAAATTGAAAAGTAAGAAGAAAAATAAAAAAAAGTCTAGTTCATTTAATCCATTTAAAGAGATATTTTATCTAATTAAATCTTTTTTCATAGCTATAATTAGTATATTAGAAACAATAGGTAATATTATTCTAAGTATATATGAAGGAATTAAATTTATAGTGGGTGAAATAGTATATATGATTAGTTCTTTTTTTGAAGGAATTATATTTATTTTAAAATCTACTTTTCGTGATGTACCAACTAAAATATTTGGTAAATTAAGTAAATGGCTTTATAATAAAATTCGTAATAAAGAAAAATATATAAAAGAATTAGATAAATCTAGAAAATTAACTGCTGATCCTAATGAAGTAGTTGATCCAAATATGATTTTTAGTGGAAAAGGTCTTTTAGGTCTTATAAAAGACTTTATTATTGAAACATATGAAAATCTTTCTTTTGTTAAGAAAAAAAGAGAAAAACTTGAAAAAAACTTATCTGTTTTAGTTGTTGATCAAGATGGTGAAGATGCTATTAAAGGAGAGAAAAAAATTACTTATAGATATTTAGCTCGTAATAAAGAAGGAAAACTAATTAAAGGTTATTTTTCAGCTTTATCTAGGTTAGATGTTTATTCATATTTAATTGATGAAGGACTTATAGTATATGAAATTACTACTGATTTTTGGATTAGATTACTTCATTCTGAAAGTTCTTCTTTAAAGTTTAAAATGTCTCATAAAGATTTGATATTTTGGTTAACACAAGTTTCTACTTATGTTAAAGCAGGTATTCCATTAGCTGATTCAGTTAAAATAATAGCTCGTCAAGATAAAAAAACTAAATATAAAGCAGTATTTGATTCAGTTATATATGAACTTACTATGGGAAATTCTTTTAGTGATGCTTTGGCTAAACAAGGTAGTATATTTCCACCACTTCTTGTAAATATGATTAAATCTTCTGAAATGATAGGAAACATTGAAGAAACATTAGATCAAATGGCTGCGTATTATCAAGAAATGGAAGATAATAGAAAAGCTGTTATTGGTGCTTTAACATATCCAGTTATTATATTAGTTTTTGCTATATGTATTGTAGTATTTTTACTTGTATATATTATTCCTAAATTTGTACAAGTATATAGTACTATGGGTTCAACTGTTCCAAAATTAACACAAACTATATTAAATATTTCTGCATTTATTACAAGCAATTGGGCTAAGATATTATTAGTAATTTTAATTATAATATTTGCCATTGTTTTTGCTTATAAAAACTTAAAGCAATTTAGAACGACAATTCAATACATTTTTATGCATTTACCAGTATTTGGAAAATTAACTATATATAGAGAAATAAGTATGTTTGCAACAACATTTGCTACTTTAGAAAAAAACAATATATTACTTACTGATAGTGTTAATATGTTAATGAAGATAACTAAAAACGAAATATTTAAATCTATAATGTATAATACTATTAATAATATATTAGTTGGGGAAAAAATGAGTAAATCATTTAAAGATCAATGGTGTATTCCTCAAATAGCATATTATATGATTGTTACAGGAGAATCTACTGGTGAATTATCTGCTATGCTTGAAAAAGTAGGGGAATATTATCAAAAACAACAAAAAAATATTATTTCTCAAATTAAGACATTTATTGAACCAGTAATGATAGTTTTACTTGCATTAATAGTTGGATTTATATTAATTAGCGTTTTACTTCCTATGATAGGTAGTTATGACTTAATTAAATAGGAAGGTTATTATGAAAATTTTAATTATATTTTTATTATTTATATTTGGTTTAATTTTTGGTAGTTTTTTTTGTTGTATGGGATATAGAATACCTAATAAAATGAAAACTGTTTTTGATAAAAGTGCTTGTCCTCACTGTAATAATAAATTAAAGTGGTATATGAATATACCGGTATTCTCTTTTATATTTTTAAAAGGAAAGTGTGCCTATTGTAAAAATAAAATTAGTTATATTTATCCACTTATAGAAGTGTGTACTGGTGCTTTATTTGCTTTAAGTTATATATTATTTGATTTTAATTATGAGTTTTATTTAAGCGTTATAATAAGTAGTATGTTAATGGTAACAGTTGTTAGCGATTTTAAATATTATTATATATCTGATAGAGTTTTATTATTAGGGTTTATAAGCGCCGTTATAATTAATTATTCATATTATGGATTTAAATATACTTTTCAAAATATAATATGTGCATTAATTATATTTGGTTTTATGATGCTTATTAAATTGTTAGGAAATATAGCATTTAAAAAAGAGTCATTAGGAGATGGTGATATAAAACTAATGGCTGTTTTAGCATCTATATTTGGTCTTAAATTTTCATTTGTAGTTTTATTTATAGGTTCACTTCTTGGATTAATATTTTCATTTATGTTTAAGAAAAAAGATGGTATCATTCCTTTTGGTCCTTTTCTTTTAATAGCATCATTAATAGTATTATATTTTATATCATATATTGATAACTTTATTAGAATGCTTATATTTTAAAATAAGCTTTTTTTTATTTTGTTTTTATAGTAAAATAATATAGGAGGATTATTATGAAAAAAGCTAAATTATATAAAATTGATAATAGAGAAAACAAAAATAATTATGAACCAAACAATATATTAGTTTTTTTTGTTAGTTTAATAGTTTATTCTTTTGCTTTAATACTTACTAGTTATATATTTGAAGGTTTGTATGTAGAAAACTTTTTATATGCTTTTGTGGCATCTATGATACTAAATATTTTAAATTATTTGCTTAAACCACTTCTTATGTATTTAACATTACCTATAACAATAATTTCTATGGGATTTTTGTATCCTATTAGTAATATGATTATACTTTATTTATGTAGTATTATAATGGGAAGTCATTTTCAAACTGGTAATTTTATAAGTTTGTTTTTTGCTTCAATATTTTTAAGTTTTATTAAAATTATTTTAGATAAAAGTATAACATATAGAGTTGGAGGTATTAAATGAGTAGTGATATAAGCATTGCATTTGAAGTTTTTGGTTATAGTATAAAGTGGTATAGTGTATGCATTGCGATAGGTACGATATTTGCATATTTAGTAATAAATGCTGAAGCAAAAAGACTTAATATAAATACTAATTTTATATTTAATATGATGTTTTGGTCTATTATATTTGGTATTATAGGAGCAAGACTTTATTATGTACTTTTTAATCTTAGTTATTATAAAGAACATTTATCAGAAATATATAAAATCTGGAATGGTGGTTTAGCTATTCATGGTGGCTTAATCACAGGCTTTATTGTTGTAGTTTCTTTTTGTAAAAGATATAAAGTTAATTTACTTAAAATATTAGATATTATAGTGCCTGGTTTAATAATAGCTCAAGCTATTGGAAGATGGGGAAACTTCTTTAATAAAGAAGCTTATGGAAGCGTAGTATTATATCAAACACTTATAAATTTAAAAATAATACCTACATTTGTAATAGATAATATGTTAATAAATGGATCATATCATTTACCTATGTTTTATTTTGAATCATTGTGGTGTTTTATAGGATTTATAATTATGTTAATAATAAGAAGAGGAAAATATATAAAATATGGATCAATTGTTTCAATGTATTTAATGTGGTATGGAGTAGGTAGGTTTGTTATAGAAACATTTAGAACTGATAGTTTAATGCTTGGTAGTGTTAAAGTAGCTTATATAATAAGTGCGTTAATGTTTATAATAGGTTTTCTTATTATATTAGTAGTAAATGGTAAACCTAAATTAGAGGGTATATATAATAGTGAAATAGATGAAATTAATTATTAGGAGGATTTATGTTTGATTTAATTATTGTTGGTATGGGATGCGCTGGAATGAGCGCTGGTATATATGCTAAAAATAGTGGATTAGATACTTTAATATTAGAATCTACTGCTCCAGGAGGATTATTAAATAAAATAAATATAGTAGATAATTATATTGGTTTTGATGATGCAACTGGACCAGAATTATCAAAAATAATGGCTGATCATACTATATCTAATGGAGTTAATTATAAAATAGAAAGAGTATTAAATATTAAAGATAAAACTGATTATAAAGAAGTAACAACCACTAAAGGAGTATACAAAACTAAAGCAATAATTATTGCTACTGGAAGAAAGGCAAGAACTGTTAATGTTGAAGGAGAAAAAGAATTAACAGGAAGAGGTATATCTAACTGTGCTCTTTGTGATGGAAAACTATTTAAAAATAAAGATATTATTGTTTTAGGTGGAGGAAATAGTGCTTTTGAAGAAGCAATATATTTAGCTAATTTAGTTAAAAGCATTAAAATACTTGTAAGAAGTGAAATAACAGCTAATGAAGAACTTCAAGAAGCATGTAAAGAGATACCTAATATTGAAATAATAACTAATAAATATGTTACTAAATTTAATGGAAAAGATTATTTAGTAAGTGTAGACACTAATGATGGAGAAATTATTAAATGTGATGGAGCATTTGTTTATTATGGATATGAAGCAGATACAGCTTATTTAAAAGATTTAGGTATATTAAATGATAGAGGTTATATTGAAGTAGATAGTCATATGAGAACTAAAGCAGCTTTTATTTATGCTTGTGGAGACACTATAGCAAAAGACGTGTATCAAATTGCAACAGCTGTTTCAGAAGGAGCTATCGCAGCTTTAAGTGCAAGAAAAGATATTAAATAAGGGGGATTAAATGCTTGTACATGGTAAAAATGTAGCTAAAGAAATATTAAAAAATAATATTAAAATAAATAAGGTGTTTTTATCAAATAATTTTAATGATAAAGATATTCTTTTTAATATAGACAAAAGAAATTTAAAAATAAACTATATAGATAAAAATAAACTTGATAAAATGTGTAATCATTCTAATAGTCAAGGAATAGTTTTAGATATAGAAGAATATACTTATAAAACTATGGAAGAAGTTAAAAATGATAAAGATGCTTCTTTAATAGTGATTTTAGATTCACTAGAAGATGCTAATAACTTTGGAGCTATTATTAGAACTTCTGAATGTGCAGGAGTAGATTATATTATTATACCTAAGAAAAGAAGTATAGAAATAAATAGTGCTGTATATAAAACTTCTGCAGGAGCATTATCAAATGTAAAAATAGTTCAAGTATCAAATTTAGTTAATGCAATAAAAGTTTTAAAAACTCTAGGTTTTTGGATATATGGATCAGATGCTAAGGGAAAAGATTATAAAAAAGTAGAATATAGCTCTAAAGCATGCCTGGTAATTGGAAGTGAAGGAAGAGGAATGAAGCATATTGTTTCATCTTCTTGTGATGAAATCATCTCAATCCCAATGCATGGTAAAATAAATTCATTAAATGCATCAGTATCAGCTGGTATATTAATATATGAAATAATTAACAGTAGGGGTAATATATGAAATATAATGATAATGAATTAATAAGTTTGTGTTTAGATAAACATGAAGAAGCTATGAATATATTAATTAACAAATATAAACCAGTAATTATAAATATTATAAATGACTTTTATAAGAAATATGATATATATGGAATAGATAAATCAGACTTATATCAAGAAGGATTAATTGGTTTATTAAACGCAGTTGAAACATATGATAAAGATAAAGATATATTATTTTTTACATACGCAAACGCATGTATTAAATCAGGTATTATGAGTGAAATAAGAAGAACTTTTAGAAATAAACATAGACTATTAAATAATAGTATATCTTTAGATAAAGAGTTAAATGATAATCAGTTATTATCTGATATAATTCATGATAACTCATCAAATCCAGATAATATATTATTAGATAAAGAAAAAACAAAAGAAATAACCCAATCATTAAAAAAAGTATTATCTAAAGCAGAATTAGAAATATTTAACTTAAGATTAAATGGTTTATCTAATAAAGAAATATCTTCTTTAATTAATAAAGATAAAAAATATGTAGAAAACACTATTTTTAGAATAAAAAACAAATATAAAAAACTGGGTTTG
>CAYFQM010000015.1:0-14944 GCA_964345385.1 uncultured Clostridium sp.
CCCTCCACCTGCACCATTTATTATTTTTTTTTTATAAAACATACAGGGGATATTATGAATAAAAAATTATTAATAGAGTGTGATTTTGATGGAGTTTTATATTCTATAAGTGAAAGATTACTAGATGATGTTTTTACAAAGTTTGGAATAAGATATACAGAAAAAGATATAAAAACATATAATTTTAATACACTTCCATCAAATATAAGATCTTATATTTTTTCAAGATTTTATGTACCTGAAGTGATGACTGATGAAAATTATTTATTTAATGACTCAATAGAATTCTTAAAATATGTAAATACACAACCTCAATTAGATTTTGAAATTAGAACTCTTATGATGAATGAAACTGTATTAGAAAAAAGAAAAGTGTTTTTTGAAAATATAGTAAGAAAACATTCTTTAAATAATATAAAATACACTCTAGAATTAGAAGAAAAACATGAATTACCTTGTGATATTTTAATTGAAGATAATCCCGCGGCTATACTAAGAAAAAAAGACGGATTAATAATTGTAAAAAGACATGCTTATAATATGCATATAAAAGAAAGTAATAATATTTTAATTGTAGAAAGTTTAAAAGAAATAAAAGATATATTAGAAAATATTTTGTCTGGAACTCTAACTGTATCTACTGAAAATAGTTTGAAATTAAAAAAATAAGGACTGTTAGCTCAGCTGGTAGAGCAACTGACTCTTAATCAGTGGGTCTAGGGTTCGAATCCCTAACGGTCCACCAATTAAATATAAAGTCTATTACAGACTTTTTTATTTACAAAAAAACATATTATTATGTCAATTTAATAGTATAATAACTCTTTTTATGATAAAATTATTTTAGGAGATTTTATGAAATATTTTTTTATAGGAATTAAAGGATCTGGTATGAGTTCTTTAGCACAAATTATGTTTGACTTAGGATATGATGTATCAGGAAGTGATAAAGATAAATATTATTTTACTGAAGATGGATTAATTAAAAGAGGAATAAAAATATATAATTTTGATGAAAATAACATTAAAGAAGGAATGATTATTGTTCAAGGTAATGCTTTTAATGATGAGAATGTTGAAGTTAAAAAAGCAAAAGAATTAAATTTAAAGATATATAATTATCAAGAAATGATAAATGAAGTAAGTAAAAATCAAAAATTAATTGCAATATCAGGATGTCATGGTAAAACATCAACCACTAATATGGTAAGTAGACTTTTTGAAAATGTTGGTATTAACTATTTAATTGGAGATGGAACAGGCTCTGCTAATAAAAACAATAAGATTTTTGCTTTAGAAGCATGTGAATGGAAAAGACATTTTTTAGAATATAAACCTTATTATTCTATTATAACTAATGTTGAGTTAGATCATACAGATTATTATAAAAATACTGATGATGTTATAGATGCTTTTACTACTTTTGCTAATAATACTAAATATTATTGTGTTATGTGTGGAGATGACGAAAATACAAGAAAAATTAAAACTTCTACCCCTACTTTCTTCTATGGTTTTAACGATAATAATAATTTAGTTATTAAAAATAAACAAATTAAAGGAAGTCATACTATCGCAGATTTATATATAGATGGACAGTTTTATGGAAAGTTTGAATATCCATTTGTAGGAGAGCATTTAATTTTAAATGCTACTGCTGCAATAAGTGTTGCTTATTTAGAAAAATTAGATGTTGAAGAAATAAAAAAACAAGTTAAATTAATAACTCCTGCTAGAAGAAGATTTATTGAACAAAAGTTTTTAGATAATATATTAATAGATGATTATGCACATCATCCAACTGAAATTAGAGTTACTATAGAAGCAGCTAAAGCAAAGTATCCAGGTAAATTTATTGTCGCTGTATTTAAAGCACATACTCGTTCAAGAGTTGGAGCATTTAAAAAAGAATTTGGAGATGCTCTTAACTTAGCAGATAAATGTTATGTTATGGATATTGGAGAAGACAGAATTGAACATGGTTATGATGTAACTTATAAAGATATATTAGAAAACACTAGAAATGGTGAATATATTAATTTAGATAGCGTTGATAAATTACTTCAATATCATAATTCAGTTATTATATTTATGAGTAGTAAAGACATTTATTATTTAACAGATGCATATAAAAAATTAGCAAGTAAATAACTGCTAATTTTTTTTATTCTCTTCCATCTAATCTACATAATAAGTCTATTTTAAACATTTCTTTTTGTGCGTTAGCTTTAGATATCATTATACCTTTATAAGCTGTTAATTCAGATTTATGACCATCTAATAATATATCTTTTGGTTCTAAATTATTAAGCATTACTACATTACCATCATTATGTACAGTATAGTTTAATTTAACTTCACCATATACCTTTACAAATAATGAATCAGTAGGAAGACGTAAGTCATATGTTTGAGTTTGTTCGTGTTTATTTATTGATATTAATTCTCCAACAAATTCTCCATTTCTTAATTTAGGATAAAAATCAAACATTAATTTTTTATACGCTACCATATTATATTTTTTAAGACTTCTTTCTAACTTT
Organism: uncultured Clostridium sp.; assembly: GCA_964345385.1. Classification (GTDB taxonomy): domain Bacteria; phylum Bacillota_I; class Bacilli_A; order RF39; family UBA660; genus CAG-1000. Next base: position 2,544 of record CAYFQM010000015.1, read on the forward strand.
TTAAAATTACTTTCATTTAAATAGTCCAAAATAAATCTCTTCTTCATAATACCAAACCCCCTTATTGATTTGTATGAAGTATTATAGCACAAAATCATCTATTTGTCAATAATTTTACTTTTTATATAAAGAAAGCATATGTTTTACAGCTGGTTCTTGGCCTTCAAATAAGCATCTTTGAAAAAACTCAGTTCTCAACATAATATATCTTAAATAATTATCTTTAATAGTTGTATCTCCATATAATATTCCATATTTATAATTTTCTTCAAATTCTCCTATATCATCAAATGGAATTATTATTTCTCTTTTTGAATTTTCTAAATGTAAATATTTAGCAATATCTTGTGTTATTTTATCTTTTGTTTGTAATTCTATATTAGAATCTACTCCCATAAAAACAAGAACCCCATTAGTATCTTTAATATATCCGTTTCCAAATTTTGCTACTAAAGCACTTAAAAACTCATCATATACTTCATTTTTTGGTAGTGAATCAACAATTTCTTTTAAATTAGCTAACTCTATATATCTTTGAACTTTAGAATCTTTTTCTAGCTCTTCTAACTCCATAAAATTATTATTTATTGCTATTAATCCGTCTTCATATTCACGTTTTATTTCCATTAATATTTCATTTATCATTGTTTCCTCCTATTATTTTAAATTTTCTGTTCCAAGTATAATATCAATTTGTTTATCTAAATCAAGTTCTTCTTCAGTATTAAAATTATACTTTTTTTCCGCATTAATAAATGGGGTCATATTATTAATTTCCTCTTTATCAAGTTCAGAAACTAAACTATTTATTTCATTATCAAAAACTTTATATGGCTCTACTTCTTCTGTTTTAGATGAAACTATATCAAATACATAGTCTTCTTCAACTTCTTCATCAGAAATTTCTTCTTCATTAATAACTATATTACTATTTCTTTTTGTAATTAAATTTAATGATTCAATTAAATAAAAACCAGGTATTAAAAACTTAATAAATGAATACATTAAATTATTTTTATTAAAAGAATAAATTAAAACAAGCCCAATACTATTAGATAGTAATTGAAATAATATAATTGTTATAAAAAAATAAGTTATAAAATCTATCATAATAAAACCCCCTTTCATTAAGGATATAATATTATAATCTTTTTTATATAAAATGTCAAATAAAATTATCTTTTATTTTTACTTATTAGAACCTCTTCGTCTGCTAAATACTTAATTCTTTCTATAATTCTTCTAGCACTTACTATATCAGTTGATTTATTTGTTTGTGATAAATGACTTTCTAATTCTTCTAAATTAAGATTTGATGTAAAAAATGTAGTTAAATCATGATCCATTCTATATTGAAGGATTGTTCCTAATATTTCATTTCTTGTAAAAGAAGTATTATTTTCCGCTCCTATATCATCTATTAAAAGCATATCACACATACATATTTCATCTAATATATCTGAGTAGTTTCCGCTATCAAAAGAAGCTTTTATAGTTTGAATTAACCTTGGAAAATATATATTTACTGTGCTATATCCTTTATTAGACATTTCGTTTAATAAAGCGCTTAAAACATAAGACTTACCACTTCCAAAGTTACCACTTAAATATAATCCTTTAACATACTCATTATTTTGTTTTTTCTTAAGAAAATCTTTAATATATTTAATAATAGAAGTTCTTTCTTTTTCATTAATTAAATTTGATAAATTAGCATTTCTAAGTTTTTCTGGTGTTTCAAAAAAAGTAGTATTGTTTTTTTGAACTTCTTTTTTATGATGCTTACACTCTTTATATTCAAAATCTAATGTGTTTTTATATTTAACTGGAAAATATACATGACCCTTTATCTTATTTTTACATTTATCTAAAGAAGTACATTTCTTACAATTACTAAGTTCAGAAACACTATCTTGTAAAAGTGAAGTATATTTCATTAAATCTTCTTCTTTTAATTTAAGCTTATTACATAACTTAGCAAAATTATCATCAGCTGATGCTAAAATAAATTCTTTTCTTAAATTAGTATCTATATACTTTTTACTTTTAGTAATAGTATCTTTAATCTCTTTCATTTTCTAAACTCCTTTAATATATTATTTAATTCTTCATCAGTTTTTATATCAGCATTTGATTCAATCTTTTCATTAAACCAAGATGGTACTTTTTTACTTTCTTTTTTTGTTTCTTTTTTAGTATATCTTTTCTTATGTTCTTTTTCAGCATGCTCCATAGCTTCAGTAGCTGTCTCAATACCTTTTAGTTTCCATTGACTAGCAATTGCTTCAATAAACTCTTTAGTTAATTTATTATTATTAATTTTTAAAACATAATCTATTAATACATTAATAACTGCTGGATTAAGTTTTAAATCAATTAATAAGTTTTCTAATATAGTCATATCTCTATTAGTTGGTTTCGCACCTTTATATTTTCTTTTTAAAAACTCATATGGACTTAATGTTTCAAATAACTTAATTATCCTTCCTCTTCTTGTATTATCTCCATAAGCACTCTTTAAATATTCTGGTTGAGACTTAAATAAAAGACCAGGAAGTCTATTTTCATTATTAAATTGATAATATCTTTTACAATTTTTTCTTAAAAGTTCTTTATCAATATTACCTTTTTCATTTAAAGATGCTTTTATAATATCGGCCATACTAATAGGATCTAGTTCATATAAAAAACTAAGGTTTATTATTAAATCTTTATTTCCTTTATTTAAACACTTTTCATTAAAACCACTACCATTTAATGAAGAAATAATTAAATTAAAATCATAATCAAATGCATAATTAATTAATTGTTTATTTTTCATAAGTAAGTTTTCAGTATTTAATTCTATAGAAGTATATTTAGATATTTTAAATACTTCATCTATTGAAGAAGAAATATCTTTATAATCTTTTAATGATACTTTTGGTAATTTAAATGAATCTAGTAATCTATTATATTCTTCTTTACCTACATTATTATATAATACTATATTAAATATTGGATGAGAAAAAAACTCTTGACTAGATACTGGACTATAAAGCTCATATACATAATAGTTTAATTCACCAGATAAATAATAACACTTTAATAAACCAAGAGCTTCTAATTTTAATCTAGCTTCTCTTATTTCATTTAAATTAAGGCTCATACTAGTCATTAAATGATGATGAGTATATTCGTTTGATATATATGAAGGGTATGCTTCACTTTGTAGTTTTAAATATAATGAAATAGCATTATTACCTATTATAGGCATATAAAGCATATTTAAAACTTGTTTATCATATTCACTTAATAAACTTTTATCTAATACTTGATATATATCAGCTGGATAAAGAGTTATTTCTTTCATTTCTTCTCCTTTTATTTATTATACTAAAATAAGACTTTATTTAAAAGTAATATTTTATTTATCTATTATTTAATCTAGAAAGTAAAGCTTTAGCTGTTTCTTTTGGTAAAATCTTACTTAAGTTTTCTTCTGTTTCATTTTTAATGTTTTCAATTGTAGTATATTTATCTAATAGTTTTTTCTTTCTTACCCTACCTATTCCTTTTATATTATCTAGTATGCTTTCTACATTTCCTTTACTTCTTAAATTTCTATGAAATGAAACTGTAAAACGATGTACTTCATTATCTATTTTAGATAAATATAAAAATATATTAGAGCCTTTTTCAATATCTAATTCATTATTATATTCATCTATTATCTTATTTGGTTTATGAGACTTATCTTTTTTAACTCCAATTACTTTAATATTTAAATTTAAAGAAGATAATACTTCAATGCATGCTTTTACTTGATTAAATCCACCATCTACAATAATTAAATCAGGAATAATTAAGTTTTCATTTAATACTTTAAAATACCTTCTATAAATAACTTCTTTTAAAGAAGCTATATCATCATTTTTATTTATATTTAATTTATATTTTCTATATTCTTTTCTTGCTTCTTTTCCATTAATAAAAACTACCATAGCAGATACTGAGTATGACCCAAATAAAGATGAATTATCAAATGCTTCTATTCTAATTAAAGATTTTAAACCTAACAATTTTCTTAATTCTTCATTTGCTTTAATAGTAATATTTTCTTCTTGAATGGTCTTATTTATATTATTCTTATAATATATTTTAGCATTATCATATGCCATTTTAAATAATTTATGTTTACTTCCTTTTTTAGTATAAATAAACTTTGAATCTATCACACTTTCTAAAAGTGATTTATCAACAACGCTTGGAATTATTACTTCTTCTGGTAATATATTCTTTTTATAATACAAACTATATATATAATATTCTAAAGCTCCTTTAATATCACCAATAACAGATATTATTTTATTATCTACTCCTATTATTTTACCATTTCTTATAAACATAACAATAGTGCTTATATAGTTATCCTTTTCATAAAAATTAATAACATCTATATCTATATTTTTATTTAATTCAACATTTTGTGATAAAAATATATTATCTATATAATTATAGTCTTCTAATAATTCTTTACATAGTTCATAATTCATATTTTTAGAGTTTAACTTTATTTTTTCATTTAGTTTTTCTTTTAAGAGTTTATCATTACCCTTTAAAATAGAAAGTACTTCTTCAATCATTTCTTTATTATCAATTTGATTATTTTCACAATAACCTAAACATTCACCTATATGAAAATATAAACACTTTTTTTTACCTAAAACCTTACATTTTCTTAATGGATAAAGTCTATTAATTAAACCAACTAATCTTTTAGCAGCATATGCATTAGGAAAAGGCCCAAACACATTAGAAGAACTTTTATTTATATTAAGTTTTCTTTTAATAGTAAGAATAGGATGTTTTTCATTAGTAAGAACTATATATGGATAACTTTTATCATCTTTTAATAAAACATTATATTTTGGTTCATATTTTTTAATTAAATTAAGTTCTAAAATAAGAGCTTCTTTTTCATTATTAGTAACTATATAATCAAAATAAGATATTTCAGAAACTAACCTATTTACTTTTAATGAATTATTAGATCTAAAATAACTTCTTAATCTATTTTGAAGATTTTTAGCTTTACCTACATATATAACAGTGTTAAAAGAGTTATACATTAAATAACAACCACTTTGTTTAGGTACTTTTTTAAGTTCTTCTATAAACATACTCCTCACCTACTTCATTTTAACATATATTATATAAAATATGTATTATCTTTGATATAATATATTTATGAAAGAAAATTATTTAGAAGTTAAAAAATCAAAGTTTTATTCTTATATTTATAAAGTTTATTCTATAGAAGAAGTGAATAATATATTAGAAAAAATTAAAAAAGAAAATAAAAAAGCTCGTCATATAGTATATGCTTATAAAATAGATAATAATATTAAACTATATTCTTCTAAAGAACCATCTGGTTCTTGCATTGGCTTAATAAATATAATCAATAAAAGAAGCCTTAATAATGTATTAATAGTAGTTGTTAGGTATTTTGGAGGTACTTTATTAGGAGCTGGTTTACTTACTAGAACCTATACTAAAGTGTGTGCACCATTAAATATTGACTAATTAGCATTTTTGTTGTATAATACATAACCTGACGGAGTGGAATATGAATAAAAATCAAAACTATAAATCTCATATTATAGATGGAGAATTTGTTTTAGTTTTAAAAAGACCTACAAAATATTGTGTTTATTTTGTAAAATGTTATAGCCCTGATTCTCATAAACCTTTATATTATCCAATAATAATTAAAGTTGTGATAATAAATAAAAATGAAGAAAATGGCAAAACAACTTATGATATATTTGCTCCAATTGATTCTATCGATCCAAATAATAAAACAACAATTGAGTGGAAACTAATGACACAAGAAGAAAAGATTTTCAACACTTTAGAGGAAGCAGAAAAGTATGTTGAAAATTATATAAATCAAATAAAAATTATGTATTCAAAATCAGATTTAGACAATATAAAATTGTTAGCAAAACACACAAAGAAGTGTATAGATTATTATACACAAGGTTTGATGGTAGATCCACTACCATATAATGATAATATTAAATTAACATTAAATAATAAATAATAATTCAATAAGGGGGAAAAATTATGAAAAAAATTTATGATGATGAAAAAATTGAAATAATAGATGGAGAGTTAATTGCACACAATATAACTATAAATGGAGAAAAACATGATTTAATCACTTTACCAGCAAAATATATTATTATGTATTACCGTGGTTATAATTTACCATATTCTTATCCATATATTGTTAAAGCTGGAGTGTTGCAAGAAAAAACAGATGAACAAAATAATATAGTTTATGATGTACTTTTTCCAGAATATTTTGAAGGAAATAGATATTTTTGGTTAAGACATACTACTAAAGAAATATATGATACTTTAGATGAAGCTAAAGAAGAAATGATTAATGAAGCAAAATATATGTTTGAAGAATGCAAAAAATCTAATTCATTTATATCACTTGTAGAATTAACTAAATGTTTATTAGCTGCAAAAGAACAACAAATTATTATTAATGAATTTACAAAAGATATAGAAGTAAATCAAGAAAATCAAACAAGTTTATCATTAAATGATAAACAATAAATAAGGGGGAAATAATATGAATGCATATAATAGTAAAGAAAAAAACAAAACTATCAAAAACACCATTTATTTAACATTATTAAGTGCTTATGCAGCACTAGGTATTGCAGCTCTTGCTAAAGAAGCACATGATAATTTTAGTGAATATCAAGAATATAAAAACACAAATTCGAATAAAGATGAACATGTTTCTGCTGTTACTTTTGAAGTAAAAGATGAAATATATGGATATGGATATTTTAATAAAGATAATGGATATATATTTACTTATGATGGAGTTAATGAACAAGTTAAAGTAGAAAAACATGATTTTTTTGAAATCATTGATTTTAAAGATAATTTTTCAGTAGTTAGATGTGAAAATGGAAAAAAATATTATATTAATAATAATGATTTAACTATTTTACCACTAAATAAAAATGTTTGTGTAATAGATCAATCTGATAGAAAACTAACGCTATATAAACATGAAAGCAAAGAAAAAATACTTGAAGATATTGTTGTACTTGGAAAAGAATCTACTCCTACTCCAGAGGGAAGATTTAATATTGAAACAAAAGAACAAAATAGATACCTATTTAATAAAAACAAAAAATATTGGGTAGAATATTGTATGTTTATTGATCTTATAAATGAAATTGCTTTACATGATGCAGAAATTAAAGATTATGGACAAAAATATAATACTCCATCTAATCCTGGATGGAGAGACCCACGTGAATTTACTACTGATGCTTATAATATTAGAGGCTCACATGGATGCATTAACTTAAGCCGTGAAACAGCAAGAATATTATATGAAGAAATGGAAATTGGAGATATAGTACTTGTAAAAAAATAAGCATATATATGCTTATTTTTTTATTTTGCTTCAAACCAATTATTTCCATAATTAATATCTATTACTAATGGTACTTTTAATTTATAAATATTTTCCATAGTTTCTTTTAATATATTTTTAAATAAATCTAATTCTTCTATTGGAACATCAAATATTAATTCATCATGTACTTGTAAAAGCATTTTAGTATTAAGCTTTTCTTTATTAATAATTTTATCTATTTCAATCATAGAAAGTTTTATTATATCAGCAGCACTACCTTGAATAGGAGTATTTATTGCCATACGTTCACCTGCTGAGCGTATCATATAATTAGTATTATTTATTTCATCAATTGTTCTTTTACGATTAAGTAAAGTTTGAACATAGCCATTTTCTTTAACAAATTTAATAACTTCTTTTTGATATTTATCTACTTCTGGATACATTATTAAATATTTATCTATATATTTTTTAGCTTCTTTAAATGAAATATCTAAGTTTTCTCCTAAACCATAACTACTTATTCCATAAATAATACCAAATATAACTGCTTTAGCAGCTCTTCTTTCATTAGGAGTAATATCTTTTTCTTCTTTTGAAAATATTTCACTTGCTACATGACGATGAATATCTTCATTTTGATTAAATGAATTAATTAAATTCTTACAATCAGTAATATGAGCAAGTATTCTAAGTTCTATTTGACTATAGTCAGCTGATAATAAAACATGGTTTTCTGATGCAATAAAAGCTTTTCTTATATTTCTTCCCTCTTCTGCTTTAATAGGAATATTTTGCAAATTAGGATCTATTGAAGAAAGTCTTCCTGTTTTAGTAATATTTTGTTTATAAATAGTATGTATTTTATCATCAGAAAGTACATAATCATTAAAAGTATCTAAATATGTAGTAAGTAGTTTATTATAGTTTCTATATTCTAATATTTTATTTATAATTGGATGATCAGCTTTTAATTTAACTAATACATCATGAGCAGTAGAATTATTTTTAGAATTTTTTAGACCTAATTTATTATAAAGTATTTCACTTAATTGTTTAGGACTATTAATATTAAATTCAAAGTCTGATAAAGAATATATTTCTTTTTCTAAAGCTTTTACTTTTGATGAAACTTCTTCTTTTATCTTTTCTATTACTTTTGTGTCAACGTTTATTCCATTAATTTCCATATTAGCTAATGTGTATATTAATTTATGTTCTACACCCATATATAACTCAAGTAAATCATTATTTTTAAGCATTTCATTAAATTTACTATTATAATCATATAAAAACTTACTTTTTATAACAATACTTTCTATATCATTATCCTTAATAATTGATTCATAATACTTTATATTTTCATTAAAAGTAAGAGCTATATAAGCAAGGTCATCTGTTTTAGGATATTCAAGTAAATAACAAGCTATCATAGCATCCATTTCACTAGAAGTTTTAATACCTAATTTATCTAAAACAATAATATTTTTCTTTAAATCAAATGTTATTAAAGAGTTTTCAAATAATTCTTTATTTAATATAATAGCTTCTTTATCTAAATAATAAAAGTTTTTTCCATCATAAATAGATGCTCCTATTATATTAGAGCTGTGATAGTTTAGTTTATCTACTTCAATATAATAAGCAAAATTTTTAACATTGATTTTTTCTTTTACTTTTATATAATTTATTTTTTCAGCAGTTTTTTCTTTTATATCAATACTTTTTATAAACGAATTAAATTCAAGTTCTTGATATTTTTCAATTAAATCTTCAGCATAAATTTCTCTATACTTTAAATCTTCTATTTTCATATTAACTGGAACTTCTTTATATATAGTAGCTAAATCATAAGAATAATATGCTTTTTCTTTATCTGTTATTAATTTTTCTTTTAGTTTACCTTTTATTTCATCTATAAAAGAATATATATTATCAAGTGAACCATACTTATTAAGTAAACTTAAAGCAGTTTTCTCACCTACTCCTTTTACTCCTGGTATATTATCACTAGCATCTCCCATTAAAGCTTTTAAATCTATCATTTTAATAGGGTCCATTTTATACATATCTTTAAAGGCTTTTTCATCCATCATTACATGACCTTTTTGTTTTAAAAGTTTTACTTTAACTTTTGGAGATATTAATTGAAGTAAGTCTTTATCACTACTTATAATTAAAGCTTCATAATTACTTGATTTATCAATCATATTAGAAAAAGTACCAATTATATCATCAGCTTCATAATTTTCAACATCTAAATAAGTTATCCCCATTAAAGAGCATAATTCTTTAGCTACTGGTATTTGAACTTTTAATTCATTAGGAGTTTCTATTCTTCCTTCTTTATACTCTGGATATTTATCATGTCTAAAAGTCTTTCCTTTATCAAAAGCGCATAAAATATAGTTTGGCTCTTCTTCAGATATTATTTTATTTATCATATTAGTAAAACCATATAGTGCATTAGTAGGAAACCCTTTAGAGTTTTTCATAAAATTACCACTATATGCAGTAGCATAGTAACTTCTAAATAATAAGTTATTACCATCAATTAGTATTACTTTTTCTTTCATAAATCCCCCTAAATATCAAATAGTTTATTTTCATTATCTAAATTAAAATGTTTATATGTTTTTTGAGTTACTATTCTTCCTCTAGAAGTTCTTTTAATATATCCTTCTTGTAATAAATATGGCTCTATTACATCTTCTATATTAGTTACTTCTTCTCCAATAGATGTTGCGATTGATTCAATACCTACTGGTCCACCATTAAATTTATTAATAATACTAAATAAATATTCAATATCAGTGTTATCTAAACCTTTAGAGTCTATTTTAAGACGTTTTAAAGCATCTTTAGTAATTTCTTTAGTTATTTTACCATCTTCTAAAACAAGAGCAAAATCACTCACTCTTTTAAGTATACGATTAGCCACTCTAGGAGTCTTTCTAGAACGAGATGCGATTTCTTTAGCAGCATCATCTTCAATTTCTATATTTAATACTCTAGCAGTTCTTTTAACAATCTCAGTTAATTCTTCAATAGAATAAAACTCTAATTTAGAAACAATTCCAAATCTATCTCTTAAAGGACTAGATAAGTCTCCACTTCTAGTTGTAGCACCTACTAAAGTAAATGGAGGAAGATCAATTTTAATACTTCTTGTTTGATTTTCACTTCCTACGATTATATCAAGTTTAAAGTCTTCCATCGCACTATATAATATCTCTTCTATATACTTAGGAATTCTATGTATTTCATCAATAAATAATACATCATTTTCTTCTAGTGTAGAAAGAACAGCTGCTAAGTCTCCACTTTTTTCTATAGTAGGACCACTAACTGTTTTAATATTACTTTTAAGTTCATTAGCTATTATATGTGCTAAAGTAGTTTTACCTAATCCAGGAGGGCCATATAATAAAACATGATCTAAACTAACCCCTCTCATTAAAGCAGCCTTAATAAAAACTCTAATGTTTTCTTTAACATCACTCTGACCAATATATTCATCAAGTGAATCTGGTCTTATACTTTTTTCAAAAGTATCTTCTTCTAACTCATGATTAGTTATTATACTTTCATCCATTTAACCCTCCATATTTTGAATATATTTATATACCTCATCCCATGACTTAACTCTATCAAATTTAATATTATCTTTATTATATAAACTTTCAAATAATAGTACTTTTATTCCATAAAGTTCTACATCACTACAGTGAGATGGATTATCATCTATAAACAAATCTATTTTATTATTATATGCAACTATTCCTTTATCTCCACTATTAGCTATTAATTTATGATATTTTATATTATGTCTTTCTAAATAATCTTTAGTTAATTTATATGGATCAGCTATATATTTATCTTTTCTATAAGTAATAAAATATATCTCATGTCCTTCATCATATAGTTTATTAATATAATGTATTGCATTTTCTTTAATTGGAGATATACTCATAATATACTCTAATCTATCTTTAAAAAACTTTCCTTTTCCTTCTTTAGGCCAACCCATCATTTCAGTAAACTCATATGCTTTTATATTCTTAATTCCAGTTCCACCTAAAACTTCTTTATCATATTTATCTACTTCTACTAATATTGTTTCATTAGTAGAACAAATTGTATCATCTACATCAATCCCTATTCTCATCTTTAATCCTAACTATTTAATAAAAGCTTTAAAGCTTCTTTTATTTGAACTTCTATACTTAAGTTTTTATCTATTTTAGAAACAACTTTTTTAATTTCATTTATTTTATATCCTAAACTTTGCAAAGCAGAAATTAACTCTTCATTATATTCTTCTTTTACACTATCAGATAACACAAGCTTTCCTTTAAGATCTAATATAATTTGACGGGCTAACTTCTCTCCAATTCTAGGAATCTTTTTTAAATATAATATATTTTCTCTTTCAATAGCATCTTTAATACCACTAATTGATGAACTAGCAAGTAAAGACATAGCCATTTTAGGACCTAATCCTTTAACATCAATAAGTTTTAAAAATAATTCTCTTTCTTCAAAAGTTTTAAATCCATATAAAGTATACTCTTCTTCTCTTACATGAGTATATGTATATACCTTATATTCTTCTCCAGTATTATAATTATATGGATTAGCCACAATTAATTTATAGCCAACTCCATTTATATCTATAACTATATAATTAATTCTAGCATCAATAATTATACCACTTATATATTCATACATATTATTCACCCTATAAAAATTATACAATATAAATAAGCAAAATAAAAGCAGTTTTCGAAGAAAACTACTTTTAGTGTCATAAATGTTGGCACAAGGCCTATAAATGACACAAGGTCATATAACATTTATGACATATTAATCATATCAAATATATATATCTTTGTCAAGAGTTTTTTTAAATATTTATTAAAAATCTAATAAAGTATTATTTTATATCAAATAATATACCAAA
>CAYFQM010000016.1:0-14268 GCA_964345385.1 uncultured Clostridium sp.
ACTTCTTTTCTTGCTTTTGTATACGTTTTTAATATGTTAGGTACTATTATTATAATTAGTATTGCTAGTACTACTATTACTGCAAGTATTTCTACTAATGTAAATCCTTTTTTATTTTTCATACATTCTCCTTTTTATTATTTTATTTAAATTAAAATAAAGTAAGAAATTCTCACTTTATATACAAGACAAATCTAATCCTGCTAACATGCCTATTAATCTTAATAATGTTGGAAGTAAAAGTATACATGCTAGTATAATAAGCATTTTAAAAAAATCTTTTATTGCTTTACTTAATGCATCAGCATTTGAATTAACAATTGCAGTCATAAATTTCAACATACCTACTACAATAGCTATTCCTCCTGATATGCCTTGAAATGCTATTCTAACACCTCTTAATAAAGATACCATTGAAGGGCCAAGTAATTCTCTACATGTCATTGGACTACCGAAATTTAATTTTGGTAATAATGATTTTGGTTTAGCCATTTGTGAAGAATTTATAAGAGTTATTTTTTCAGTTAATGATACATGTTCATTAACAACTAAAGCGTTAACACTATAAAAATTTAATAATATTTATATATATAGTATAATAAAGTTGGAGAAGTTATGAATACATATAAAAACAGAGGTATGTTTCTTGAAAACATAATTAATGAATCTAATATATATTATAATCATATTAGACGTTCATTAATATATAAAAAACCTACTCCTATTAAAGTATTAAAAGTTTCATACCCATCTAATTATTCACATTCAATAGATAAAGCTGTTTTTTCTAGTATATCTACATTAGATTATAATGGTATATATAGAGGAAGATATATTGAGTTTGATGCTAAAGAATGCAGAAGTAAAACTTCTTTTCCATTATCTAATATAAAACCTCATCAATTAAAACACATTGAAGAAGTTATATATCATAATGGAATTGTGTTTATTATTATATATATGAATAACAAATTTTATTTATTAGATGGACAATATTTAATAAATTTTGTAAAAAATAATAAGTCTAAAAGTATTAAATATGATACAATTAAAAATATATGTTATGAAATTAAAGAAAGTTATACTCCAAGACTAAAATATTTAGATATAGTAGATAAATTATATTTTGAAAAAGAGGATAAAAATGAAAAGAAAAAAGAAAAATCAAATTAAAAACAAGAAAAAAAATGTAAATAAAAAAAGAAAAAGTAATAAGACAAAAAGAAGAGTAAAATTTTTTATTCTTAATTTTGTTATAATATTTTGTATATTTTTATTTATTGCAGCTTCTGGATTTTGTATATATATAATTAAAAGTGCCCCTGAATTTGATTTAAATCAAATGTTTGAAAAAGAAGCTTCTAGATTATATGATGCAGATGGAAATATTTTTGCAACTTTAGGAACTGAAAAAAGAGAAAAAATAACATTTAATGAAATACCTAATGTTTTAATAGATGCTATTATAGCTACAGAAGATTCAAGATTTTTTCAACATAATGGATTTGATTTACCTAGATTTATGAAAGCTTCTATCCAACAAGTTATTGGTGGTAGTGGTGGTGGTGCTTCTACTATTACAATGCAATTATCTAAAATTTCTTTTACTTCTACTGTTTCAACTGGTATGCAAGGAATTATTAGAAAGTTTACTGATATATATATGTCTGTATTTAAAATAGAACGTAATTTAACAAAAGAACAAATTATTGAATATTATGTAAATACTCCTTGTTTAGGTGGAAATATATATGGAGTTGAACAAGCTAGTAAGTTTTATTTTGGTAAAAGAGCTAAAGATTTAAATTTAGTTGAAGCGGCTATGATTGCGGGATTATTTCAATCTCCTAATGGATATAATCCATATATTAATCCAGAAGATGCAAATGAAAGAAAAAATACTGTTTTATATCTTATGAAAAGACATGGGTATATAACTGATGATGAATATAAAATAGCTACCAAAGTACATATTAAAAATCTTTTAGCACATAACTCTTCTACAGTTAATGAATATCAAGGATTTATTGATACTGTTGTTCAAGAAGTTATAAACGACACTAAAAACAACCCATATGATGTACCTATGGATATATATACAACTATGGTTAGAGGAAAACAAGATATAATAAATGATTTTTATAAAACATATAAATTTTTAGATGATAAAATTGAAATTGGAGTTGGAGCAATTGATGTTAAAACTGGTGCTATTATTGCTGTTGGTGCTGGTAGAGATAAAAAAAGTGCTATGACACTTAATGTTGCAACATTTGATGGTCAAATAAAAAGACAAGCAGGATCAACTATTAAACCACTTATAGATTATGGTCCAGCATTTGAATATGCTAATTTAAGTACTTATGGTCCATTTTTAGATGAACCTACTCCTTATGGAAGGGGAACAATGAGAAACTTTGTAAACTCTTATACTGGTCTTAAAAACACTTCTGATTGTCTTGCTCAATCAATTAATACATGTGCTCTTCAAGCATTTATGTTAACAACTGATGAAGACAAAAAAACATTTATTAAAAGTTTAGGTATAGATGATATATTAATAGATGGAAGAAAATTCAATTTTGATAAAGATTCTTTTCCTCAATCATATTCAATTGGAGCATTTAATGGTGTAAGTCCAGTACAACTTGCTGGAGCATATGCTGCGTTTGCTTCTGGAGGATATTATACTAAGCCATATTCATATACTAAAGTAGTATATATTGAATCAGAAGAAGAAGTAAATAAAGATGTTACAAGAACTAGAGTTATGTCAGAACAAACGGCTTATTTAGTAACAACCATATTAAGAAGAGCTACTTCATGGAGAATGAAAGTTCCTGGCTCACATATAGCAACTAAAACAGGAACTACTTCTTATGATACTAATATATTAAGAAATTTTGGACTTTCTTCTAATGTTATACCAGATTCATGGACATCTAGTTACTCACCAGATTATGCTCTTGCTATATGGTATGGATATCCAGATACCTTAACTAAAGAAACAGTTGCTAATGGATGGTATCTAAAAAATAGTCATGCTAATCTAGAAAGATTAAATATTCAAGCACTTATTGGTAATAAATTTTATGAACCTAATTCAAGATTTCCTAATGTAAGTGGCATAGTAAGTGCTGAAGTAGAACTTGGTACTATTCCTCCTGAATCACCTTCAGAATTTACTCCAGATAATTTAAGAGGAACTTTCCTTTTTAAAAGTGGAACTGCACCAAGTAATGTATCAAATAGATTTTCTAAATTAAGAGATGTTTCTAATGTAACATATTCTATAAATAACAAACAGCTTACTGTTAAATTTACTTCCCCTGGAACACCTGCTGCAATAGATACTACCTATTTACGAGAATATTTTACAAATGGATATACTCATTGGGCAGAAAAATATTATAATGAAAGAATTGCATATAATAATACATATATTGGAGAATTTGGTTTTGAAATATATTTAACTTCTGGAGTATCTACTAAATACTTAGGATGGACTAAAGATACAACATTTACTTATGATTTAAATTCTATAACTACTCCATATGATGGAGTACTTATAAAAAGTTCTTATTCTAAATTTAAATATAATGCTTCAGATGGAATAAAAATAAGTTTTGATTCAGGTGATATAAGTGATTTTGATGAAACAAAAATAAAAGTAACAGTAGCTAACACTAATATTACCCTTAAAAAAGGAACACAATTTAATGAGTTAAATACTTACTCTGTTACATCTATTAAATATGATTTAAATGAAATACTTCTTAGTGTTACAAATATGTCAATGATAACTAATTCAGTAAAAAAAGATGATGATAATTCATGGGTAGGAGCTCCAGGAGATATAACAGAAACAACTGGAAATTATACGATTACTTATAGCTTGTCATTTGTATATAGTAATAGAACAATTAATAAAACAATCACTCAAAAAGTAAAAGTAATAGATTAAAAAAACGTTAGATTTTATCTAACGTTTTTTATATTGTAATTTCAAATAATAATTGTGATGTTGGGTTATCTTGAATTAAATAATTAGTAATATCTTTTCCTCTTTTTGAAACAGCTTTTTCTTCAAAATTCATAAATGCATCATAACTATATGTAATATATTGAAATCTTCTTTTTATTTCTTTAAAAGCTTCATTTTTGTTTTTAGAACTCGCTTCTTCACTTAATACTGTAAAAGATAATTCTGATATTGGTTTGTTTTTTATATTCATATTGCCTCCAATAGATTTATTCAATTATTTATTTTATCTTTTTTATCACATTTGTCAATTAAACACTTATCACATTTTCTTTTTCTGGCAGTACATATATATCTACCAAATAAAACCATTTGAGAAGAAGTTCTATTCCACTTTTCTTTTGGAAAAAACTTCTTTAACTTTTCTTCTGCTTTTAATACATCATCTTCTTCATTAGTTATATTAAATACTTTAGAAACTCTAAAAACATGAGTATCTACTGCAAAATTAGGTTCATCAAAAAGAACACTTAAAACTACTGAGGCTGTTTTTCTTCCAATACCAGGCATGCTTTCTAAAAAGGTTCTATCATTTTTAACATATCCTATTTTATTTAAAATAGACACTATTTCTTTAAAATGTTTGGCTTTTGTTCTATAAAAACCTAAACTTTTTAAATGACTTTCTATTTCTTCAAGTGATAAATTATTTAGTTTTTCTAAAGTGTTATATTTTTTATATAACTCTTTTGTTACTTCATTAACTCTTTTATCTGTAGTTTGTGCTGATAACATAACTGAAAGTAATAGTTCATAATCTTTATTATAATTTAACTCACATTTTGGATTTGGAAACATTATATCTAATTTTTCCATTAAATACTCATTACTCATTATCTTCAAACCATTTATAATCTTCATCATCATAGTTTATTTCTTCTATATTTTCTTTTTTAACGCCTTTTTTAGACCATTCATAAACTATTTTATCTATATATTTAAATGATGTTACTCCATTTAATATAGCTTCTTTTAATGCCCCTTTTATAATACTATTATCTATATTTTGTTCTTTCCATTTATTAATAATTTCATATTCAAAACTAGATAATGTTCTTCCTAATTCACTTTCATATAATGCATAAATATCTTCATTATTATCATTTTCTATTTTTTTATTAAGTGCTAATTTATCATAAAATGGATTTAAACTAATTTCTTCTATAGTTTTATTATTTGAAGAAGATACACTTATTTCAATTAACTTTTTACTCATTAAACTATTAAATGAAGAAAATATTATTTCATCACTTAAACCAAGCTTTAATTTAATATCATCCATATCAAGATAGGAAGATATATTTATAAAATATAATAGTAGTAAAAACTCATTTAAAGAAATATCTAATAAACTAATGTTTTTAACTATATTAGAATTAATTATAAAGTCTTTTTTCATAAATTCACTTCTTAAATCTTTCATCTTCTTCTCCTTAAAAATTATTATAACACACTTTTTATTTTTTCATCTATATTTATATTAAGTATAGATGCTGCAGTTAAAGAAATATATTTTCCATATTTAAATATATCTTCTTTAAGAATAGTTTTTTTATTAACTAATTTTTTTATAGAATCAATTATATATTTATCTTCTTTTTTAAAGTTAAAATCACATTCTATTTGAGCCCAAATACCATGTTTATTAGTATTTATTATATTATTATAATTTATTTTTAAGTAACTCTTTAAATTGTATTTATCTATTATATCAAAAAAACTCATTGGATTTTTATCAAATATAATATCTAATTCTTTCTTTATAAATTCATTATTTAAATTATTTAAATAATGTCCATTTTCTTTTAAAAACTTTTTTATATCACTAGAAAACTCAAAATCTAATATACAAGAAAATCTAATAGCTCTTAAAATCCTAGTATTATCTTCTATAAACTTATTATATGTGTTTCCTACTACTTTAATTATTTTATTATTTAAGTCATTTATTCCATTTAATGGATCAATTAATTTTCCATTTATATCAAGTAATATTGTATTAATAGTAAAATCTCTTCTATTTAAATCTTCAAGTAAATTATTAGATTTAATAATTTTTATTGGTTTATTGTTTTTATATGTTATTTCTTTTCTAAAAGAAGTAATATTATATTTATAATTATCCTTTTTAAAATGAATAGACATATATTGTTTATATATAATTCCTTCAAATAGTTTATCTAACTCTTCAATAGATGCATTTGTACATATATCAATATCAAAAGAAGGTATATTAAGTAATTTATCTCTTACATATCCTCCGACTATATATGCTTCAAAGCCATTATCAATTAATGTTTTTAACACTTCATTCATATAAAAATTATATCATATTTTATTCAAAATAAAAAAGCTATATAATAGCTTTTTCTTTTTATTAATTTAAAGCGTCTTTTAATTTGCTTCCAGCTTTAAATGTTGCTGCTATTTTAGCAGGAATCTTAATTGTTTCTTTAGTTAATGGATTAATTCCAGTTCTTGCAGCTCTTTTCTTAGCAGTAAATGTTCCGAATCCAACTAAAGCTACCTTCTCTTCTTTCTTAAGACCTTCTGTAATACCAGCAATTGTTGCTTCTAATGCTCTAGTAGCATCAGCTTTTGTTAAACCAGCTTTTGCAGCAATGAATTCAACTAAATCAGTTTTTCCCATCGTAATATACCTCCCATTACTTAGAATTGTAACCATAATTTAATCTTATGTTTACATATTAATTTTATCATATAAAGCCCAAAAATCAAGCATTTATTTAAAAAAACATTAAAGATTAATGTTTTTTATCTTTTTTATCACAATTTGGGCAATAAACTTTACCATTTTTATCTAATAAAGGCTCATTACATTTAGGGCAGTTATCCACTGTAGGTTTATCCCATACTGCATAATCACATTTAGGATATTTATTACATCCATAAAATATTTTTCCTCTTTTAGTATGCTTCTCAACTACATCTCCATCACACTTAGGACATGGACGAACTATAACTACCCTTTTTTCTTCTTTTTTAATATATTTACAAGCTGGATAATTAGAACATGCTACAAATTCTCCATATTTACCCTTTCTAATAACTAAAGGGCTACCACACTCAGGACAACTTTCTCCAGTTTCTTTAGGAGGAACTTTTTCCATATCAGAAAATGCTTTAGTAAGAAGTGGTTCAAAATCTTTATAAAACTTATCAAGAAGCTCATGCCAAACTACACTACCTAAAGCTATATTATCAAGATTTTTTTCCATTAAAGCAGTATAATTAACATTAATAATCTCACTAAAAAACTCTTGTAATTTATCTGTTACAGTTATTCCAACTTCTGTTGGAACAAACTTTTTATCTTCAACTTGTACATAGTGCCTATCTTTTAATGTAGTAATTATCTTAGCATATGTACTAGGTCTTCCTATGCCTAAACTTTCTAATTCAGCTATTAATTTAGCTTCAGTAAATCTAGGTTTTGCTTCAGTAAAATGTTCAATCTTTTTAGTATTAAGTGCTACTAAAACTTTTCCTTCTTCTAATTTAGGTAACTTTTTATCATTACTTTCTTCAAAATCTTTATATAGTTTTAAATATCCATCAAATATATTTATTTGACCTGTTGCTTTAAAAGTATAATCATTATTATCAAGTTCTACGCTAGTAGCTAACACTTTAGCATCAGACATTAAAGAACTTATGGTTCTAATATATATAAGATTATATAGTTTATATTCATCAGGCTTTAAATACTTCTTAATACTTTCTGGAGTTCTATATATACTAGTAGGTCTTATTGCTTCATGAGCATCTTGTACATTATCTTTTTTCTTTGATGATTTAACGCTTCCTACATATTCTTTTCCATATTCATTAGTTATATATTTTTTAGCTTCTGCTACGAAAGAAGTTGAAAGTCTTGTTGAATCAGTTCTCATATATGATATTAAACCAACTGACTCACTACCAAGTTTAACTCCTTCATATAGTTTTTGAGCTATAGTCATTGTCTTACTTGCTGAAAAATTAAGTTTACTTGATGCTAATTGTGTTAAAGTACTTGTAGTAAATGAAGGTTTACTACTTTTTTTCTTTTCTTTTTCTTCTACTTTAGATACTTTATATGCATTAGATAAACTACTTAGTATTTTATCTGCTTCTTTAGAAGTAGATATTTTAATTTTTTTATTTTTATATTTTTCTAAATTAGCAATAAAACCATTAAACTCTGCTTCAATAGTAAAATACTGTTCTGGAACAAAAGCAAGTATTTCTCTTTCTCTATCAACAATAATTTTAAGAGCAACACTTTGAACTCTTCCAGCACTTTTACCACCTGTTTTTGATTGCATTAATTTAGATAATCTAAAACCAATTATTCTATCAAGTATTCTTCTAGCTTCTTGACTCTTTACCAAAAGCATATCTAATTTTCTTGGATTTTTAAAAGCTTCTTTAACAGCACTTTCTGTTATCTCATTAAATACTACTCTTCCATATTTATCATCAGGTATATCTAATATTTCTTTTAAATGCCAACTTATTGCTTCTCCTTCTCTATCTGGATCAGTTGCTAAAATAACATTAGAAGTTTTTTCTACTTCTTTTTTTAGTTCTTTAACCATACTATTTTTACCAGTAATTATTTTATAATTAGGTTCAAATTTATTTTCTAAATCCACTCCTAAACCATATTTACCAGTTGTTGCTAAATCTCTTATATGCCCTTTAGAAGACAATACTTTATAACCATCTCCTAAATATTTTTCTATTGTTTGACTTTTACTAGGAGATTCAACTATTACTAAATTTTTAATATTAATCACTCCTTATTATTATATTTGTGTCATTAATTAATATTATACACCTATTTTATTTTTGTCAAGTTTATCTTTATAATATAAACATATAGGTTTAAAAGTTTTTCTATGTTCATTAATTATTCCATATTTTTTAATAGCTTCTATATGTTTTTTAGTAGGATACCCTTTATTAGTAGCAAAACCATACATTGGATACTTTTTATCTAACTTATACATCATTTCATCTCTTATTACTTTAGCTACTATAGAAGCACTTGCTATAGAAATAGATTTTTGATCTCCCTTAACTATAGGGGTTTGATTTATATTAGTATCTAATTTTAATGCATCTATTAATAAATGCTTTGGCTTAACATCTAAATTATCAATAGCTTTTAACATAGCTTTTTTAGAAGCTTCTAATATATTAATTTTATCTATTTCTTTATTATCACACATACCTATTCCAATAGATATAGCTTTTTCTTTAATTAATTCATATAGTTCATTTCTTTTCTTTTCAGATAGTTTTTTAGAGTCTTTTATTCTTTCATCATAAAAATCTTTTGGAAGAATTACTGCACATGCTACAACACTTCCAACTAAAGGCCCTCTTCCAACTTCATCTATACCTGCGATTAAATCTATACCTTCTTTATATAATTTATTTTCATATTCTTTCATCATCATTAATTAACACTGATACATCTATACTATAATCATCTGGATTATCTTTATCAATATATATAGGTAATGTTTTAATTTGTTTTTCTTCTATTATTTTTTTAGCATCAAACCATAAATCTTCACTTTTACAATGTTTTTCAACATTTTCTTTTTGATCTAAATAACTACACACAATTATATATGGATTTTTTCCTTCACTTTCTATAGTTGTATCTTTTTCTACTCCAATTATATTACCCTTGATTATATTTTTTTCTTCATGAATTATTTTATCTTCTTTTTTATCCTTTTTATTTATTATAAATAAAGCTAACGTATTTAATATAAATATAACTATGCCTACTACAACAAAAAAAATTGATAAATCATTTGATGAAGCACTTTTACATGTTTTTGTTTTAGAATTACAATATATATTTATTTTATCATTAGGTTTTAAATTGTTTTTTATATTTAAAAAAGTAATATTTTTGTTATTATATAAACCTGTTACTTTAAATCCTTTTGTTTTAATAACTACTCCTTCAGTAGCTACTGCTTTATTAATAAAAGAAGTATTTTGTTTATACATATAAAACCCCAACATTATAAATATAATGCCTACAATTATAAATATTATAGTTATCATTCTATTAATAATTTTACTATCCATAAAGTCTCCTTAAAGTAAATATAATATATTCTTACATAATTATACTATATTTAATAAAATAAAAAAAGATTAAGTTTTAGATAACCTTTTCTTTATAATTATTTAATAACTACTTTGTTCCATATACCCTATCTCCAGCATCTCCTAAACCTGGTAAAATATAACCTATTTCATTTAGACATCTATCAATAGATGCACAGTATATTTTAACATCTTTATGTTCTTTTTTTATAGCTTCTAATCCTTCAGGTGCTGCTATTATACATAAAAAATTAATTTTCTTTACTCCATCTTTTTTTAATCTATTTATTGTAGCGATTGCACTTCCACCTGTTGCTAACATTGGGTCTAATATAAACACTTCTCTTTTATCTATATTTTTAGGCATTTTATAATAGTATTCAACTGGCTGTAATGTTTCTTCGTTTCTATATAATCCAATATGTCCTATTTTAGCAGTTGGAAGTACTTTTAATATACCATCTACCATACTCATTCCTGCTCTTAGTATTGGTACAAAAGCATAATCATCTTCATTAAGACATTTAGTTTCTATCTTTTCAAGTGGTGTTTCAATACTTATATTATGAAGTTTTAAATCTTTCATTGCTTCATAACATAATATCATAGATAATTCACTAATTAACTCTTTAAACTCTTTTGTACCAGTATTTTTATTTCTAAGTATTGATAGTTTATGAGTTATTAATGGATGTTTTAATTCAATTTCTTTCATTTTCTTCTCCTTTTAAAAAAATATCACCAATAAATGATGATATTAATTAACAAATAATAAATAATATAAATAAAATGCAGATATATAATAAAATAATTCTTTTTTATTTTTATTTATATTCATATTGTAACCTCTTTTCAAAAGAATAACATATCTTGTTTTTTATTTCAATAGTTTTAAAATTTTATTTTAAAACTTTAAATATTTTTTTAAATACTCTCCTGTATAAGATGAAGGATTATTCATTATTTTTTCTTTTGTACCAGCCTCTACTACAAAGCCTCCTTCATCTCCACCTTCTGGTCCTAAGTCTATAATATAGTCTGCTACTTTAATAATATCTAAATTGTGTTCTATAACTATTACAGTATCTTTATTATCCACTATTTTATTTAATATATTAAGTAGTTTTTTTATATCATATTGATGAAGACCAGTAGATGGTTCATCTAATATATATACACTTTTTCCAGTAGGTTTCTTTTGAAGTTCTTTAGCTAATTTTACTCTTGATGCTTCTCCTCCACTTAATGTAACTGCGTTTTGACCTAATTTAACATACCCAAGACCTACATCATCCATTAGTTTTAATATTTTATATACTTTAGGTATATTTTCAAATACTTTTAATGCTTCTTCAATAGTTAAATCAAGCACTTCTGATATATTATAGTTTTTAAACTTAATACTTAATGTTTCTTTATTATATCTTTTAGAATTACATACATCACATGGAACATAAACATCAGGTAAAAAATGCATTTCTATTTTTTTAACTCCATCTCCTTGACAAGCTTCACATCTTCCACCTTTTACATTAAAACTAAATCTTGATTTATTATAACCTTTTATTTTAGCTTCTTTAGTGTTAGCAAATACATCTCTTATATGGTCAAATACTCCAGTATAAGTAGCTGGATTGCTTCTTGGAGTTCTACCTATTGGGTCTTGTGATATATTAATTACTTTATCTATATTTTCTAATCCAGTTATTTTTTTATGTTTACCAGCCTTTTCTTTAGAGCGATATAAATAATTTGATAACCCTTTTGCTAAGATTTCACTTACTAAAGAACTTTTACCACTTCCACTTACTCCAGTAACACATATAAATTTACCTAGTGGAAACTCTACATCAATATTTTTTAAATTGTTTTCTTTAGCGCCATATATTTTAATGCTTTTACCACTACCTTTTCTTACTTTTTTAGGTAATTCTATTTTTTCTTTTCCACTTAAATATGCTCCAGTAATAGAATCCTTACACTTCATTATATCTTCTACTTTACCAGCACATACTAAGTATCCACCTTGAATACCAGCATATGGCCCAATATCAACAACATAATCTGCTGAAGCTATAGTTTCTAAATCATGTTCTACCACTATTAAAGTATTACCTAAATCTCTCATATCTTTAAGTGAAGAAATAAGCTTTTCATTATCTCTTTGATGAAGACCTATACTTGGTTCATCTAAAACATATAATACACCAGAAAGCTTACTACCTATTTGAGTAGCTAGCCTAATTCTTTGAGCTTCTCCTCCACTTAAAGTAGAAGCATTTCTATCTAAAGTTAAATATTCAAGACCAACATTTAACAAAAATGTAAGTCTTGATTTAATTTCTTTTAATACTAAAGAAGCTATTTTTTCTTCTTCTTTAGTTAGTTTTAATTTATCCATAAACATAGTTAATTCTTTAATACTTAACTTAGTAACTTCATATATATTTTTATTATTTATTTTAACACTTAATGCTTCTTTAGAAAGTCTACTTCCATTACATACTGGGCATATATTTTCACTCATATAACTTTCTATCCAGCTTCTTATCATATTAGAAGATGTTTCCATATATCTTCTTTCTAAATTAGTTATTATTCCTTCAAAATAATCATGACTTTTTAATGTAGATCCACTTCTAGTTTCAATTTCAAACTTTAATTTATCAGGTGAACCATATAAAACAATATCTAAGTCTTTTCTTTTCATTTTATTAACTGGAGTATCTAAATCAATATTATAATGTTTCGCAGTTAAAGATAATTTCTTATAATATATGTTTAATGTCTCTCCACTTTGAAAAGACGCAATAGCTCCCCCATTAATAGATTTAGTTTTATCTGGAATAAGAATATCTTCATCGATATGAAGTTTAACTCCAAGACCTTTACATTCAGGGCATGCTCCAAAAGGACTATTAAAACTAAATAATCTTGGTTCTAACTCCCTTATAGAAAAATCGCAATAAGGACATGAATAATTTTCACTCATTAATAGTTTTGTTTTATTAATAATATTAATTAATACTTTACCTTCACTTAATTTAGAAGCTGTTTCAATTGAATCAAATATTCTACTTCTATTTTCTTCTTTAACTACTAATCTATCTATAACTACTTCTATATTATGTTTAATATTTTTTTCTAAAGTTATCTCTTCATTTAAATCAAATGTTTCTCCATCAATGATTGCTTTTATATACCCATCTTTTATTAAGTCTTCTAATAAATCTTTATGAGTTCCTTTTTGTCCACTTACGACTGGAGACAATACTTCTACCCTCTCTTGATTATATTTTAAAACTCTATTAGTCATTTCTTCTATACTTTGAGTTTTAACTTTAATATTATGAACTGGGCAGTAACATGTGCCTACCCTAGAATATAAAAGTCTTAAATAATCATATATTTCAGTAATTGTTCCAACTGTACTTCTAGGATTTTTATTAGTTGATTTTTGATCTATTGATATACTAGGACTTAATCCTTCGATTGAATCAACTAATGGTTTATGCATAGACCCTAAAAACTGCCTAGCATAAGCACTTAGACTTTCAACATATCTTCTTTGCCCTTCAGCATAAATTGTATCAAATGCAAGACTACTTTTACCACTTCCACTAACACCACTCATTACAATTAATTTGTTTTTAGGAAGAGTAACATCTATTCCCTTTAAATTATTTTCTCTTGCATTTTTAATAACTATTTTATCATTCATATTAATCCTTTTAACAAAACAAATATATTATACTAAAAATATATTATAAACTCAATAAAAAAGAAAGAAGTAAATTATTACTTCTTAATATTTTAATTATGGTTTAACTATAAAGTTTAATCCGGCTGGTTTATTAGTGCTTGCATTAAACTTATTAGCATCAGCCTCTGTTCTAGCATATCCAGTTGTAGCTACTGCGTCTCTAAACATATTATCAATATAATTTACATTGCTTGTATCAAAACTACTTAAATCTAAGGTTGTTACCTGTGAATCCCAAAACATATTACTCATATTTGTTACATTACTTGTATTAAAATTGCTTAAATCTAAGGTTGTTGCTTTAGATTTATAAAACATACCACTC
>CAYFQM010000017.1:0-14089 GCA_964345385.1 uncultured Clostridium sp.
CAAAGAGGAACAGGAGTAGGTGGAGGCCATGATGAAAGAGAACAAACATTAAACCAGTTACTTACGGAAATGGATGGTTTTGGTGATAATGAAGGTATAATTATTTTAGCTGCAACAAATAGACCTGATGTTTTAGATCCAGCTTTGTTAAGACCTGGAAGATTTGATAGACAAGTAACTGTGAGTAAACCAGATGTTAAAGAAAGAGAAGCTATTTTAAATGTTCATGCTAAAAACAAGCCTTTAGAAAAAAATGTAAAACTTAAAAATATAGCTGAGCGTACACCAGGTTTTTCAGGAGCAGATTTAGAAAATTTATTAAATGAGGCAGCATTACTTGCTGTAAGAAGAAATAAAAATAAAATAGGTATGTCTGAAATAGATGAAGCAAGCGATAGAGTTTTAATGGGGCCAGCTAAAACCAGTAGAAAAGTAACAGATTATGAAAAAAAGATAGTAGCATATCATGAAGCAGGTCATGCAGTTGCTGGTATTGTTCTTCCGAAAGGTGATCAAGTACATAAAATCACTATTATTCCTAGAGGAATGGCGGGAGGTTATACACAAATGCTACCCAAAGAAGAAAGAACTTTAGTATATACAAAAAACGAATTATTAGAAAAAATAATAACATTATTATCAGGAAGAGCGGCTGAAGAAATATATTTAAAAGAAATTTCTACCGGAGCAACTGATGATTTAAAAAGAGCAACAAAAATTGCAAGAAGTATGGTTACAGAATATGGTATGAGTTCTTTAGGCCCTATGCAATATGAGCATAGAAATGAAAGCGTGTTTTTAGGAAGAGACTATAATCAAAGTAAGAACTTTTCAGATCAAGTAGCACTATTAATAGATCAAGAGGTTAAAACGATAATAGAAAATTGTTATGCAAAATCAAAAAAAATCATCTCTGAAAATAAAAAATTAATAGATGTTTTAGCAGAAACATTAATAGAAAAAGAAACTCTTACAAAAGAAGAAATAGAACAAATAGTTTCTGAAACAAACAAAACTATAGAAAAAGAAAAAAAGACTTCAACTAAAAAAAAGAAAGATAAAGGATTATTATAGTTTATAATCCTTTTTTTGGAGGAAAGTATGAAAGAAAAAATATTATTAATATTAGCTGCAGGAATGGGAAGTAGGTTTGGGGGGCTAAAACAAATTGAACCTTTTGGAAAAAATGGCGAATATATTATTGATTATTCTATTTATGATGCTATAAGATGTGGTTTCAATAAAGTTGTTTTTGTAATAAAAAAAGAGCATTATAAGATTTTTAAAGACACAGTTGGAAAAAGGGTGGAAAAACATATACAAGTTGAGTATGTATTTCAAACTGTAGATGAATATATACCAAAATATCCAAAATTAAAAGAAAGAATAAAGCCATTAGGAACGGCTCATGCTGTATTATCAGCTAAAAACAAATTAAACGGTAATTTTTTAATGATAAATTCAGATGATTTTTATGGTTATGAATCTTATAAAAAAGCTAGTGAATTTATGGAAAAAGAAAATGAAAATATAGGTATAATAGGTTTTAAAGTAAAAAACACATTATCAGATAAGGGTTCTGTAAAAAGGGGAATAATAGAAGAAAAAAACAACAAATTAATAAAGTTAGTTGAATCAAGTATAATTAAAAAAGAAGAAGAAATTTTTGCTACTCCAATCTTAGAAGAAAAAACTTCTAAAATTGATGCAAATACATTGGTATCTATGAATATGATTGTTTTTCCAAAGGGTTTTATAAAATATATAGAAGAACATATACATGATTTTTTAGAAAACCAAGATATATTAAAAGATGAATTTTTGATTCCAGACATGATTAGTAAGTCAGTAAAAGAAAATAAATATATAGTTGATATTATAGCTACTGATTCTAAATGGGTAGGAGTAACATATAAAGAAGATAAAGAAATGGTAAAATCTTATATTGATAGTTTAATTGAAGAAAACAAATATAAAGAAAATTTATGGAATTAGGTGATATATAATGAAGTTATTTATTGATACACATTCAGAATTAATTACAATAGGAGTGCAAAATAACAATAAAATATATAAAAAAGAAAAAATAAGTGAATATAATCACTCGAGTTTGGTACTTCCTTTAATAAAAGAATTGTTTTATGAAAATAAAATTGATATAAAGGAAATAAAAGAAATTATTGTGGTGAATGGTCCAGGTAGTTTTACAGGCATTAGAATAGGCCTTGTTATTGCAAAAACAATGGCATATCTTCTTGATATTGATATTAAAACCGTATCAAGTTTAACTGCGTATTTAATAAGCAATGTTTCTAATGAAGAAAAATTATGTGTAATTAAAGATAATAAAGGGTATTATCAAGCTGTATTTGATAAAAATAATAAACCAGTTATTGAAGAACATTATAGTGAAAATAAAATATCAAATTATAAAGAAGTTGATTTAATATTAGATATTAATAAAATAATTGAATATTCTAAATTAATACCTAAATCTAATTATCATGATATTAAAGCTAATTATGTTAAAAAAATAGGTGTAGAGTTATGATACAAAAAGAAGAACTTAATGATATAGATAGGTTATATAGCTATTTTTATGAAGAAAAAACAATAGGATATTTAGAAGTGCGTGTAATAGATAGAGTAGTAGATATAATAAATATAAATGTACTTCCAGAATTTAGAAGAAAAGGAATTGCTACCGCTTTATTAAATTATATGTTTAAAAATGAAGATTATGATAGAATAATGCTTGAAGTTAATGAAAAAAACTCTGCTGCTATAAAGTTATATACTGAATTAGGGTTTAAAGAAATAAGTATCAGGGATAGATATTATAATAATGATAGTGCAATAATAATGGAGAAGTTAAAAAAATGAATAAAGATATATATATATTAGCAATAGAAACATCATGTGATGAAACAAGTGTATCAATTGTTAAAAATGGAAATGAAGATGTTGCTACAATAATTAATAGTCAAATAGATGTACACTCTAAATATGGTGGGGTTGTTCCAGAAGTAGCAAGCAGACTTCACTTAGAAAACATAACAATGTGTATTCAAGAGTGTTTTGAATTAGCTAAAATGAAAATAGATAAAATAGATGCAGTTGCATGTACTTATGCTCCTGGTTTACTGGGCAGTTTACTAGTTGGAGTAGAAGCAGCAAAAACTATTAGTTATGTATGTAATAAACCATTAATTGCAGTAAATCATATGATGGGGCATATTTATGCTAACAACATAGGAAATAAGTTAGAATACCCTCTTATTTCATTAATAGTAAGTGGAGGGCATACTGATTTAATAGAAATGAATTCTGAAAATGATTTTAAATATCTAGGTCAAACTTTAGATGATGCAATTGGTGAAGCATATGATAAAGTCGCTCGTATTTTAGATCTCCCATATCCTGGGGGACCTAATGTAGAAAAATATGCATTAAAAGGAAATAATGTATATAATATGCCAATAATAATGAATGACGATTCATATAATTTTAGTTTTAGTGGAATAAAAAGTCATTGTAATAATTTAGTTCATAATTCTAAAGTGAAGGGAGAAGAAATTAATAAATATGATTTAGCTTGTTCATTTCAAGAAAGCGTTACAGCTCATTTAGTATCAAAAGTTAAAAAAGCTCTAATAGATTATAAACACAAAACTTTTATATTAAGTGGTGGTGTAGCAAGTAATATGTATATAAGAGAAAGTTTAAGGAAAATGTGTGATTCTATAAATGTTAAAATGTATGTTCCCGAAAAAAAATATTGTACTGATAATGCAACTATGATAGGTGCTGCAGCATATATATTATATAAAAACAAAAAGTTTGCTGATATATCTTTAAATGCAAAAAGTAACGTTAAATTATAAATAAAAAGGGGTATAAACCTCTTTTTATTTATAATTATATGTTTTTAATAACCTAAAACATCTTCTAAGCTATCATCATTATCAATAAATGATTGCACATCAATGTCTCTATATTTAGTTTTAGTATCTCTAATAACTATATTTTTAATACCAGCATTTATTATCATTCTTTTACATAGTGCACAAGGCATAGAATTAGCTACATAAGAGTCATCTATATAGTTTTTACCAACTAAATATAAAGTACTCCCAATCATTTTATCTCTAGAAGCAGAAATTATTGCGTTTTGTTCTGCGTGGACACTTCTACATAATTCGTATCTTTCTCCTCTAGGAACATTAAGTTTTTCTCTTTGGCAAACTTTTAAGTCGCAACAATTTTTTCTACCCCTGGGAGCACCTACATATCCAGTAGAAATTATTTCATCATTTTTAACTATTATTGCACCATAATTTCTTCTTAAACAAGTTCCTCTTTCACTTATTGTTTCTGCTACATTTAAATAATAATTAATTTTATCGATTCTTTTCATATTTCCTCCTTTATTAATTATATATTCTTTTTTGTTAAATTTAATGAAGCTTTTTTACTATATTCTTTTTCAAACATTTTTGTTTGTATTTCTCTAATATTAAAATAATTAATATGATTTTCAATATTTGAATCATCAAAATCTATGTCTTTCAATAAATATTTATGAATAAGTCTTTGGTTATACCCATCTGGAAACCGTCTTAAAGGAGCACTACAGCGGGATATAAGGTCGATTTTTTGTCCATAATGCTCCTTAGGATATAATGTATAATATGGTTTTGTATATATACGTTTTATTATGTTTCTTTCTTGAGGAGTAAGTTTTATTTCTAAATCTTCAAAAGATTTTAATACATCGGAAGGGTCTTGTGCTCTATATATAAATGGATAATTATGTTCATTTGCAATTGTTGCAGCTAAAATATTATATAAAGAATTAAAACCACTAATAATAAGATAGCTTTCATAATCATCTAGATTTGTTTTTTTTCTAAAACTACTAGATAATATTTTATTAAGTGAAATAGAAATTTCTTTTAATAAAATAATTTGATTTGTAATTTGTAAATTATAATTACCTTGTAAAACATCATCAACATATGAATAACTAAGGTTATCATTAATAAATATATATTCCTTTGATAATGAATAATTTTTTAATTGAAAAGAACTATCAAAAATAAAGTTTATAGCAAGAGTATATCTGGCACTATTTTTATTTAAAGATATATTATCGGAGATACTACTAGGATATATATGTATTTTTGAATTTATTAAACTTGAGTTTCTATATAATTTAAATGCAACAATATCGTTGTCTGAATTAAAACTAATGTATTTAGGTATATCTGCAATATATAATGAAACAATATAATTAGTTCCATCTTTTCTTATTGATATAGCATCATCTTTTAATATAGTATTATCTTCATCTATAGTAAAAACATAATTACTATTATTAATAACATCTCCAGAAGAAATATTTATGGGTTTTGTGGCATGATGAATGTTTTTATCATATTTTAAAATTATTTCTTCCTCAGTTAAACAGTGTTTGTTGCCAAATAAAATATTGTAAATTTCTCTATTATATTCATT
Organism: uncultured Clostridium sp.; assembly: GCA_964345385.1. Taxonomy (GTDB): domain Bacteria; phylum Bacillota_I; class Bacilli_A; order RF39; family UBA660; genus CAG-1000. The sequence goes on from CAYFQM010000017.1 coordinate 5,518, forward strand.
ATTATTACATTTATTAAGCTCATTAATGTATTTTTCTTTATTTATATTAGAATGATATAGTAGTTTTAACAACGCAATATAATAAATATTTAAGTAAGAATCAGTATTTATATATTTAAGTTCTTCATAAAAAACATAATCAAATAAATCACAATTTTGTGATAAAATTTGTGATTTGTCAAATTCAATTATTTTTTTTATTAAGTATATATCTTCTTTTTTATCAATATATTTTTTTACAATTAACTGTAATAGATTAGTTGTGTTTGTTATATTAATTTCATCTAACTTGTCACGTGCAATCATTATGGATTGATCATGTTTTTCATTTAAATATTCAAATAATTTATTACGGAGAATCCTAATATTTTCAGCAATTTTATTGTTTTCATCTTGATCAAAATTCATATACGAACATATAAAGCAAATTAAATTAATTGCGTTTATTATATAATCTTTTTCAGATAAGTCTTTTGTAGAAATATGATAAAACAAAGATTTAATAATTTTATAATGAGAAAGTTTAGTTTTACTTATTAGTTTAGCAATCTTTTTTCTTTTAACATTTTCTTTTTCTTCATCGTTATATTTTTTAATAAAAATATTAATTAAATCTTTTTTCATAACTCTCCCACTAAAAACATAATAACATAATATCTTTTAAAAAACTATTATAAATGATATAATTAATTTGGTGAAATTATGTTTAAACATAGAAAAATAATATTATGTGTTTTGTGTACTTTATATATAATATTTACATGCTTAGAATTGGTTAAATATATGAATTTTTATTCTAATGTTTTTGGAATGATATATTTATTAATAAGTGTATTTATTATCTTTTTATTTGTTCCATTAGTAATTAATTATAAAAGGAAATATTCTTTATCAAGAGTAAGTAAACTATTTTTAATAATATCGTTAGGTTTATTTTCTTCTTTTGTGCTTCCTAATATAAAAAACTATATAGATTTAAGCAAACAATATATTTTAAATATAAAAATATATATTTATTATTTAAAACCTTGTATATATCTTCTGTTATTAATAATAATATTGCTAGAAATAAAAATAACTAAAATAATAAAAAATATTGCTTTTATCAAATAAATGTGTTAATATATAGAACTTGTAAAGAGGGATTATATGTTAGAAACAGTAATTGCTTTTGACAAAATGCCGGGTTTATGGTATAATCATGGCAATATTTATTTATAGGGGGTAGAATTTATGAATAAAGAAACAAGAACACAATTAAAAAAAGAATTAACAAATTTAAAATCAGAATATAACAGACTTGTTAATGAATATAATTCTCTTGTAGATTATAGAGCAGAATTAATCAAGACTATTTTTTCAACCAATTCAAAGGAGTTAAACAAATCTGCAAATAATTATTTAACAGAAATTGATGAACAAATTTCAAGAATCAATGAAAAGTGTGACACAATAGAATTACAATATAATAAAATTAAATCTTTTATAACTACTAATGATAATTTGGAAGAATATAGCTATAAAGGTACTGGCAGAAGTGTTATAAAACCAAAAAAGAGTAAAACAACATTGTTTCAAAAAATAGGTGCAGTAGTTTTAGCAGTTGGTGTTTCAGTATCGGCTTATCTTGTTGGAGCAAGAAATGCTGTATCTAGATTAGAAGAAGACAGATCAGAAAAAAGTACAATTGAAGAATATTATAATAATAATTATGTTGCTCAATTATTAAATAAGTTAGATAAAAATCAAAAATATGCTTGGACTAAAATAAATGATTTTCAAAAATATTTTAATAATTTTGCGACACCAACTGTAAAGATTCCAGAAGATAATGATAAACAATTTTATTTAACTGCTGATGAATCACTAGCTTTATTTGCAAGATTCAATGCTAATAGATATACAGCTTCTGAATTAGCTCATATAATGGGTACAAAATCAGAGTTTGCAACATCTAAGAAATTAGATATTAACTATATAAATGCTTGTAGAATTTTAAGTTATTATTATTTTACAGCAACTGCACCATCTGGTCTTGATAAATTATTTGTTAATGAAGAAGATGCAAATCTTTTTAGAGAAACAGAAAAATTAATTTTACAATATAACCAAGATATAAGTAATGTGGATAATAGAAAATTATTACATGATAATATAATGGATATGTTTTTCAACGGTTCAATAGGAAATGCTCTAGAAATGAATACTGGTGTATTAGCAGCAATAGGACCTGCATATACTCCATCAGGATATTTACTTAAAGTATTTAGTCCAGAAGAATTTGAAAAAATAATAGAAATGTATGAAACTGCATCATGTGATAGACAAGCAGGACTTGTTAACGAGGCAGCTACAAACATTACTGATGCAACACCAAATCAAGAAATTTTATTACTATTACCAGAAGCATTAGACAAACAAAATATAAATGTAAACAATAGAGAAATTGATCTTTCACAAAGATATATTAATGTGTTTTTCAAAAATCCTATTTATATGCTTATTCCTGGCGGAGTATCAATTGAAATTGATAGACAAAACGCTTCAAGAATTTATGGGGAAGATGCTTTAAAAAATGCAGAGGCAAAAGCACAAGAAGTTATTAATCAATATAACAAAAGTGAAATAGATTATATAAATGGAGCATCTAGTGTAGCTAACAGCAATTTATATGATTACGCTTATAACCAAACATTAAATGGAGAACAAATTGTTATTACAAATACACCAACTGGAAATGCTAATTATGACCAAGGTGTAAATGATGCAACACAAATAATTATTGATCACGCAGAACAAGATGCAGAGAAAGAGAAAAATTATCAACAAGAAGGAAATCATGAACAAACAGTAATTACAGAAGAGTATGTTGATGAAGAAGATGAAGATTATAAAATAATCTTAGGTATAGGATAAAAAGGGGGATAATAAATAATGAAAGAAGAAACAAGAAACTTTGGTGGAACTGTTTTATCAATAATAATTAAGATATTAGTAATAATTGCATTTATATTTTTATTATTATGGTTATTTCCAACTAAACAATCATTAAATCCTATTTATGAAACAATATTTAGAGAAAATATTTATTCTATGAGGGATGCAGCTGAAAAATATTATACAAATGAAAGATTACCAATGAAAATTGGTGAAAAGGTAACCATATCTTTAAGAGAAATGCTTGAAGGAAAAATGGTATTACCATTTGTAGACAGATATAATAAAAGCTGCGATGAGGATTTATCATATGTTGAAGTTATTAGAACAAAAACAGAATGGGAAATGAAAGTAAACTTAGTGTGCTCTAGAGAAGAAAATTATATTATTGTTCATCTTGGATGTACTGATTACTGCGTTGAATGTAATGAATATGTAGAAAAAGAAGAAGAAACTGTTTTAGAATATGAATTCAAAAAATCTGTTAAACAAGATGTTATAAGTGGATATACTTGTCCATTCGGATATACATTATCAGGAAGTAAATGTATTAAGAAAACAACTACAACAGATAAAATAGATGCTTATAGAGTATATGATTATAAAAAAATCAATCCTACAATAAAGACTACATATAGTGATTGGACAGATTTTTTAGAACGTGAATACTTAGTTGTTTCAGCTCAATATGATGCAAATGATAATATAATTAGTAAAACACCAGTAACAAATATAGAAGAAGTAAATACTAATACAAGAGTTGTTCAAAAAACCAATTATTCAAATGGTTCTGCTCTTAGAAAAGTAACAGAAACTAGATATGTTGATGATACAACTAAACCTATATATGAAGATTATTATTTTCCAATAGGTTCAGTAACTATTAAAGAATGTTCATCATATAAATATTTTATTGATACTTCAAGTGGTGTTGTTTACAAATATACAGGTGGAGGCGGACAAATTGTAACAGGTTTTGATTTTGTGTCATGTGGTGGATCATGTACATTAGTTCCAAGTTATTATACTGATAGATATACAGGAGCTACTGCAATAGGAACAACATCATCACTTTCAGGAACTACATTAAGTGCAACATGTAATACTGTTGATAAAACAATTACAAAGTATGCTAAAGGTAGAAAATTTATTAAATATGAACAAAAAATAGATGGTAAGACAATTAATTTTTATGGCTTATATTTAGAAAAAACTAGAAACTCTAATACAACTACAACTTGTCCAACTGGATATACATTAAGAAATAATATGTGTTATTCAAAAGATAAAACTCAGTTTGTAGGATATTCTTGTAGAAGTGGATACACATTAAAAAATGATAAATGTATTAAAACAAATATTATTGTAGATAGCATAAAAGCAACTGCAAAATATAAAACAGAAACAGTAGTAAAATATATTTGGTCAAGAGCTCAATCTTTAACTGGTTGGATTAGAACAGGTAGAACAAGAACTGTTATTCAATAATACAAATAAAGGTCTTATGACCTTTTTTTCTTGCATTATTATATTATTTATTTTAAAATAGTTATGTAAGGAGTGAAAATGACAAAGAAAAAAACAATTGTAATAGTGTTGCTATTGGGTTTATTAATTCTTTTTATGGCTTTAATTGATGTGAAAGAAGGAAATAAAAAAGCAACAATGGATGAGTGGGTTGAAGTAACAAAAGAAGATAAGTATGTTATTACTGTAATTAGTCTTTCTTATTGTGATTTTTGTGCAAATTATAAACCAATAATAGAACAAATTGCAGAAGAAAATGATATTAAATTATTTTGGTTTAATATAGATAAAATGAAAGAAACTGATTCTTCTATATTAGTGACAACATATAAATTTAATGAACATGGTTATGAGGGAGCGAGCCCTTATACTGCTATTACTAAGAATGCACAATTTGTCGCTGATAAGGTAGGCGGAATGAGCAGTGATGATTTAAAACTATTCTTGAAAGAAAACGGAATAAGCACGGTAAAATAATAAAAAACTAGGAAACTAGTTTTTTTATTTATGTTATTGTATAATTAATTAAGGAGTAAATATGAAAAAAAAATTATTATATTTATATAAAATATAAATCTAATAGAACATATTATGAAATAGATAAAAAATACAATTTCGATATTTATGGTAAAAGAAGTCTTAAGTATAATAAGATAATAGATATTAAAGAATTTGTTTTTGATGATTATCAATGTATTATACCAAAATTATATAAATATAAATCTTACCCTTTGTGTAGTTATAAAGGAGAAGTAATTGATTATAATTTAATTGATAATGAAAGTATAAATAAATATAAAAACGTCAAAACAAAACATGAAAAAGATCAATCTACATTTAAATATTTTAAAACCTTAGATTCTAAAACTTATGTCGCTATATGGAATTATAAAGGCTATTATATATTAAACAAAGATAAAAGTGTAAATAAAGAACTTTTTGTAAATGATAAGTATGATAATTTTTTAAGTTATATGATAGAAGATACTATATATATGCCAAACTATGATAGTGAATATGAATTCAATGAAATTGTATCTTTTAATATAAAAACATTAAAAAAAGATATAATAAATGTTAAATATAACATTAGTTTTGATTCATATGTTGTTGGTAATATAAAAAACAAACTATATATTTTTGATAATAAAAATGAAGTTTTATATGAAATAAATCTTAAAAATAAAAAAATTGTTATTAAAGCTAATAATGAAATTGGCTATGTGAAATATTATAATGACAAGTTTATTACATGTAGTAAAAGAGAATATAAAATAGATAAAATTGATTATAATAAAAACCTTAAATCTTTATATAAATATAAACAAGAAAACAACAAAATATATAAGTTTATAAAAGAAAATAAAAACATTAAACAATTAATCTTAAATAATAAGGCACAAATTGTTAAAGAATATAAAAATGAAATTTATTATATTTTAGATGGATACTTATATAAATATAGTCCGGTTTTAGGATCAGAAGAAATAGTATATTATAATGAACTAAATTTTAATGATAACACTATATTTATATATAATGAGTAAAATAAAGTTGTCAATATAGTTTTTTTAAAATAGCTATGTTATAATTTTAATATAATAGGAGTTGGTTAAACGTGATTATAAGAAAGCCATATGCTTTTTTAATAAAAAGATTTAGATTAATTCATGCGATTATGTTTATATTAAGTATATATATTTTTTTTTCATGTTATAAATTATATACTTTTTTTAATGATTTAGCTAAAGGTCAAATAACAACATTTTCAGCAGAGTTAGTAACTATAAGTGCGTTTGTATTTATTTCTATAATTATATTATCTTTACTACTGTTTATATTGTTTTATTTGTTAAAAGACAAAAAGAAACCTTATAAGTTTTATATATTAAGTTTAGCATATTATGTATATATTTTTATATTTATAATAATAGTATATAATCAAATTAAATTATCGACAGATATATCATTTAGTTTTGAAAAAATAAGAGTTATTAGAGATTTATGTTTACTTTTCTTTTTACCACAAGCATATATTATTATATTTCTTTTAATTAGAGCGTTAGGTTTTAATATAAAAGTTTTTGATTTTCAAAAAGATGTAAGTGGTTTAAATATAGATGAAAAAGATGCTGAAGAAATAGAAATTATTTTAGAAGGAAACTATCTTTATAAAAGAATAATAAGAAAAACAATAAGACATTTAAAATATTTTGCTATGGAAAATAAGTTTACAGTAACTATTATAGCTTCAATATGTGTATTCATAATTTCGTTATCACTTTTATTTGGTTTAAAAGAATATAATAAATATTATAATGAACAACAATTAATTGAGGCAAATTCTATATATTATAAGGTGTTTAATGCATATTATACTAATAAGGATACATTAGGTAATGTTATAAATGATAAAGTATATATATTAGTTAAGATTAACTTAAGAAACAAAAAGAACCATTCTATTGAACTTACAAGAGATAGTTTTAGATTGGTGGTAAATGAAAAAATGTTAAACTCTATTCCTAGTTATCAAGAAAAATTCATTGATATGGGGGAAGTATATAAACCATTAAATTTAAAAAGTGGAAGCAATAAAGATTATTTATTAATATTTGAAATAGATGAAAAAGATTTAAAAAGAGAATATATTCTTAGAATAAAAACAGAATTTATGACTCTTGATTCAAAATATAAAGATGTGATTGTTAAGGTAAAGAAACTAGAAAAAGAAAAAGAATCACAAAGAATAATGATACCATGTGTAATTGACTTTAATGATACTATATTAAAAGAAAATAAATTAATGATAAATTCATATGAGATAAGAGAAAATTTTGAAGAAGAATATATTTCCTGTATTTATGACGAGTGTAGTACATTTAAATATATTATTAAACCAAAAAAACAAGGTAATGTATTAATAAAAATAAATTCTCAAATTCAAAATAATTATGATGAATATATAGATACTCATATAGATGATGAATATAATTTTTATAAATATTTTACTACTATTTCATATAGGGTATATGGATATTTTAATGAAAAAGAAACTATAGTAATAAATAATCCTAAGATAAAAACTGATAATACTTTTATAGAAGTTCCTAATGAAATATTATCAGCGGATAAGATTAATTTAAATATAAATGTTAGAGGTAATAAATATACAATTGTCTTGAAATAATGTAGATTATTTGTTATAATAATTTACATCAACTGGAACCGTAGCCAAGTGGTAAGGCAATGGTCTGCAACACCGTGAGCGCCGGTTCAAATCCGGCCGGTTCCTCCATAGATTAATAAGTTCAAAAAGAACTTAAATATAAAATCAATTTATATAAGTTGATTTTTTAAATGTTAAAATATGATATAATAATTAATATCAGAAGGCATAAATGGAAATTGATTTTTATAAAGGACCACGATTAAAAGAATGTGATTTTACTAGAACTTATCATATTTAATAAAAATAGAAACAATTAGTTAAGTAATTGTTTTAGTTTGAGTTTATTAATATTATTTTTTGTTATAATTATAATATTTTATCAATATGTTTATTGAATATACCGCTTGTATTTAGTATAATTGTATTGGCGAGAAAAATGAGAAATTTTATGATTTTATTAAGTATAAATAACAAAATAATGCCAATTTCAATAATTAGTTTATGGTTTGTTTTTTTAATAATTTGTTTAATCATTATTAAATATATTAAGCAAAGTAAAATTAAAACAATAAACGTTAGCTTTTTTTGGTTTATTTATGTTTTGTATTTAGAATTTATATATAAAATTTTTATTAATAATAATTTATTTAGTTTTAATTCTATTAAAACTATTCTTTTTAGTTTATATATAATAATATTTTTATCAATATTGACTTCTTTATTTAAATGGAAAGTTAATAAAACATTATCATATATAGTATCAATATATTTGGTTGTGATGATGCTAGCTCAAATAGTTTATTATAAGTTTTATAAGTCTATGTTTTCTATATATTCTTTTACTAATGGAACAGGGCAAGTTATGCAATTTTATCCTTCTATTATAAAGATAATAATTAATATATGGTATATATTTGTTTTAGCGTTAATTCCATT
>CAYFQM010000018.1:0-14009 GCA_964345385.1 uncultured Clostridium sp.
CTAGCCAGCACTGAATTTGTACTCCCACACAAATTCTTATATGGGAATACCCCAAACCCCTAAATACAAATCAAGATTTATGTTGGTTTTAGCAATGTATATTATGTAATTATTGGAACAATTCAATTACCTTGATACTCCATAATTTATTTCTCTACTTTCAATGGTACTTTTATAAGTATCATTAACAAATTTATCTCCTAGTTCATTAACACCTATACCGTTTCTATTATTGTGACCTCTGCCTAAAATTATTTTATGTTGAACATCAATTCCTAGGCTTTGCAATATTTGAATTGTTTTTTGTGCTCTAGAAAACATTTCTGTTCCTAAAACTCTTCTTTGATATTTTCCGACTTCTGTTGGCACGCTTCTATCAAAATAACTCATATCATGCATAGGAGCAGGTTGGCCAAAATCATTAAACCTTGAGTTTGATTTGTTTTGTGTCTCAAGTTCTCCAACATAATATCTAAACTTTATTTTTGAATAGCTTTCTAAATCAAATCTCTTGCCTGTTAAAGATTCATAATCAGCTATTCCTAACGGATAAGCCAATTTTTCTGTTGGAATAGGAATACTACCACTTGCACCACCTATACAAGCAGTTTCAACGATGTCTGGATGTAATAAAGCAAATCGTTGTGCAAAGACTCCCGAACTTGAATATCCATTTAAAAATATTCTATCTTTTACAACTAATCCTCTTTCTTGTTCTAAAATAGATTTTGCTCTACCAATAATTTTAACTACTTGCTCATCTATTCTATAATTTCTATCATCCCTTGAAATACTAAAACATTCTTGAGATAATTGTTGTAAATACGGATAATCTCTATAGCTTGGTATTAATGGAATAACAATAGGGCTCGGCAAATCTCTTGTTAATTGTGCTAATCTAATTCCTGTTTGAGTTCCTTGTTCTATAATTTCTTGAAAATTTTCACTTTCTAAATTGTTGGCTTCTACCACAAGTTGACTATTTGTATTTTCAGATAACGGAATTGCAAGAATACATGGTATATTAATACCTTTATTCATATCAGTAGCTAAAAATTTTATTTTATATGGAATTCCATTAATTTGATATTCTAAATCTATATCTCTACCATGCTCCAATTCGCTAGATACATATCTTATAAATTCATCTTTATTCATACTTATCACCTATACAATATAATATTAAAGTTTTATTTTATCTAAAATAATTATAACATATAAATTAAATTTTTTTATCTTTCGGAAAAAAAGTTTTATTACTATTGAAATCATACAGATATTACTATATAATATTTTTAGAAAGAGAGCGTTGTAGTTCGTAAGTTGTACCTTAATCGCTCCAAAAGAAAATAACTCTTGTATATCAAGGGTTTTATTTTGTTTAATGATACTTTTATAATAAACATTATTAAAAACCGTAAACGATATGAAAAAAAGAAATATAATTATTGATTTATGATATAATACAATTAGGAGATAAGTATGAAAAAAATCATTAATTTCTTTAAAAGAATGGAGAATAATTATACTAAGTTTTTCAAGCAATATATTATAACTAATATAATATTAATAATAAGTTCAATTATATTGTGTATATTTATTGATGATACTGATCTGTTATTAAAATACATATTGTTTTTTGTGGTTAATACATTTACAATTGAAAATTTTGTTAAAAACAAAAAAACAAAATTATTTGTTTCTATATTTTCGTTTATTATATCTTTTGCATGTGGATATTTATTAAATAAATATCCAGATGTTTTACAAGATACTGTAGCATTTTATTTTATAACTGCTGTGTGTATAAATTTATATCATATAGTAGTGCTTTCTAAAATGAAACTTAGTAAATATTTATACCACGTGTTTCATAATATATTAACAGTAACAATTATTAATGGAATACTTAATATATGCGTTTTTGGTATAATAACAATTGTTTTCTTTTTGTTATTTCAAGGGAATGATTATAATTTATATTTAAGATCTGAGTTTATAATATGCGGTTTTTATACTATTCCAGCTTATATTTATTCCTTTATTAATATGGATAATAAAGTATCAGAATTAACTAATAATATACTTAAATATTTAATATTAATAGTAACATTAGTTACATTTGTAATAGTTTATATATATTTGTTTAAAGTAATTATAACTAATGTAATGCCTGTAAATGAAATATTTATAGTTGCATTATTACTTTTTATAGTTTCATTACCGGTTTCAATAATGTATGAAGAATTAAATATTAATAATAAAACTTTAAATGTAATAATGAATAATATGTCATTATCGTTTATTCCTTTATTTTTTCTACAATTATATTCAGTAATTGCAAGAATAGTTATTTATGGTTTTACTGAAAACAGATATTTTGGTATAGTTCTTTTATTAGCAGAAGCTATTGTAATATTTTTAACATTATATAAAAATAAGAAGTATTTGTTATATATACTATTTGTTATACCAGTTCTTGCTTTAATCACTTTTGTTATTCCTTATACTAATTATTCGGATTTTAGCGCATATAGTCAAGTTTATAGAATTAATAAAGTAATGAAAGGTAAAGAAACTTTTAAAGAACTAAATTCACATGATGCAGAAATATTTGCTGGTGCATATAATTATTTAGAATTAAAAGGTAAACAGCATTTAGTTAAATATAATTTAGATGAAGACGACTTATTAAAAATACATTCTAATTCTTATTTACTTGAAAAACATTTTGTATATGTTAGTGCTATAAATAAATTAGATCTATTTAATTATACAAGTATGGAAAGTATAAGTGAATATGATTTAGAACTTAATGGATATAACATTATTTTAAAAGGATATAGAATAGATTTATCTTTCTTAATTGAAGAACTTCAAAAAGATGAGAATTATAACGATGAAGTAATTATAAAACTAAATGATGAGTTTGATTTACATTTAAGATATGCTTCATTTGGAATATTAAACGATGAACTAATGTATTGTTCAATAGAAGGTTATATATTTAAAAAGGCTTAATTAAGCCTTTTTAAAATGAGCTATTTACTATAAATTGTCCATCAATATATGAAACATTAACATATATAATTATATTTGAATTCGATGAATCATTAGTATCCGAATATTTGATTCTAAAGTCTTCAATTAAATTTTTAATATTATTTTTTAATGTTTCAGTGTTCCCAGGTATTTTATTATCAACTTCAAAATAAAGGTTACAGTTATATACCATTAAATATTGATCTAAAGGTTCTACTTTATATGAAGCTTTAATATTGCCTTTTCTATCTTTTCTTAATTGCGAAAAAACATCTTTTTTTAATCTATTCACATTTTTATGTAATAAATATGAGTCTTTATAGCTATTTTCATCATTATTATTTAAATAAACTTCAAATACCGTATTATCTTTTTTATTGATGGCTTTATATATATAATTATATTTTCCTGGTACTACAAGTTCATTAACAATTGTGTTATTATTTTCATCAAAGTTATATTCTATATATTTTTGTTTTGCTAAGTTGTTTTTCACTTTAAAATTGTTTTGATATTTAATTGTTAAATATTTATTTATTTTTTGTTTATTAGCATCTTTAAATATTGGATATAAAACTAATATAATAATTAAAACTGTAAATAAAATTTTGATTTTCTTTTTCATATTCTCTCCTTATATATAATAATACTATAAAACTGTTATATCTTCAAAACATTATTTTAATATCTTTTTTATTTTAGCTTTTTATGTTACAATTAAAATAATATAGGAGGGGAAAATGAAAACACCTTTAAGATATCAAATAACAGAATTTGATTGTGGTACAGTATCATTATTAAATGCGATTGGTTATTTATATGAAAGAGAAAAAATACCTGCTGAACTTATAAGAGCAGTATATGTATATACATTAAATTGTCATGATACATTAGGTATTATGGATGATGAAGAAATGATTAGAAGTTTATGTTCATGGATTACAACATTCTCTAACAAAAACAAAAAATTTAATTTAGAATGTGAATTTATAACAGATGAAGATGTAACATATGAAACTATTTTAGAATGTACTTTAAAAGGAGGGGTTGCATTTGTAAAATGTTATCAAACAGAGCCACATTATATTATAATTACAAACATTAATGAATTAAACACATATATATTTGATCCATATTATTTGGATTTAGATTATTATGATGGTGATGGAGATGTTAGAATAATACAAAGCAAGCCTTTTGAATATAATAGAATAGTAAGAACTAGTAGAGTGTTTTCTGAAAATAAAAAAGATTTTGCGATGGGAAAAATAAGTAACAGAGAATGTGTTTTAATGAATAGAGTAAAATAAAAGATTTGAACTAACAAATCTTTTTCTAAATATGGAGGAAAGAATGAATTTTATTGAAGATATTGATTATTTAGATCAACACTTTTTAATTGATAAAAGAGTTGTTAATTTGCTTATTGATGAATGCAACTTTTCTATTGATGATAAAGTTGTTGAGATAGGCCCTGGTAAATGTACTTTAAGTGAAATTATTGCTAGGAAAGTTTCTAGTCTTGTTTTAATTGAAAAAGATAATAGATTAGAACACTATATTAATATATTATTAGATAAATATAAGAATGTATCTATTATTTGGAATAGTGTATTAAATACATTTATCCCGCCATGTGATAAAATTGTTTCTGCTCTTCCATATTCTATAACAGAACCTTTTATAGAAAAATTATTGTTATGTGATTTTAAAGAATGTATTTTAATTACAGGTTATTCTTTTGCTAATAAAGTTATGAATAAAGAACTTAATAAGTTAAGTTTGCTTTGTAATTCTTTTTTTGATATTGAATATATAGAGACAATATCTCCAGATTCTTTTTCTCCAAAACCTAGAGTAATATCTTCTTTAATAAGGTTTAAAAAGAAAAACAGATATGATTTATTACCAGATTTTAAGATGTTTATGTTTAGAGAAATGTTTTATAACCGTGGTAGAAAACTTAAGAATAATTTGGTTGAGTCTTATATTGAATATGAAAGATGTTTCGGAAATAAAGTAACAAAAAAACAAAGTAAAAGCGTTATTGATGGGTTTAATATAGATAGCAGTATATTAGATAAATATATGGAAAGTTTATCTAACGAAGAATTTGAAATATTATATAACAGCATGAATTTATAAATTGATAAAACATATAGCTTATGATAGAATAGTGATATTTAGGAGGAATAATGACTAATAAAGACTTAGCTAACTTACTATATCCAAATGTAACGAAAACAATAGATGAATTAAAAAAAATGTATCCAGAAAGAGATTTAAAAGAAGGTGCTGAAGTAACTCGTTTCGCACCTAGTCCAACTGGAAGAATGCATTTGGGAAATTTATATGCTTCATTTATACCAGAAGTTATTGCTAAACAAACTGATGGAGTATTTATTATTAGAATAGAAGACACTGATCAAAAAAGAACAATTGAAAATGGTATAGAGCTTGGACTTAGAGATTTAGAACATTATAATTATATTATAGATGAACATCCAATTAAAGGTGGTAAATATGGTCCATATGTTCAAACAGAAAGATTAGATATTTATAATATTGTAGCTAAATATTTAGTTTCAATAGGAAGAGCTTATCCTTGTTTTTGTTCTGAAGAAGATTTAGCTCATATGAGAGAAATTCAAGAAAAAAGAAAAGATAGAATTGGATACTATGGACATTATGCTAAATGTAGAAATTTAACTTATGAAGAAGTAAAAGAGCGTATTGATAAGGGTGAAAAATGGACTTTAAGATTAAAATCAAATGGGGATGTAAACAAAAAAATAATATTTAAAGATTTAATAAAAGGAAAACTTGAACTACCTGAAAATGATTTAGATCAAGTATTAATTAAATCTGATGGAATACCTCCATATGCATTTGCTCATGTATGTGATGATCATTTTATGAGAGTTACAACTGTTACAAGAGATGATTCATATATATCATCTGTTCCATATCATGTTGAATTATGGAATGCATGTGGATTTAAATTGCCTAAGTTTGCTCATATTTTACCATTAAATGTTAAAGATGGAGATTCCATAAGAAAAATAAGTAAAAGGAAGGATCCAGAGGCAGCAGCTATTTATTATCATGAAAAAGGAGTTCCAGTAGAAGCAATTAAATTGTATTTTGCAACTTTAATGAATTCTAATTTTGATGGATGGTATTTGCAAAACCCAGATAAGTCATATAGAGACTTTAAATTTTCTTTTGATAAGATGAGTAAAGCAGGAGCGTTGTTTGATTTAGAAAAAATAATTAATATTTCTAAAAACTATATTTCTAGATTGTCTGCTAAAGAAGTGTATGATAATTTATTAGAGTGGTCTAATGAGTTTGATAAAGATTTTGCTACTTTAATTATAAAATATAAAGACAAAACAATAAGTGCTTTAAATATTGAAAGAGAGCAAAAGAAACCTCGTAAAGATTTCAGTTGTTATTCTGAAATAAAGTCATATATTTGGTATATGTATAATGAGTTATTTATAAATCCTATTTATGAGTGGCAAAGTATTAATGATGTTAGTCAAATAAAAATAATTTTAAATGATTATATTGATAATTATTATAATATTAATGATAATAAAGAAGTTTGGTTTAAAAAAATACAAGAGCTTTCTGAAAAGTACGGTTATGCATCAAATATGAAACTATATAAAGAAGATCAAGAAAATTATAAAGGAAGTATAGTTGATATAAGCATGGTTATTAGGGTAGCTATTACTAGTAAATCTATGACACCTGACCTTTATGAAGTATTTAAGATATTAGGTTTAGAAGAGATAAAAAGAAGAATTAATTTGATTTAATTATTTTTAATTAATATGTAAAATATATAATAATAGTTGTGCTAAAAAACAAAATATTATATAATGATATTAGAGGCTTACCATTGAGAGTAAGCTTGAAAATATTATGTTAGGAGGATATTTATGGGAGGAATATTAATAGCTATATTAGCGCTAGTAGTAATTGTTGCTATGTATGCTGCTGGAGTATATAACTCTTTAGTTTCTTTGAGAAATAAGGTTAAGGATCAATGGGCACAAATTGATGTTCAATTAAAAAGAAGATTTGATTTAATACCTAATTTAGTTGAAACAGTAAAGGGTTATGCTAAACATGAAAAAGAAACTTTTGAAAAAGTTATAGCTGCTAGAAATAATTTTTCAAAAGCTAAAACACCAGAAGCTGAGATGAAAGCAAATAATGAATTAAGTGGAGCACTTACAAGATTATTAGCAGTAGCAGAAAACTATCCGGAATTAAAAGCAAATGAAAACTTTACTGCTCTTCAAAAAGAATTAACTGAAACAGAGGATAAGATTTCTTATGCTAGACAATTTTATAATGATAATGTTATGCATTATAAGAATAAAATTGAAATGTTTCCATCTAATATAGTTGCAAATATATTTAAATTTAAACCTGAGCCATTCTTTGAAATAACAGAAACAGAAAAAAAGAATGTTGAAGTGAAATTTTAAGGCTTAAGTAATTAAGTCTTTTTTTGGTTAATACAAAATTAATTTAAAGGAGAAATATGAAAATACTAAAAAAACTATTAATAGGATTTATATGTTCTGTTTTTAGTATGTTAAGTGTTTCGGCACATGAGCTATATGATATTAATATGGTAGTAACGTTAAATAATGATGGGAGTGCTCATTTTGTTGAAACATGGACTATGAAAACAGAAACAGACAATCTTACAGAGTTTTATAAATCTTATGGTACATTTAGAAATGAAAAAATAGTTAATTTTAAAGTTAAAGATGAAAATAGAGAATATACTTTTGTTTCTGATTGGAATATTAATGGAAGTTTTTCTAGTAAACAATATAAAAATGGGTTTAATTATACTGATGAAGGAACTGAGCTATGTTGGGGAATAAGTGATTATGGAAATAAAGTATATACTCTTGAATATGATATACAAAACTTAATATTTAATACACAAGATGCACAAGTATTTTATATGCAGTTAATTGTGCCTAATGCTTTTTCAAAAGCTACATCATTTAATATAACAGTTAAAGGTCCATATGAATATCCAGATACATTAGATGTATGGGCATATGGAGCAAAAGCGTATGCATATGTATATGATGGGGTAATATCTTCATCTAATACAGAAGACAAAAAATTAGGAAAAGATGATTATTTAGTGTTACTTGTTAAATATCCATTATCTACATTTATTACAGAAAATGAATATGATGAATATGATGATTTTAAAAGTGTATTTGATAGAGCAGAAGAAGGAAAATTTGCTCATGATTATGGTAAAAAAAGTGTAAAAACAATTGTAGACTTTATTGTAGCATTACTTCCTTATATAGGTGCAATTATAACTTTTATATTTGTAATTGTTGGTTCTGGATCAAAATATAAATTTGGAACAGCAGGAAATAAAATCAACATGAATGAAATAAATATGTTTAGAGATATACCTTGTAAAAAAGATGTTTTTAGAGCATATTTTATAGCAAAAGCATATAAATTAAATAATAAAGATACAGATTTTTTAGGAACTTTATTATTAAAATGGTTAAATGAAGATATTGTTAAAATACAAAAAGAAAATGTTAAAAAGTTGTTTGGTACTAAAGAACTAACATCAATTGAATTTAAAGAAAATCGATTTGAAGTTTCAGTAGAACAAGAGATGCATGACATGATGATGAAATCTTCAGGCGATGGTATTCTTCAATCAGATGAGTTTGAAAAATATGCTACAAAAAATTATAGTAAAGTACTTTCCTGGTTTGATGATGTTGAAGTTTATGGTAGAAATTTATATGAAAAAGATGGATTAGTTAACAAAGATAAAGGAAAATATCTAATAAATGATTTGGTAAAACAAGATGCAATTGAGCTAGCTGGTTTAAAAAAATATTTACTTCATTTTGCATCTATGAATGAAAAAGAAGCAATTGAAGTTAAATTATGGAAAGAATATTTAATGTATGCACAAATATTTGGAATAGCAAACAAGGTAGCAAAGCAGTTTGAAAGATTATATCCAGAAGTAATTGAACAACTATCAAATGAAAACTTTACAATTTTAGATATGATGTTATTAAATAATTTTAGTAATAATGTAGTATCTGCTGCAAGTACTGCCAGAAGCAGAGCTGAAAGTTATAGTTCTGGGGGTGGAGGATTTTCATCAGGTGGAGGCGGTGGCGGTTCATTTGGTGGAGGCGGAAGTGTTGGCGGAAGATAAAATGATGGAATAAAAAACCATCATTTTTTTGATGGTTTTTGTTTTGCTTTAAGCCAATTTTTTCCGTCAACTACTCTTGCGACTAACATTGAGCTTGCAGAGTCGCCAACAACATTTAACATAGTAGCAGGTGGATCTATTATTGTTGCAATAATTGTTAACATTCCTAAAGATGAAATTGGAAAACCTAATAAAGTAATAATTAATGTTTCAGAAATTGTGCCTCCTCCTATAGGAACTGCTGTAACAAGTAAGGTTGCAAGAAGTGCAATACCAAATATTTTTAAAGTAGATATATCACTATTAAATAAATATACTAAAAACATTATTTTAAATACGCTACCAATTACTGATCCATCTTTATGAAAGCTGGTTCCTAGTGGAACAACAGTATCAGCAATGTCTTCAGGCACACCTATGTTTTTTGCACAACTTGTATTAACAGGAATAGAAGCTGCACTTGAACAAGTTGCTAATGAAGTAATAGTTGCTGGAAAAACATTTTTCCAAAAAGCAAAAAATCCTTTTTTTCCAGCTGCAATATAAGCATATATAGAATAAACAATAAAGTAAAATAGTACAGCAACAATAGTGTAAATAATAAAAGTTTTTCCATAACCAATAGCTATTTCACTACCGAATGTACCAACTAATGCTGCAAAGTAACATCCAAGACCTATTGGAGCGTAATACATAATTAACTTGATAAATTTTTGAATTATTTCATTAGCGCTTTCTAATATCTCTAAAACTTTTTTGCCTTTTTCTTTTGACATTTGTATAGATATACCAATTAGTATTGAAAACATAATTAATGCAATCATATTATCCCTTGATAAAATTTCTGCAAAATCATTTACACTAATAGTATTGACTGTTCTTTCTAAAAAATTAACTTTTTCTACCTCTTCTATTACGTTATCATTAAGAACTTCTTTTATTGATGATATTTTACTAGAATCAATCAATTTAAAGGATTTAGTGGTTACTATTCCAACAAGACAACTAATTATAGATGTAACAGCAAATACAGCTAAAGTAGTTGCTAATATTTTTCCGATTCTTTTAGGTTGTTTCATTCTTCCAATTGAAGTAGTAATTGTAAAAAATATAAGTGGAACTATAATAACAAGCAATAAGTTTAAAAACAAATCTCCAAATGGACTTAATATTTTTGCATCTTCTTTAAACACTAGACCTATTATAGTTCCTATTATTATTGAGCCTAGTAATATTAATGGAGATTTGTAGTTTTTTATAATCTTTTTCATAAGACCTCCTTGATAATTTCATTATAATATATATGTATTTTAAAGTCCACACAAAACAAATTAGCACTCAATCTTGACAAGTGCTAAAATAATAGTATAATAATAAGTGAGGTGAAAAAATGAAACAATTTAAATCTGAATCTAAAAAACTACTTGATATGATGATAAACTCAGTATATACAAACAAAGATATATTTTTAAGAGAGCTTATATCTAATTCAAGTGATGCATTAGATAAATTATATTATAAAAGTTTAACTACTGATGAAATAAAGATAAAAAGAGAATCGCTTGAAATAAATATAGTTTTGGATAAGAAAAATCGTACTATTACTATTAGTGATAATGGTTGTGGTATGAATAAGGATGAACTTGAAAATAATCTTGGTACCATTGCTAAAAGTGGCTCATTTGATTTTAAAGAAAACAATGAATTAAAGAAAAACATTAATATTATAGGACAATTTGGGGTAGGTTTTTATTCTGCTTTTATGGTAAGTGAAAGAGTTAGTGTGTTGAGTAAATCTTATGATAATGAAGCTTATTTATGGGAAAGCAGTGGAAGTGAAGGATATATTATAACTAAATCTAATAAAGATAATATCGGAACAAGTATTACACTATATTTAAAAAAAGATAAAGAATATGATAAATATTTAGAAGACCATGAGATTGAAAAGTTAGTTAAAAAATATTCTGATTATATAAGTTATCCTATAAAATTAAATGATAAAGTTTTAAATAGTATGATTCCTTTATGGAATAAAAATAAGTCTAAAGTAACTGAAGAAGAATATAATAACTTTTATATGGATAAATTTAATGATTATAATTCATTCTTTAGAGTAATTCATTATAAAGTTGAAGGTTTATATTCATATAAAGCAATATTATTTATTCCTAAAGTTATTCCATATGACTTTTATACTAAAGATTATAAAAAAGGATTGGAATTATATACAAATGGAGTGTTAATAACAGATAAATGTGATGAATTATTACCTGATTATTTTAGTTTTGTAAAAGGAGTAATCGATAGTGATGACTTATCTTTAAATATATCTCGTGAAATGTTACAAAATGATAGGAAATTATCAAAAATAGCTACTAATATAGAAAATAAAATTATTAAAGAACTAAAACTATTTTTAGAAGAAGACCGTGAAAATTATGCTTTATTTTTTAAAGAGTTTGGACCTCAAATTAAATATGGAATATATAGTAATTTTGGTTTAAATAAAGAAAAATTACAAGATTTGTTAGTGTTTTATTCATCTACTCAAAAAAAATATATAACATTAAAAGAATATGTGGATAATATGAAAAAGAATCAACAGGATATATATTATGCATGTGGTGAATCAATTGAAAAAATTGATATGCTTCCATTAGTAGAAGAAGTTAAGAATAAAAAATATGATATATTATATTTTACTGATGGAGTAGATGAATTTACTATAAAAACAATTATGAATTATGAATCTAAAAACTTTGTAAATGTATGTAGTTCTTCTCTTGATTTAGATACTAAAAAAGAGCAGGAGCAGCTAGATAAATTAAATAAAGATTCAAAAGAAATGCTTGAATTTATTAAAGATGAACTACCTAATATTTCAAAAGTAAAGTTTACAAATAGACTTAAAAATAATTCAGTATGTTTATCAACTTTTGGTGAAATATCAATAGAAATGGAAAAAGTTTTAAGTAGAATGAAGGGTAATGAAGGAATAAATGCTTCTTTAGTTCTTGAAATAAATAAAAACCATAAAATTGTTGAAAAACTTAATAAATTATATACAAAAGATAAAGAAGAATTAAAAAAATATGCAAAAGTATTATATGCTCAAGCTAAATTAATTGAAGGATTACCTCTTGATAATCCAGTTGAGATAAGTAATATAATTACTGATTTAATTAGTGAATAACTCAAAATATATTTTGAGTTTTTCTTTATAGTATTATATTTTTTGTTATGATATAATTTATAAAGGAGAATAATTAATGAAGAAGATAACAATTATATTAATTAGTATGTTATTATTAACGGCTTGTGGTCATAGTGAAATAAATATGAGTGTTGATAAAGATGGAAATGTAAGTATTAAAAACACTATTTCTATAGAAGATAATGTTATTAATTTTGATAGTGTTCTTTTAAGTGAAAAAACAAGTAATGGTTATATAGTTAATAAAAATAATAATACATATGTTTTTCAAAAACAATTAGGCTCTATTAATAAACTAGGTTATGGTAATGGAAAAGAAGTTGTAATTAATAATTTAATGAATAATTTTAATGAAGGAAATCTTTTTGAGTGTAAAAGTTATATATATAAAAAAGTATGCATAGCAAATTTTGTTGTTGATTTAAGTAATATAAATAGCTACGAAGAAATGTTCTTAATACTTAATAAAAAAGAAGATAAAATTAATATAGACAAAACATTAGCTAAAGAATATTATAGTTTGTTGAATGAAGATATGGACAGTACTTTTGTACTTACATCTGACCTTAAAGTAGAAAAAAATAATGCTTTTTCTACAATTAATAATAAGTATATTTGGAAGTTAAAATATGGAGAAAAAAATAATATTAAATTTATTTTATCTTTTCCTAATAGAAATTTTTATGCTTTTTCTATAATTTTTGGACTTACACTTTTTATTATATTAGTTATATTAATTAAAAATAAAATAGCAAGTAAAAAATTCAAAAAAATTAATATTAATAAATCTTTATCAAAAGAAGATGAATCTTTAATAAATGAGAAAACAAATGATCAAATGGATAATAAAAAAACAAATATACAAAACATTAACGAAAGAATCAGAAATAGATATTAAAATCATGTATAGCATGATTTTTAATTGCATAATAACAGAATTAATCATTATAATAAAAAGGTGATTAATATAATAATGCATGATATAATTTATATGAGGTATTTAAGGATATATTAGATAATATTAATGAAGAAACTGTTATTATATGTAATAATTCTAATAGAGAAAGAATATTATTATCTTCTTCTTTATATAATAAATTATTTAATATTAAAATATTAAGCTTAGATGAATTAAGAAAAATATTTTATTTTTCATATTCAAATGAAGGCATATATTATTTAATGAATAAGTATAATTTTAAATATGATATAGCTAAAATGTATTTAGATAATATTATATATGTAGATAATAAAAAATATAATAATGATAAACTAGATAAATTAGTTAGTATAAAAAATGATTTATATAATAAAGGATTCCTTATTTATGATGAGAAGTATAATAAATATTTACAAAACAAAAATATTATAGTATATAATTATGATTATATTAATAATTTTGATAAAAGAATATTAAAAAGTATTGGAAGTAAAATAATTACTAAAACATATAATAATAATATTCATAGTATATTATGCTATGAGAGCGGCCGTTATTGGGTA
>CAYFQM010000019.1:0-12020 GCA_964345385.1 uncultured Clostridium sp.
AGTCTGGGGTTCTCGTCAATTGATTCAAAAACGGAATTTAGTCTAAAAATTTACCATAATTTATGTTTTCTTTTAATAAAATAACTTCATATATTTCATTAACTTCATAATTACCTTTTAGTTTAACTGGTATATAATTATCACTAAAACCATAGAAGAAACCATTTTTTTGCTTTTCTATTAATATACTTACCTTTTTATTAATAAAAGATTCATAGTAACTCTTTTCTAATATATTTGATAATCCAATTAGTTTTTTAGCTCTTTGTTTAATAATGTTATTTGGAATTTTATTATTCATTTTAGATGCTTTTGTACCTGTTCTATCAGAATAAGGAAATACATGTATTTTAGAAAACTTTATTTTTTCACAAAACTCATAAGTACTTAAAAAGTCTTCTTCTGTTTCTCCTGGAAAACCAACTATTACATCTGTAGATAATGATATATTTTTTCTTAATTTTCTTATTTCTTCTACCTTATTATTAAAATAAGTAGTATCATATCTTCTTTCCATTGATTTAAGAATCTTATCACAACCAGATTGTAATGGAATATGTAGATGTGAAACAAACTTTTCATTTTCTTTTATAATATCCATCATATCATTATCTAACTCAACTATTTCTACTGAAGAGAGTCTAATTCTATGAATAGATTTTATTTTACTTATTTCTTTTATTAAATCAGATAATTTTTTATTATTACTTTTATACATTCCAGTATGAATACCACAAAGTATTATTTCTTTATAATTATTAAAAGCTAAATTATTAATTTCTATTAAACATTTATTAAAATCTTTACTTCTTACTCTTCCTCTTACATATGGAATGATACAATAAGAACAAAAATTATTGCATCCATCTTGGATTTTAACAAATGCTCTTGTATGAACATAAAAATTAGATATTTCCATATCTTCAAATTCTGTTTTATTCATATCATAAAACTTAATAATTTGTTTATTAGTTTTAATATATTCATTTAAATAAGTTATTATTTTACTTTTGTCTTTATTTCCAAGCACTATATCTGCAGCTATTAATGAATTTATATTTTCTTTTCTAAATTGAGTAAAACATCCAACTGCGATAACTATTGCATTTGGATTTTCTTTTTTTATATTATTAATAACCTTTTTGCTTTTATTATCAGCAGTATTAGTTACTGTACAAGTATTAACAATAGCTACATCTGCATCAAATAAAACTTCTTCATAATTATTAGATAAAAATAAACTTCTTATGAACTCACTTTCATAAGAGTTTACTTTACAACCTAATGTCTTTATTAAAAATGTTTTCATTATGCCTTTGGTAAATTAGTCATAAACTCTTTTAATAATTCTAAAAACTCTTCTTCATCTTCATAATTTTGTGGTTGACTAATATCTTCTAAATTAAGCTCTATTTTATTTACTTTAGGAGCGCCTTCTTCCAACTTTTCTTCTTTATAAGTAAGAGTTATATTAGATGCATTTTTTAATAACTCTTCATAACAAATAATTGCTTTCTTTTCTTGTTCTTCTTCATATTTATCTATCAACGCTTGATTACTAGTTACCCCTAATTCGTTAAATTTTTCTATTTTTCTTTGTTCTAATTCATCAGTAGAAATTACTGCGTTTTCTTCTTCGCTTAATTCATACTTTATTACTTCATCTATATCATTATCTTCTTCTTCACCCAATATAGAATTTAATAAATCTTCTTCTAATGTATTACTTTCTGGTAATATTTGTTTTTTATATATTACATAGTTTTCCATATCTTTTCTTGTTTTAATTAAAGCAACAATCAAAACTAAAAATATCATAAAAAGAATAGATAAAAATATAAAAAAATATTGATCATTCACAATAGTGTTTAATATATTAATTATTTCATTCATTTATATCACTTCCATTTAAATAAGATTTTACACTAGCTATATATAGAGGAACAAGTTCTGTTCTTAAAACATTATTTCCTAAAGAAACTTTAATAAAGCCTTTATCTTCTAATTGTTTTTCTTCTTCACTTTTAAATCCACCTTCTGGTCCAAAAGCTACACTTATTGTATCATCAGAACTATTACTATTTAATACCTCTTTAATATCTTTTACATTGTTTGTGTCAAGAGAGCACAATAATTTTACATCATTATTGTCATATATGTTGTCAACTGTTATTATTTGCTTTATTATAGGTTTATATATTCTATAACTTTGTTCACTAGCTTCTTTTATTATTTTATTCCATCTATTTAACTTTTTATCATAATCCTTTTTATTTAGTTTATATTTACAATGGTCATATAACACTACTATATATTCTGTTATACCTAAAGATGTACCATATTTAAATATATTACTCATTTTATCTTCACTAAGAAGCGGAACATACACTTTAAAACTTGTATTATTTTCATTTTCCTTAAATACTTTTTCAATAGTACATGAAATTAAATCTTTATTTAAAAAGCATATATAACTTTTTGAAGAATACACCACTATTACTTTATCATTTTCTTTCATTCTCATTACATTTTTTATATGATGTAAATCATCATTATCTAAATATAAAGTATTACCATCTTTTTTTATTGAATAATATTGTTGCATTAAACCACCTACTTTATTATTACTATAGTTTCTCCAATATTATAGCTATTCAATTTGAATTCTTTAATATTTTTATTTGTTTTTAAATAATTAAAAACCTCATTTTTTAAAATACCTTTGCCTATTCCATGAACTATCACAAATTTTTTATTACCTTGCTTTATATTTTCAAAAATAAACTTTTTTGTTAAAGCTATTGCAATATCTCTAGAAGTACCATGTAAATCAAGTCTTGGTAAATTAGATGTGAATGGATCCATAATACTAACCCTCTTTTCTTTTGATACTTATTATACAACAAAATAAAAAAAATATCACTATTAAGTGATACTTTATTATTTTAATAAGTTTACTAAATCTGCTTTTCTCATTGAACTATTTATTTCAAGTTCTCTTTCTTTACATAACTCTTTTAATTCAGCAACAGTTAATTTAGAATAATCAGTTTTTTCTTCTACTATTTTTTCTATCTTTTTTTCAACTTCTTTTTCAACCTTTATTTTTCCATCTAAAGCTTGTTTAGATAAATCTACTAATTTTTTAAATTCTTCAGGAGCATATATAGCTAATTCAGATAACATTTTTCTATTTATATTAATATTAGCTTTTTTAAGACCGTTAATAAATTTTGAATACACAATATCATTTTGTCTACAAGCAGCATTTATTCTTGTAATCCATAATTTTCTAAAATCAGATGATCTTTTCTTTCTATCACGATAACTATAAGCTCCACTATTAAATAATTGTTCTTGAGCTGTTCTATATAATCTATGTTTACTTCCAAAATAGCCTTTTGCTTGTTTTAATACTTTTCTTCTTCTTGTTTTTGCTACTGTTCCACGTTTTACTCTTGTCATTATTATCCCCCTATCCTAATAATCCTTTAATTCTATTAGCATCTGCTTTACTTAAAGTAGATACTGTTCTAGCACTTCTATTATAAGATGTTGGTTTTTTACCACTTTTATGGTTTGCTCCAACACGTCCTATTTTAGTAGATCCACTATTTCTTACTCTAATTTTTTTACTGATTCCCTTATGTGTTTTCATTTTTGACATAATAAATCCTCCTTACTTTTGTTTAATAGGTGCAAGTATTAGCGCCATACTTCTTCCTTCTAATTTTGGCATTGTTTCAATTGTAGAAACTTCTTCAAGTCTTGATGCAAAACGCATTATTACATCTTTTCCTAATTCTGGATGAGCAATTTGTCTTCCTTTAAATCTAACAGACACTTTTACTTTATGTCCTTTTTCAATATAGGCTTTTGCATTTCTAAGTTTAGTTTCAAAATCCCCTACATCTATAGTAACACTAAGTCTATATTCTTTCATTTCTAAATTTTGCGTTCTTTGTTTCTTTTTTTGTTCTTTTATTTGTTTTTGCTTTTCATAGCGAAATTTATTATAATCAAGTATTTTACATACTGGATTTTTTGGATTATCGCTCATCAAAATTAAATCAAGTCCCGCATATTGTGACAATGTTAAAGCATCTTCTATTGATTTAACACCCATTTTTTCTCCATTTGGTCCAATAACCATAACCTGTGGAATAGTTATTTGTTCATTAATTAGAACATCATTTTGCTTTGCTATACTTAATCCCTCCATTAATATATAAAAAAGTGAATACTTGAGTATCCACTTTAAAATAAACTATTATTAGTTAAGCATATTTACCAACATATTATTATGTCTGGTGAAGAGTGGATCTCTTTCTTTCTTTTTTATAACTGAAACTAGTTTACACTATATTTAATATTTTGTCAATACATTATATTAATATTGTATTCCCCAAGCTACTTTATGTTTAGCTTTTTTCTTACATACAATGCATGTTTCATTATGATAATCATTACTTTCTAAAATACATCTTGATTTAGTACCTTTAATTTCTTTCATTTTAAGCTCACATTCTTCACTTCCACACCAATATGCATTAACTATACCGGGTTTACTTTCCATTATTTTTTCTACTTCACTTAAACTTGTTACTTCATAAGTTCTTGATTTTAAATTAGAATATGCTTTGTTATATAAGTCTCTTTGAATATCAATTAATAAACCTCTTATATATGTATGTATATTATTAAGTTTAACTTGTTTTTTAACAGATGTATCTCTTCTTACTACTGTAACAGCATCATTTTCTAAGTCTCTTTTTCCTACTTCTATTCTAATAGGAATACCATTTACTTCACTTTGAGCAAACCTATAACCTGCACTTTTATCACTAGCATCAATATATGTTCTTATGTTTTTTTGATTTAATAAGTTTTCTAATTTATTAGATATATCTAATAATTGTCCATCATCTGATTTAATTGGTATAATGCATACTTGTTTAGGCGATACTTTAGGTGGCAATACTAATCCTTTATCATCAGAATGAATCATAATTAATGCCGCAATCATACGAGTAGAACTTCCCCAAGATGTTTGATAACAATAATCAAATTTATTATCTTTATTAATAAACTTCACATCATAAGCTTTGGAAAACTTTTGTCCAAAATAGTGCGTTGTTGCTCCTTGAAGACATATACCATTTTGCATTAGTGCTTCTAAAGTTAATGTATATTCAGCTCCTGCAAACTTTTCTTTTTCTGTTTTTTTACCAGTGATCACAGGTATAGCTAAATAATTATTATAAAACATTTTATATATTTCTAACATTTTAGAAGTTTCTTCTTTAGCTTCATATTCATCAGAGTGTACTGTATGACCTTCTTGCCATAAAAACTCTCTACTTCTTAAAAAAGGTCTTGTTTCTTTTTCCCATCTAACA
Source organism: uncultured Clostridium sp. (assembly GCA_964345385.1). Lineage (GTDB taxonomy): Bacteria > Bacillota_I > Bacilli_A > RF39 > UBA660 > CAG-1000. Next base: position 5,400 of record CAYFQM010000019.1, read on the forward strand.
ACATTACACCATTGATTATATAGTATAGGAAGATCTTTATAAGACCTTACAATATCTTTATAATAATCGCAAAACAGTGATTCACTAGTAGGACGAAAAGCAAGTCTTTCTTCTAACTTTTTATCTCCACCGTGTGTAACCCACGCAACTTCTGGAGAAAAACCACTCAATAGCTCACTTTCTTTTTTTAATAATTCTTCTGGTATAAAAACAGGTAAATATACATTAGAGTGTCCTGTTTTTTTAAACATACCATCTAATATATTTCTCATGTTTTCCCATAAAGCATAACCATTTGGTTCAATAATAATACATCCTTTTACACTACTATATCTAGCTAAAGATGAAGCACTAATTACATCATTATACCACCTAGCAAAATCAACTTCTCTTGGCGTTATTTTTTCATTCATACTCTTCTCCTTTTATAAAGAAAATAAAGAATAGCACAAGGAGTCTAAAATAGACGGTACCATCCTTTATTTATCTTTATTAATATAACGGTTTAATCCGTGATAGTTTTCTATCAAACAATGAAGATAGGAATTATTAACATTTATAATCTAGTTTTCACTATCCTAGAATCACTAATATAAATTATTTAATAACATTTCTTCACATCAACAAATTATTTACCTTTTTTATCTTTTTTTTCTGTTTCTTCTATTTTTTCTTGTAAATCTTTTAAAACTTTTAATGCTTGCTTTCTAACTTCTGAAGCTGCTTTTTCAACTGCAGGAGTTCCTTTTTCAACAGCATAATCATATAGTTCTTCTGCTTTTACTTTGATAACTTCTGCTTGAGCTAAAGCAATTTCTTTTGCTTTTTCTTTATCTAATGAAGCTAATTCTTTTTTTAGAACTTCAACTTTATATAACAGTTCATCTTTTACTTCATCAAGATCAATTTCTTTTGCTTTATCTAAAAGCTCATCAATTTTCTTTTTAAGTGCCTTTCTATTATTTTCACCTGTATCAGGACTAATTAACATTCCAATACCTGCTCCTAATGCTAAGGTACCTAAAAATCCTCCTAATTTTTTAAATCTTTTACTCATTTTCTTCCTCCTTATCTTTATTAAATACTTTATTTATTAATTTATTTAATATTCCAACAATTACATCAGTTACAACACCAATTTTACCAGTAACTAAATCTACTACATTAAATACGCCATTTAATGAATTTAACTTAGCATTTACATCATTAAGTAACTCATTAGTTTTTTCTAGTGTCTTTATTCCTTTTAATCCAAATACAATTGCTGTTATTAAAAATACTATTAATAATAAATAAATAATTACGATTAAAACTTGAGATAGAATTTCCATTTTTATTCCTCCTTATCACTATACATTGAATCTATCAAATTAAATAAATCATGTTCTAATGTATGATCTATTGTTGTATCAAATTCATTAGTGTCATACTCTTTTTCTTTATATTTATCTTCCAATTCCCCAATTGTTATATTAGTATCTTCCATACTATTAATTAAATTTTCAATTTTTTCAGTTTGATCATTTAATTTCTCTACTTCATTTTCTATTTTATTAATACTTTCTTTTACTTCTTTTGGAGCATTCACAAAAGTATCTTCAAATGTATCATTAATACCATATGCTTTCTTTCTAATAGTTTCATAATTTTTAACTGTGTTTTTTCTATCGTTATTTTCTTTATCTTTTTCAACAATATCTTCCAAATAATAATTTTTATCTAAAATTCCATATATTGGGCTTATTACTGGACTTGGTTTAAATTGTTTTGGACTAACTGCTATAGCAGGTTCTATACTTCTTGAAAATTTATTAGTATCAAGTGCAGTTACTCTAACTGGATCAGGTTCATTAGCAAAATCATCAAACTCATTAAAATTAAAAGTTCTTTCACTTCTAAACAATTCTCTTTCACTATAAGTATTCTCTGTTTTAACATTTTCTACTACTTCTTCTTTAACAGTTTTAACTTTATCTTCTATTTCTTCTTGTTCAAACTCTTCTTTATCATCTGGCTCTATTTTAATAACATCTTGACTAACATCTTTATTGTCTTCTCGTTCGTCTTCATCATAAAATAAATCTTTGATTTTATCGAATAATCCCATTATGAACACCTCTTTTTCTACCTTAAGTATTTTAATATATTCTGATTAGATTTTCTATCTGGTTTAGGTATTGTATAAGCGCTTTCTTTTGTATCCATACCCTTATCACCTATAACCTTATTAATAACTAAATCATTATATTTAATAGAATTTAATATTGATATACTTTGAGATATAGCATATCTTAAATCTTTTTCTTCTACTTCTACTTCTATTATAGCATAATTATAACACAACTCAACACAAAAAGTATCATCCTTTTTCTTTATATGTAAAAATCCTTTTTTATCTTTATTTTCAAATGAATAATATATATAATCGTCTTCTTCTCTATATTCTTCATTATGCGCTTTGTAATAATAACTTACTAAATCTACATACATATAATAAGAATTTGATTTAGATACTAAAACTTGAACATAATCTTCATCTTTGCTAACAGTAAAATCTATTGGAAGATAATATCTATAACCTTTATTATTAATATTATTAACATTATTCTTTGTATTTATTCCAATATCAATTATTTCTTCTATACTCTTATCATTTAAATAATACATTGAACAAGAAGATAATAACAGCATATTTATAATAGTTATACATATAATTAATATATTCTTTTTCATATATAACTCCTTAATAAATTATAACAAATTATTCATTTTTTAACAATTAAATAATTAATGTTTTTTCCCTCTTTAATATATTTTTCTTCAAACTCTGTTTTAATATCATCTTTATAATTTCTATCTATTTTTATAATTTCATATCCATAATCTACAAAAGATTTCATAGAATAATCAAAAAACAAATCATTGTCTGTTTTTAATATTATTTCACATTCTTTTTTAAATAAATTATCATATTTTTGTAAAAAACTAAGGTAAGTAAGTCTTCTTTTTTCATGTCTATTTTTAGGCCATGGATCACTAAAAGTTAAATAAATTTTATCTATTTCTTTATAAAACACATCTTCTATTTCTTTAGCATCCATACAAATTAATTTTAAATTGTTAAGTTTTAAATCTTCTAGTCTTTTAATACATGTAATTAACGCACTTGGATATTTTTCAATGCCAACATAATTAACATTTGGATAATTTAATGCATTTTCCACGATAAATTTTCCTCTTCCAGTACCAATTTCAACATATATTGGGTTGTTATTATTAAATAATTTACTCCACTTACTTTTATATTCTTTTGGATTGTTTATAACGTATGAAGAACGTCTAACAATATTTTCAGAATTAGGAATATATTTAAGTCTCACTTTAATCACCTAAAATAATTATACAATAAAAAAGGCTTGAAAAATATAGAACTTTTGTTTGTAATTTTATTGACTAAAAGAAGCTATTATGATAACATTTACTTAGGTGATAATTATGAAGAAACTAACTTCTAAACAAGAAAAAGTCTTAACTGAAATAAAAAAATTTATTGCTAAAAACGGCTTTTCTCCTTCAATAAGAGAATTATGCACAGCATGTAATTTAAGAAGTAGTGCGACAATGTTCGTTCATTTAAAAACATTAACTGAAAAAGGTTATATCAATCAAACAAAAGGAAAATTTAGAACTATTGAACTAAATGTTAAGAATGAATATTTAATTGATAATGATGATGTGGTTTTAGTTCCACTACTTGGTAATATAAGCGCTGGTAATTTAAATGAAGCTATAGAAAACCCAGATGAATATTTTTCAATACCTAAATCTTTACTACCAAAAAATAAAGATGTATTTACATTACTTGTTAAAGGCGACTCTATGATTAATGCAGGAATATATGATAAAGATATTGTAATAATTGAAAAAACAAACGAAGCAAAAAATAAAGATATAATTGTCGCAATGAGTGATGAAAATGAAGTAACATTAAAAAGATTTTTTAAAGAAAAAAACTATATTAGATTAAAACCAGAAAACGATTTAATGGATGACATAATCTTACCAAATGTAACTGTTTTGGGAAAAATAATAGGTTTATATAGAAAAATCTAATAAAACTCAATTTCTTTTAAGTATAAACCTACTGATGAAGCACAAAGTCCTAAACTAGACCTATCATTAGATTTAAATATATTATTAATATCTTCTAAGGTCTTTTTACCCTCATTTATATCTAATAAAAGCCCCACTATATTTCTAATCATATATCTTAAAAAACCTTTAGATGAAAATGTTAAAGTTAACATTTCATCATTTATTTCATATTTAATTAATATGTTTCTTTCATAATTTTTATTATTTTTATCACTTGTAAAACTTTTAAAATTATGCATACCACTTATAATGGATATAAATTTTTTAATTAAACGTTTATCTATTTTTTTATTATACTGAAGACAATATTTTCTTTCTATAGGATTATACTTTCCCATATTTATTTTATAAATATAGATTTTGTTTTTAACACTATATCTAGCATTAAACGAATCATCCACTAAAAATATATTATTTATATAAATGCTTTTATTAATAACTGAATTAAGACTTTTCTTTAACTTTGTTATATCAATTTCTTTATCTATCTCAAAATGACAATATTGATTTATCGCATGAACTCCCCTATCTGTTCTTGATGAAGAAGTTATTTTAATATTTTCATTTAATATTTTTGATAAGCTCTTTTCTAATTCACCTTGCACGGTTATATAATTTTTTTGTATTTGATAACCATAAAACTCACTGCCATCATAAGATAAATTAATTAAATATTTCATAAAAATCCTTTCAATTAAAAAACATACGTCTTTACGTATGTTATTATATCATATTAATATTATTGAAAGTCTACTGGTTCATCAGTAATTAATTTAGCTACTATATTTCCTAAAGCACATACATTAGGATTTTCTGTTTTATATGTATTATCTTGACAAGGAACACTATTAGTTAAATTATATAAACCAATCACTCTATAATATCTATTATCATGACGTAAATAATTATTTTTAGTATTTCCTTTAACAATACATGCATTTACTTCATCATCTGTTAAAACTAATTTTTTAGTTTCTTCGTTCCATGTAGCTGACACTAATTTAGCTCTATTTGCAGCACATCCACATCTAACTACTTCTTCTCCTTTATATGCAGCACCTTCTAAAAGCCCCTCATCAAAATGTTCACATACTACATTTGTTAAAATATCATTAAATTTCTTTTCAGGTGTCGCTGCTAAAGACTCATCATCAATTGAAGCAATCACTCCTGAAACATCTTTTTGAAGAAGAACTTTAACTCCATTCATTGATACATTATTTATAGGATTAATAATACATCCATTAGTAAATACTTCTTCTGATGCACTATTATCATGAGTAACTACAACTGATGTACAATCAAGATACTTTTCATCATCAGAACTTTCAACCTTTAAATAATCAGATCTTATAAGTTCTGCAACAAATATACTTGCTGTATTAGTTCCTTGAAAAATATCTGGGTTATCTTGAGCAAATAATTCAGCAGCAGTAATTATACTTTCTTTTTTAGTTTTAAGCATTCTTTGATTAACTTTTTTATTAATCATTATTACACTAGGCACTATAATTACAGATATAAGTGCAACTATAGCTATAACAACTAACATTTCAGTTAAAGAAAAACCTTTTTTCATATTTTCACCTCTTCTACTATATACATACATTATAAAATATATTAATGTTTTTTGCAACATTATATTTCATCAAAAGTAATATTTTTAATTTTTTCTTGTTTTATATCATTTAATATTAATAAACTAACTCTTTCATAATCAACTTCATCTTTAAATGGAATACCCCTATATTTAGAGATTTTTTCAAAACACTCAGTCATATTATCATCACTATAATAATCTATTCCAAAACGTTCTTTTAAAACGCTTTTATAATTATTTAGTTTTTTAAGTATATGAATTCCAACTTCAGAAATAGGAATTATTTCTTCTTTTATTGAACTCATTGAAGCCAAATTATAAGCAGTTTCAACTTCTTCAATCTTAGGCCATAATATCCCTGGTGTATCTACTAAATTAATTAGTTCATTAATTTTAATTGTTTCAAATCGTCTAGTAACACCAGGTTTATTTGCTACATTTAATTTCTTTTTACTAGCCATTCTATTAATTAAAGTGCTTTTTCCAACATTAGGAATACCTACTACTAAACACTTAGCACTTTTAGGAAGAAGACCTTTTTTATTTCTTTTAATATTTTCTTCCTTCATAACATTATTAATAATATTAATTAGTTTTTTATAATCATTATTATCTTTAGAATTTAACGAAATAACAATAAAGCCTCTATCCTCATAATATTTAATCCATTTATCAGTTTTAGTTTTATCACATAAATCATATTTATTAAATATTAATATTACTTTTTTACTTTTAGTATATTTGTCTAAATCAGGTATATGGGAACTTTTAGGTATACGAGCATCTAAAAGCTCTAATATAATATCAATATTTGGCATTATATCATTAATCTCTCTTCTTGTTTTAGCCATATGACCTGGATACCA
>CAYFQM010000020.1:0-11607 GCA_964345385.1 uncultured Clostridium sp.
TGTTATAATTAAATTAACAAAACCTTATGGTTAAAGGAAGTATTATGCTTGAAGAAATAAGAAAACGAATTCAAAAAAAATAAACATTATTTAATTGATAGGAGAACTTTATGTTTACAGATGATGAAAAATTAGCAAAAAAATCTACTTTCTATGTGTATAAAGAAGACATTTATACTTGTGTTTGTGGATATCACGCCTTATGGAACCCAAACGATAATCTTAATATAGGTTATTGTAAAAAGTGTGCACAAAAAAGAGAAGATTTTACTAATCAAATAATAGGAAAAATAACAACTAAACATTTAAATGTTATTTTAAGTGAAGATGATATTGTGAATTCACAATATAAAACCACTTTAGAATTAATTCAAATATTAGAAAACTATAGAGAATCAATTTTTAGAGAATATTTTTATTATATGATTGATAAAGCATATATAAGACTTATTGAATCAAATCCTAATAAAGATATATATTTTACAAATCAAACTCCATATGAACAAACAAAATTTATTACTCAATTATATGAAGAAAACAAAAAAATGATGGCTGACTTTTTTAATAATATTCCAGTTTGTTTACAATCTAACCCTAATAATAAAGTTTATAATAAGTATTTTGAATTATTAACAAAAAAATATGATGAGGATTTAGATAAAGTAGACTATATGAATGCAATATTAAAATATAAACCACACTTTTTCATTGAATTAAATTAATAAGAAACATAAAATTTATTTATGTTTTATTCTTTTTATTTGATCATATGATTTTACTAAAAACATATAATCACTTATCTCTTCTATAATTGAATTAATAAAACCACTATTTTCTTTTATTTTATTTTGTAAAACTTTAATTTCTTCACTGTCTATTTTTATTTCTTCAAACCTATATTCCTGGTCAATATAAGGAGGCTTTTGAGGTTTTATTTTATCATTAAAAGATTCTATTGGCCTTGCCCATATTAAATACTCATCATATAACCCTTTATATATTAATATTTTTTTTATTTCACCTTCAGATTCACTATCATTAACAATATCCAATACAACATAATATCTATCTTTATAATGTCTGTATATACTTCCAATATTTATTTTTCTCATTTTAATTCCTTACTTTAATTATATTTAAATATATATCTTATGTTTTTTCAATATAAGTAATAATATAATTATGATATAATAACTTTATGAAAAACAAATCTAATTATGAACTTTTTTTAGAGCAATTATCTACAATATCAACTACAAAAAAATTGTTGTTACATAGTTGTTGTGCTCCTTGTAGCACGCAAGTTATATCATATTTAACAAAGTTTTTTGATATAACAATTTTGTTTTATAATCCTAATATTTTTCCACAAGAAGAATACCAAAAAAGAAAAAATGAACAAATAAAATTATTAAATAACATAAAACATATTAATGAATTAAACTTCTTAGATTGTGATTATGATAATAATATTTATGAAGCTTTAGTTAAAAATTATACACAATGTCCAGAAAAAGGAAAAAGATGCAATATATGCTTTAAATTAAGACTTGAAAAAACCGCACAAATAGCAAAAGAAAACAATTATGATTATTTTTCTTCCACATTAAGCATTAGTCCATATAAAGACTCTAAATTAATTAACTTAATTGGAAAGGAATTAGAAAGCAAATATAATATTACATGGTTATATTCAGATTTTAAAAAAGAAAATGGATATAAAAAATCAATAGAATTATCTAAAAAATATAATTTATATAGGCAAAACTATTGTGGTTGTAAATACTCAATTAAAAAAGACTCTTAATAAATATATTAAAAATCTTTTTCATTTATTATTTCTCCCTTTACTTCATATGTTCCATTTTTGTCTATCAAATAATTACATTCAAATTTAATATCTAACTTTTTTTCTTCATAATAAATATAATATATTACTTCATTATTTACACAATCTACTTGTGCTTTCTTTACAACTTTTATATTAGTAAGTCTATTATATATATCATTAATATTTTCTTTATTATTTATAACTATCTCATTTTTTTCTAATGGGGTTTTTCTTATTATTTCTATTGTAGAAATATCACTACTATTTATTTCAGATAAAAGCTCTAAAGATGTTTTTGTTTTTATTGTTTTCCATACAATGAACCCTAATAAAAACATTATACATATTATTAATACAACCATTATTTTCTTTTTCATTGTGTACACTCCTTAAAACTATTATATCATAATTCTTTTGCTTTACATAAAAAACAACTTCGTAATGAAGTTGTTTTTTTATTCCCATTTCCAATTTTTGATTTCTGGCATATCTTCACCATGCTCATTTATATATTCTTTATGTTCAATTAATTTATTTTTACACCATTCAATTAATGAACTTTTTTTATCACCTAATTTATCTATATATTTTAATGCATTCATAACTAAATGATATCTATCTAGTCTATTTTGAACTTTCATATCAAATGTTGTTGTAATTGTACCTTCTTCAATATAACCATGAACATGTAAATTTTGATTTGTTCTTTTATAAGTAAGCTCATGTATTAAATTAGGATATCCGTGAAAAGCAAATATTATAGGTTTATCTTTAGTAAATAAATTATCATATTCACTATCCTCAAGACCATGAGGATGATTTTCTTTTGATACTAATTTCATTAAATCTACTACATTAACAACTCTAATATTTAAATTTTTAAAATTTTCTCTTAATATTTTAACAGCAGCTAAAGTTTCAATAGTAGGACTTTCTCCAGCACATGCCATTACTAAATCAGGTGTTTTACCCTTATCATTACTTGCAAAATCCCATATTCCAATACCTTTTGTACAATGTTTTATAGCATCATCTATTGTTAACCATTGAGGCCTTGGTTGTTTTGAAGCAACTATTACATTAATATAGTCTTTACTTCTAATTATATGGTCAAAACAAGAAAGTAATGTATTAGTATCAGGTGGTAAATATATTCTTACAATATCTGCTTTTTTAGTTACTATGTGATTTAAAAAACCTGGATCTTGATGAGTAAAACCATTATGATCTTGTTGCCATACATATGAAGATAAAATATAATTTAATGAAGATATACTTTTTCTCCAAGGAAGTTCACTACACATCTTTAACCACTTTGCATGTTGAGAAGCCATTGAATCAACTGTTCTAATAAAAGCTTCATAACTATGCATAAATCCGTGTCTTCCAGAAAGTAAATATCCTTCTAGCATTCCTTGACATAAATGTTCTGATAATACTGAATCAATTACTCTTCCTTCTTCACCTAAAAATTCATCATCTTTATCTTTTGCACCATTCCATTGTTTATTTGTGACTTCAAATACATGATGAAGTCTATTTGATAAAGCTTCATCTGGACCAAATATTCTAAAATTATTTTTTTTCTCATTTAATTTAATAATATCTCTAATGAACTTACCTAATTCTCTCATATCTTCTTTAATAACAGTACCAGGTTTATCAAACTTAATACCATAATTTCTAAAATCAGGCATATTTAACTCTTCTAATAAAAGTCCACCATTTGTTACTGGATTCATTCCCATACGTTTTTCTTTTGTTGGACATAATGCTTTAAATCTTTTCTTAAGTGCTCCTTTTTCATCAAATAATTCTTCTGGTCCATAACTTCTAAGCCATGCCTCTAATATAGGTACGTTTTCTTTATGTTTTTCATCTACTAACAAAGGTACTTGATGTGATCTAAAATGACCCTCTACCTTCTTACCATCTATAATAGCTGGACCTGTCCATCCTTTAGGTGTTTTCAATATAATCATTGGATACATTGGTCTTTTATTAAATCTTGTCTTATTCTTTATTATTTTAATATCTTCTACGATTGATTCTAATGCTCTTGCCATATTTTGATGCATTTGATTTGTTGTTTTTCCTTCTACAACATATGGATCCCATCCCATACCATTAAAGTAACTTAAAAGTTCATACTCTGGTATTCTTCCTAAAATTGTAGGATTAGCTATTTTGTAACCATTTAAATGAAGAATTGGTAAAACAATTCCATCTGTTTTAGGATTAATTATTTTATTCAACTGCCAACTAGCTGCTAAGGGACCAGTTTCAGCTTCACCATCTCCAACTACTACTGAAGCTATTAAATTAGGATTATCAAGTACTGCACCAAAAGCGTGAGCTAAACTATAGCCTAACTCTCCTCCTTCATTTATACTGCCTGGTATTTCTGGAGTTGCATGCGAACCAATTCCTCCTGGAAAACTAAAATATTTGAATAATTTTTTTAATCCTTCTTCATCTTCTGTTATATTTGGATAAATTTCAGTATAACTTCCTTCCAAATATACATTAGATACGCTTGCTTGACCACCATGACCTGGACCAGAAACAAAAATCATATCTAAGTCATGTTTTTTTATAATTCTATTTAAATGAGTATACACAAAATTTTGTCCAGGAGCTGTCCCCCAATGACCCACCAAATTTTTCTTAACATGTTCTAACTTTAATGGCTCTTTCAATAAAGGATTATCTTTCAAATATATTTGACCTACAGAAAGATAATTACACGCTCTAAAATAAGCATTTATATCATAAAGCTCTTTATCACTTAATTTTTTCATAACTCCTCCTTATTCTAAAATAATTATACAACAAAAAAATAATAATTACTAATTACAATACTCTTTCACATAAATCTTCATATTTAGCACCATGTGGTGTAATAATGAATTGACGTATATTTTCACCAATAATTCTTATTCTAATATCAAGTCTATTTTTAGGTAATAATTCAGGAATTAAATCCGCCCATTCAATAATAGTTACTCCTTTTTTCTTAAAATACTCTTCTATCCCTAAATCTTGTTTCACATCAGATAGCCTATATACATCCATATGAAATAATCTCATTTCACCACTATCATACTCTTTTATTATATTATATGTTGGAGAAGTAATATTATCTGTTATTCCTAAAGCTAACGCAAAAGCTTTAGCAAATACTGTTTTACCACTACCTAAATCTCCTTCTAAAGCAATAACCATGTTTTGAAATTTTTCTGATTCTATATTTTGAGCAAGCTCCATAGTTTCATCTTCAGAATATGTTGTTATTTTATACATTTTAATCACCTATTATCATTTTAAGATATTAAAATATAATATTCAACCCATTTTTGCTATTTTACATTATTTATAATATTTAATTAATAATATCTTTTTTACTAAAAATATTAATAGATAAAATAATAAACAACATAGAATATACTATTAATATAAAAATAGCATTTTTAATATTTAAATATACTCCTAAACTTTGCATATGATTTATATATTCTTTATTTTTAAGTATATTAAATTCTAAATATGGTAAGAATGTATATGATATAAATTTAACATTAAAATTATATAATATCTGAGAAATTAAATTTGAAGACAAACTAATTATTATTGATAAACCAGTACTTAGTGCCCCACTATTTGTAGTGCAAGATAAAAACAAGCATAAAGATCCAATAAAAAATACTGGAGTAAAGTTATAAAACACTTCTATTAATATTTTAGAATTTAAACTAAAATTATGATATATATTAACAAAAATACAATATGAGCTAATTGTAACTATATATAATACAATAATATATAAATATATAATAAATAATTTAGATAAAACCACTTTATATCTTTTATATGGTTTAGTTAAATAAACTCTTATAGTTCCACTATTTATTTCATTAGATATAATATTTCCAAAAATAATGGATACAATCAGGCTTAAAAAAGGAATAAATGAATAAATTGTATCAAATGAATTAACTTTTCTATTTAAATAAACAATTAAATATATTATAGATATAACAAGTATATATGAAAATAATAGTTTGAATTTATTAATTTTTTTATATTCATTAATAATTAACCTAATCATCTTGAATACCCAACTTGATAAAAAAATCTTTTTCTAAAGAATTAGACTTTTCAGATATTCTATATACTTTTATATTATTATAAATTAATTCTTTATTAATAGTACTTATTTCTTCATCTGTTCCATATACACATAAATCTTCACTTACTCCAAATCTATTTAAAATATATCTTGCTTTTGGATAATCATCCACTTCAAATTCAATGTATTTCTTATTTTCATTATTATTTAATTCTTTTCTTTCTATAATTTTTCCATTGTTTATAAAAATTACTTCATCACATATATTTTCTATTTCTGATAATAAATGAGATGATATTAATACAGTAACCCCCTTTAAACTTTTTATGATGTTCCTTAATTTTTTAATTCCAATTGGATCAAGACCATTGGTAGGTTCATCTAAAATTAATATATTAGGATTACCAAGTAATGAAGCTGCTATACCTAGCCTTTCTTTCATACCTAAAGAATAAGTTTTAAATTTCTTACCAATATCTTTTTCTAAATTAACTAAAGATACAATATCTTTTAAGTTTTTCTCACTCACGTTTTTAAACATTAATCTAAATAATTCTAAATTATCTTTACCAGATAAATTTTTATACATATCAGGATTTTCAATGATACAACCAACATTTTTTATTGCTTGCTCAAAATTATCTTTTAAACTAATACCATTATAATATACATTTCCTGTATCAATTTTACAAAGTCCAGTCATTATTTTTAATAATGTACTTTTACCAGCACCATTTGGTCCAACTAAACCAACGATATGTCCTTTCCTAATATTAAAACTAATATTATCAATAATTTTCTTGTTATTTATTACCTTTGTTAAATTCTCAACAATTATTGAATATTCTTGCATATTTTCTCCTTTCTAAATTATATTAACAAATATAAAATATATACATAAATATTTAAAAATATGTTATAAATATAAGTTTTTTATAACAATTATTTGTTATACTATAAAAAAATTAATTTTATATTTAATTAAAATATTATATTTTTATAACTCAACAATATTAACAAAACAAAACACACTGTTTATAAGTGTGTTACATATCATTTAAATCTACATTTTCTTCTTCTATTAAATCTGCAAATTGTTTTTTAAATACTTCTATCTCTCTTTTTTTAGAATCTTCATATATTGATTTAGTTCTACATATTGCTTTATAAAAATGCTTGAGTTTTAAAGTAGGACTGTTTTCATATAATGCAACTGAAAAAGCACTCATAACTACAGTTAATGCAATATCAGGGTATCTATTACCTATTTCATATATTCTTTTATATTCATCTGTCATGTTAACAATAAATGTAAATATTTTTTCTTTTAAAAAATCAGTATATTCTAACTTAACTCCAGTTCTTTTTTCAAATTTAGGATATGTTCCCATTAATATTTGAATACATTGTTCTTGTGTTGGCTCTGGAACGTCAACTTTTAAAAAACGTCTTAAAAAAGCTCTATCTCTTAAAATATATGCTTCAAATTCTTCATTTGTAGTAGCGCCAATCATTTTAATATCCCCACGATCAAGACCTGGCTTTAACATATTAGCAAAATCTATATTCATATTAGCAGTATTTCTGTTAACTAACAAATGAACTTCGTCAATAAATAAAATAATATTCTTTTTAGTCTTTAATTCATCTATTAATAATTGCAGTTTATTTTCGTTTCTTCCTTCGCTGATAGTTTCACCAAGTAAAGCAGAAATATTTATTTTGATTAATTCATATTTTTTTAATGCTTCAGGTATTTCTTTGTTGTTCATTCTATAACCAATACCTTCTACTATAGCGGTTTTACCAACTCCAGCTTTACCAACTAATAAAGCACTTTTTTCAGGTGTTAAAAGAATCATAATAGTTTGTTCTATTTCACTATCTCTTCCTATTGCTGGATTAGTTACATATTCTTTTTTACTTAAGTTTTCACCATAAGTTTCTAAAATACTTACTTTATCACTTTTAATGTTACTTTCAAAATCTACTACTTCCATATAAACCTCTATATTATCTTTCATTGTAATTTTAACAATTATTTTAAAAAAAGTCCACATTAAAAACTTATGTTGAATATAACCCCCTATTTTCAATAAAAATCTTGACAAATCCAAGTAAAATAACTATAATGATATTGTGCTCGATTAGCTCAGTTGGTAGAGCAACCGGCTGTTAACCGGTTTGTCGCAGGTTCGAGTCCTGCATCGAGCGCCATTTATGTATATAAACACTTTTAGTGTTTTTTTATTTGAAATTATCTAATAAACAGCTACTCTATCTTTATCTTTTTCATTAATTCTAATTCGAACAGTATATCTAGCCATCTCATTCGAATCACATATTTTATTATCTTTAATATCTTTTATATATGCACTTAACCTACTTCTATTATCTGGTTTTAATGATATATATATATTATTTCCTTTTTTTAATAAATAATAGTTATAATATTGTTCATAATAACCAATCTCTATTATTAAAGTTCCATCTAATGATGGGTCATAATCTATAACATAATGAGTTTTATAATTACTATTAAAAGATATTATCAGTTTTTCTTGTGGTAAAGTATATTTTTCTCTTTTGTGTACAAAAGAATATATTGAAGATACTTCAGTAATATTTTCAAGCTTATAATATTGTCTTAAAGAATAAGCTACTCCAAAAGACATACAAATAATAACAAAAAATAAATATACAAGATGAAACCGCTTATTTACATAAATTTTATTAATATTAATATATAATAATATTCCACCCCACATACATAATAAAGTTAATCCGAATAAGAACAAACAAACACCGTACACTTTAACTCCGTCTAATACAGCAAATACTGATGTCATAAATATTGAAGAAACAAAAAACACTGCTACAAAAATAATAATTGATAAAAAAAGTTGTAAACAAAAAATATTTTTTTCAAACTTTTCTTCTTTACTTTTTTCTTCTTTTTTAATAGGTTTTTTTATATTTTTATGTTTTCTATTAATAAAATATTTTTTTGAAATTAATAAATATAATGAAGAAATCTTATTTTTAATTTGTTTAAATACTATTAATATTTTTTCAATTATATTGTTTACAACTTTTTTAATGTTTTCTTTGTTAATTTTATTATTTTCTTTAATTATTTCTATTTCTTTTTTAGCAAGTTCTTCTATATCACCAAAAGAAGATATAATTTGAGTGATTTTCTCTCCGTTTTCTTTTCTTTCTCTAATAACATTTGAGTATTTATTAATTATTTCTTCTCTTTTAGACTTTTTTAAACTTAACAATTGATTTTCTAATCTATTAAGAAACCTCTTATCTTTTTTCATATAAACCTCATCAATATTACTTTAGTATCTTTCGCTTATTTTGTCAAATAAATGTTGCTTTAAAAGATTTAATTATTTTATCTTTTATTTCATATAACATCTCTTTAAATGTTTTTAATATATAATTTTTTATTTTTAAAACAAATTCATCGAAAATAGCATCTAAATCTTCATCATTAGAGTTTTCATATATCCATAAACCTTTATTATTTTTAATTGCATATTCTTCAGCTGTTTTTAATATATGTGTATATTTATAATCTCCATATAAATATGCAACTTTAGCATAACCCTCTAAAACTAAATCTTTTTGAAGTAAAGCTTCATCTATAAATACCCAAGCTAATACTCTATTATACTTATCTTTTTTTAATGAATTATCATCATATTCTAATTCTATCTTTTTAGCATTTTTTAACTTATTACATGTATAATCTTTAGCTTCAATAGCAAACTTTTCTTTTTTATTTACCTCAGGTGAATCTACAGCAAGCATCCTAACAGAAACACTTTCATCATTAATAAACACCTTAAAAGTATCTCCATCTATACATTTATCAAACTTTACTTCAAAAGCTCTTATGTTAATATTTATAAATAATAGTATTGTTAAAATAAATATCTTTTTCATACCTATATTATATCATAAAACTATAAAATATAAATTATTCATAAAAAAATTAGCACTCCCTCTTGACAAGTGCTAAAAGAGATTGTATAATTAATTTGAAAGGAGTTGATAATATGGGTTTATTACCTAGCAAAATGTTTTTAGATGATTTCTTTGATGATTTTGAACCAGTATTTTTTAAAGGAATGCCAAAAATGGACACATTTAAATGTGATATTTATGAGAAAGACGGAAACATCAATATTGAAATGGATACTCCAGGATATGACAAAGAAGACATTAAAATTGATGTAGATGATGGAATATTAACCATTGAAGCAACCAAGGAAAACAAAGTTGAAGAGAAAGATAAAAAATATGTAAGAAGAGAAAGACATTATGGTTCAATAAAAAGACAATTTACTATTGGTGATATTGATGAAAAAAACATCAAAGCAAAATTTGATAATGGCATATTAAAAATATCATTTAAAAAAGAAGGAGAAAAAGAAAAATCAAAGAAATTTATCGAAATAAAATAAGAAACTTATAAAGTTTCTTTTTTTATTTAGTTACATTAAATCTAAAATATACTATATCGCCATCTTGCATTAAATAGTTTTTTCCTTCCAGTCTAACTTTGCCTGCTTCCTTAACTTTTAACTCACTTCCATAACTACTTAAATCATCATACGACATAACTTCTGCTTTTATAAAACCTCTTTCAAAGTCACTATGTATTATTCCTGCACATTCAGGAGCCATCATACCATTTTTAAAAGTCCACGCTCTTACCTCATCTTTACCTACTGTAAAAAATGTTTTTAACCCCAGTAAACTATATGTAGCATATATCAATTGATCTAATCCACTATTTTGAATTCCTATTTCTTTTAAAAACTCTGTTTTTGTTTCAATATCCATTTCTGACAGTTCACTTTCAATTTTAGCACACATTAAAACTACTTTAGAATTATCTAGCTCTGCAATAGTCCTCAGCTCTTTAACATGCTCATTTTCTTTATTTAATATGTCATCTTCACTAACATTAGCTAAATATATAAACGGTTTGTTTGTTATCAAATTATATTGTTTTAAAAACTTTTTTTCTTCATCATTAAAATCAACCATTTTCAACATGGTTTCTTTATTTAAATAATCAATACACTTTTTCAATAATTCTACTTCAAACAATAATTCTCTATCATTAATAGATATTGCTTTTTTATCTATTTTAGATAATCTATTTTCTAATATTTCTAAATCACTTAATATTAACTCATAATTAATTATTTCAACATCTCTTTTAGGGTTAACGCTTCCCTCTACATGAATAATATCTTTACTTTCAAAGCATCTAACTACCTCAACTATAGCATCGACTTCACGTATATTTGATAAAAATTTGTTACCTAATCCTTCTCCAGTAGAAGCACCTTTTACTAAACCTGCAATATCAATAAACTCATATTGTGCCGGTATTGTTTTCTCTGGTTCATACATTTCATTTAAAGTATCTAGTCTTTTATCTGGTACAGTTACCACCCCTATATTTGGATCTATTGTTGCAAAAGGATAATTAGCCGCTAAAATATTTTTTTTAGTAATTGCATTAAATAATGTACTTTTTCCCACATTAGGAAGACCTATAATTCCAGCTTTAAGCGCCATAAATTACTCCTGGAAAACTTCCTATACCAGTTGGAATACC
>CAYFQM010000021.1:0-11128 GCA_964345385.1 uncultured Clostridium sp.
ATCACCGGGTATACATATATAATCTGGATTTATTTTTTCTATTTCATTAATAACATCTAGAGATACTATCGTTGATTCAATTAAAATGATAGTAGGTTCTAAATCAGGTGCTGTTGGTGCATCTAAAATGGGAAAATTAAAAACTGTATTTATGTTAACTGGTATAACATTTACATTTTTCTATAATATACCATTTGTGTTTTGGAATATTAATATAAGTTTAGTACTTATATTAATCGCAACAATTCTTTCTGTAATAAGTGGTATTGAATATTATGTTAAAAATAAAAAATATTTTGTTGATTAACATAAATATTTAATAATATATAGCAAAATTTATCTAAAAAAAGATTATTGTAAAGCAATAATCTTTTTTTGAAAAACAAAAGTTATTAATAAACATTTATTACGAATAAATGTTTGTAAAAAAGTGTTGACAAAGAAAAAAAAATATCTTAAAATTAATATATAAGTAAGGAGAAAATTTATGACAAAAAACAAAGATGATGCACTTAAACAAGTATTAAATGATATAGAAAAGCAATTTGGAAAAGGTGCAATTATGAAATTAGGAGAAAAAGGATTGTTAAATATAGATGTTGTATCTAGTGGATCTTTATTATTAGATCAAGCGTTAGGAGTTGGTGGCTATCCTAAAGGAAGAATAGTAGAAATATATGGTCCAGAATCTAGTGGTAAAACTACTATTGCTCTTCATGCAATTTCAGAAGTTCAAAAAGCTGGTGGGAAAGCGGCTTTTATTGATGCTGAGCATGCATTAGATCCAGTTTATGCAAAACGTTTAGGTGTTGATATTGATGAATTATTAATAAGCCAACCTGATACCGGAGAACAAGCATTAGAAATAGTAGATGCATTAGTAAGAAGTGAAGCTATGAGTATTATAGTAATTGATTCAGTTGCAGCATTAGTTCCTCAGGCTGAAATAGAAGGTGAAATGGGAGACTCACATGTTGGATTACAAGCAAGATTAATGTCTCAAGCTTTAAGAAAATTAAATGGTGCAATATCTAAAACAAATACTATTTGTGTTTTTATTAATCAATTAAGGGAAAAAGTTGGAATTATGTTTGGAAATCCTGAAACAACTACTGGAGGTAGAGCATTAAAATTTTATTCGTCAGTTAGATTAGATGTAAGAAGAGGAGAACAAATTAAAGTAAATGGTGAAGCTATTGGTAATAAAACAGTAATAAAAGTTGTGAAAAACAAAGTTGCACCACCGTTTAAAGTAGCTGAAGTTGAAATGATATATGGGGAAGGAATCTCATTACTTGGTGAAATTATTGATTGTGCAGCTAATTTAGGTATTTTAGAAAAAAGCGGTGCTTGGTATAGTTACAAAGGACAAAAAATTGGTCAAGGAAAAGAAAATGTAAAACAATTACTTAAAAACAATAAAGAAATGGCCGCAGAGCTTGAAAAATTAGTAAGAAAGTCCTTGTTAGATAAAAACAAAGAAAAAAAGGAAGTCTAATTATAGACTTTTTATTTATGAAAATATAATAATAGTGTATAATAGTTATAGGAGCTATTATGAAAAAATTCAATTATAAGAAATTTATTATATTTTGTTTATGTTGCTTGGTTGCTATCATTTTAATAATATTT
Organism: uncultured Clostridium sp.; assembly: GCA_964345385.1. Classification (GTDB taxonomy): domain Bacteria; phylum Bacillota_I; class Bacilli_A; order RF39; family UBA660; genus CAG-1000. Next base: position 1,633 of record CAYFQM010000021.1, read on the forward strand.
GGTATATCTAAATTAATAAAAAAAATGGAATATAAAAAAAGTTATGAATATAAATATGTTGAAAAAGGATATAAAGTAGAAGAGTTTAAACAATTACAAAAAAAATTAAGTGAAAAGAAATTAAATGAACTGTTAAAAATTAAATATAATCCTGATATTATTTCTTTTGTTAATCAAAAATATTTTTTATATAAAAATCTAAATAAATATTTAGAATATAGAAGCGTAGATTATAAAAGTAACCATGAAAAAATAGTAAGTATTATTAATACTGAATCAAATATTGAATGGATTGATACAAGTAAAGAGACTGATATATCTAAGGGGGAATTAATGTTAGTAAATAGGTTATATGGGTTAAATAACGAATATGAACCTCAAACTAATAAATTATCTTTGCAATATTCTTATGGTACTGGTGAAGAAGTAGATATTATTATATACGATGATTTAATAGCTATGATTGATGATGCAAAAGAAGATAATATTAAATTAATTGTATCAGCAGGTTATAGATCATATGAATCACAAGAAAAAATATATAATAATAAAGTTGATTCTATTGGATATAGTGAAGCAGATAAGTATGTTGCAAGACCTGGTCATTCTGAGTATCAAACTGGATTGAGTGTTGCAATTGTTCCTTTTAGAGATATATCAAAAGAAGATGAATATGAAACTGATGAATATCAATGGCTTTTTAATAATTCATATAAATATGGTTTTATAATTCGATTCCCTCAAGAAAAAGAATATATTACTAAGTTTGATGCTGAAGCTTGGAGATTAAGATATGTTGGAATAGATGCTGCTAAAAAAATATACAAAGAAAAAATATCATTTGAAGAATATTATGCATATTATGTTATTGGAGAAAACAATGAATAAAAAAATAGTGGTTTTAGGCGGAGGAACTGGTCAATCAAATTTATTAAGAGGTTTAAAATTATTTCCATTAGATATAACAGCTGTAGTTACTGTTGCTGATGATGGTAGAAGTTCTGGCAAATTAAGAAAAGTTTTTAATATTCCAGCAGTTGGAGATATTAGAAGAGTGTTAGTTGCTTTAGCTGAAACAGAAGATGTTGTTGAACAAATGATGAATTATAGATTTACATCTAATAGTGAATTTGATGATCAAAGTGTAGGAAATATTATGTTAACTGCAGTTACTAATATATATGGAAATTTAAGTAATGGAGTAAAAGCAATAAGTAAGATATTGAATCTTAAAGGAAAAGTTTTACCCTTAACTGATGAGAATGTTGTATTAATGGCTAAATCAAATGATGGCACAATTATTGAAGGAGAACATAATATTACAGAGTCTCATATTAAAATAAAAAAGGTATTTTATAAAAAAGAACCTAAAATTAACAAAGAAGTAATATCTTCAATCAAAAATAGTGATGCTATTATATTAAGTATGGGGAGTTTATTAACAAGTATAGCACCTAATTTAATAGCTAAAGATGTTATTAATGCAATAGATAAGAGTGAAGCAAAAATTATTTATGTGTGTAATATAATGACACAACCTGGTGAAACAGATAATTTTACAGTAAGTGATCATGTTAATTTATTAAATAAATACTTAGGTAAAAGAAAAATTGATGTAGTGATTGTAAACAATAGTAAAATTAGTTCTAAATTTTTGAAAAATTATTATTGTAAAGAACAGAAAGATCCAGTTATTCTTGATAAAGAAAATGTGACTTGTCAAATTATTAAAAAACCAATAGTTTCTATTTCTGATGATGGTATAATTCATCATGATGGAGTTAAACTTGGTCTTGAAATATTAAATTATTTGTTAAAATAAAAATATTATAGAAAGTAAGATGAATGTGAATGAGTTTTTTTGATTATGTGTATTGAGCTTTATAGTGTTATATGTTCCAATACTTTTTGTGGTTTCTATGTTGTCTAGTTTTTTTAAGATAAAAGATTTAACAAAAATCTTTGAGATTTTTACAATTATATATATTATACTATTTTTTATTAATTTTATTTTAATAATTATTTATAAAATTAGAAAGATAATAAAGTAAATTAAAATAAAAACAATTTCAAAATGAAATTGTTTTTTTAAATGTTCTAATTATTAGAACATAAATATCATTGGTGGAGAATGTGGGACTTGAACCCGCGACCTCCTGCGTGCAAGGCAGATGCTCTAGCCAACTGAGCTAATTCCCCAAAAGGTAGGCACTTGATTTAATCAAGCATGTTAATATTAACATAATACTAGTAAAAAAGCAAGTGAAATATTAATTAAATTATACCTACTCCTATTGTTAAAACACCTAGAATTGCATGATTTATACTTACTCCGATTAAATTGTTAGTTTTTTCATTAATAATGTTCCATTTATTTTTATTATAACATATTGATAAGAAGAATATAAATATTTGGTTTTTACAAAATCTTTTAGATGTAGTAAAATAATTATATAGGAGGTATTATGAAGGTTAAAGATATTGTTAGAGTATGTAATGGTGAATTATTATGTGGAGATGAAGAAATAGATATAAAGACTTTTTCTAAAGATACTAGAACTATTAAACCTGGCGAGATTTATGTTGGAATTAAAGGCGAAAGATTTGATGGTAATGATTATTATGAAGTTGCACTTAATAATGGAGCTAATGCATTACTTTTATCTAAGAAAATAGAGTATAGAGATGATAATATTCCTATTATTTATGTAAAAGATACTATTAAAGCTTTAGGTGAGCTTGCGAGTTATAAAAGAAGTTTATTTAAAAAAGATGTAATAGGTATAACTGGAAGCGTTGGTAAAACAACAACTAAAGAATTAATTGGAAAAGTATTAGAAAACAAATATAAAATATTAATTACACCAGGTAATCAAAACAATCATATTGGACTTCCTTTGACTATTTTAAATGGTGAAGAAGCTGATATTTGGGTTATAGAAATGGGAATGAATAATTTAGGTGAAATTAGATATTTAACTAATATAATTAGGCCAACATTGTCTATTATAACTAATATTGGTACTTCTCATATAGGTAATTTAGGGTCTCGTGAAAACATTTTAAAAGCTAAACTTGAAATATTAGAGGGAATGGAAGAAAAAAAACTTATTATAAATAATGATAATGATATGTTACATGAATATTATTTAAATAATAAAGATAATATTATTACTGTTGGAATTAAAAATAAAAGTGATTATATGTTTAATATTGAAAAAAATACAATAGATAATAATGATATTAAATTATTTAATAATATAGAACCTATTGTTCTTAACTCTTTACTTGCATATAGCGTAGGAAAATATTTTAATGTTGAAACTAAAGATATAATTAATTCTATTCAAAATTATGTTCCTCATGATAATAGGTTAGATATAATAAAAAAAGATAATTATATAGTTATAAGTGATTGTTATAATGCTAATTATGATTCAATGAAGTTAGCAATAGAAACGTTATCAAAATATGATGGTAGAAAAATTGCAGTATTGGGTGATATGTTTGAACTAGGTTCTTTTTCTAAAACAATTCATAAAAGTGTGGGTTTATTAATTATAGAAAATAATATAGATGTTTTATTAACAGTAGGAAAAGATTCTCGTTATATTTATGATACTGCTTTAGCAAATGGTTTTAATAAAATAATTAAACATTTTGAAACAAAAAATGATGTAATTGATTATTTAAAAGAAAATATTAAAGATGATGATGTAATATTAGTTAAGGCTTCAAATGGTATGAATTTTATAGAAATAGTTAATGCATTAAAATAAAAAAGTGATTTATCACTTTTTATTTAATGTGTAAGAATCATTGGAATAATAATTGGTCTTCTACCAGTTAATTCTATAATATGTGTATTAATTTCTAATATAATTCTGTTTTTTAAGTTTGTTATATTAAAATTATCACTATTTAGTTCATTTAAAGTAAGTTCCTTTACTTTATTTTGTATGTCTTTTATTAATTCTTGATTTTCATTCACTACTACGAAACCTCTTGTAGTTATATTTGGTTCTACAGTCATCTTTTTGCTATTTTTATCAATATTTAATATTACAACTAATACTCCATCAGTAGCCATAATTTTTCTATCTTTAATAATTTGCGATCCTACACCACCGATTCTGTTTCCATCAACATATATATCTTGAATATATAAAGAATCTTTTTTGTACACTTTATTATTTTTCATAGCAAGAATATCTCCGTTTTTTAATACAAATGTATTTTCTTCTTTAATTTCACAAGATATTCCTAATTTAGCATGAGCTGAAAGCATTCTATATTCACCATGCATAGGCATAAAATATTTTGGTTTAAATAATCTAATTAATAATTTTAATTCTTCTTGTTTTGCATGTCCACTTGTATGAACGTCATATTCACTTGTATTTGTATATACTTTAGCTCCTTTTAAATATAATTTATTAATTATTCTATTTATTGAAAGAGCATTACCTGGTATTGGTGAAGAAGAAAATATTACAACGTCATCTTTCATTAATATAATATTTTTATCAATTCCATTAGCTATTCTAGATAATGCCGCTAATGGTTCACCTTGAGAACCAGTACATAACAAACAAACGTTTTGAGGTTTTAATCTATTTGCTTCTTCTGATGATATAAATATTCCATCATCTTTTATAAAACCACATTCTATAGCTATTTCAATACTGTTTACCATGCTTCTACCAAAGGTTACTATTTTTCTATTATTTTCTCTACAAGTATTTACTATATGACACAGACGATATATATTACTTGCAAATGTTGCTAGTATAATTCTTGAATTTGGATTAGCTAAAAATATTTCACCTAATGCGTCATCAACTACTGATTCACTAGCTGAAAAACCTGGTACTAAAGCATTTGTTGAATCACTTAATAATAATGTAACTCCTTGATCACCTATTTTAGCCATTTTATTAATATTAGCTATAGGACCAATAGGAGTTAAATCAAACTTAAAATCTCCAGTTTCAACTATTGTTCCATTAACTGTTTTAATTGACATACCATAAGACTCTGGTATAGAGTGTGTTGTTCTAAAAAACTCTATATCAAAATTATTTGTTTTAATATTTAATTCTTCATTAATAGTTATTAATTTAGGATTTTTTATATTTTTTTCTTTTAATTTATTTTTAATTAATTTTTCTGCGATTGTAGGTGCATATATAGTATCTATTTTAATACTTTGTAATAAAAAAGGTATACCTCCTATGTGATCTTCATGGCCATGAGTTATTATTAATCCTTTTATTTTATTTGCAAGAGGTTTTAAATGATTAAAATCAGCTAAAACATAATCGATTCCTAGTAAATCATCTTCTGGAAACATTACCCCACAATCTACAATAAATAATTCATCATCATGCATTACAATATACATGTTTTTTCCAATTTCACCTAATCCGCCTAAAGCGCATATTAAAGTTTCATTATTGTCACTTTTCATAAATTCATCCCTTCAAAACGTTAAATTTGTATAAGTATTATATCAAATAAATTTTTAATTGTCTAGATTAAAGAAAATATAAATGATACAATGTAAGTGTATATTATTTAGGAGGGTCTATGAGTATATTTAAAAAAATAAAGAATGTATTTAGTAATTTAGATAATAAAGATGAAAATTTAGAAGTATATGAATATGGTCTTTCTAAAAGTAGAAAAGATTTTGTAAATAAATTATCTATTCTGGGTATTAAATATACTAAAATTAATGATGAATTATATGATGAATTAGAAGAAATATTAATTGAAGCTGATATTGGAGTAAATACTGTTATAGATTTTGTAGATAGATTAAAGAAAAGAGTAAATAGTGAAAAAATAGAAAGTTTTGATTATTTAAAAGAATTAATAGTAGATGAATTATTTTTAATATATGTAGAAGGTTCTATTTTATCTTCTAAGTTAAATTTAATAGATGATGAATTAAATGTGCTTTTGTTTGTTGGAGTTAATGGCGTTGGTAAAACAACTAGTATAGCTAAAATTGGTAAAAAATTAATAAATGAAGGTAAAAAAGTAATGTTAGTAGCGGGAGATACTTTTAGAGCAGGAGCTAAAGAACAGTTAAATGAATGGGCTAATAAAATAGGGGCATCTTTTTATGGGGATGATAGAACAGATCCAAGTGCAGTTATATATGATGGTATAAAAAAAGCTAAAAGTGAAAAATATGATGTTGTTTTAATTGATACTGCTGGAAGATTACAAAATAAAGTTAATTTAATGAATGAACTTGAAAAAATTAATAAAGTTATTACTGAAACAACTGGAAAAAGTCCAAATGAAACACTTTTAGTTATTGATGCATGTACTGGACAAAACGGAATAAGTCAAGCAAAAAAATTCAAAGAAATAACTGACATAACAGGAATTATATTAACTAAATTAGATGGTACTGCAAAAGGAGGTATAGTTTTAGCAATAAAAGAACTTGTTAATATACCAGTTAAGTTTGTAGGTTTCGGAGAAAAAGAAACTGATTTATTACCTTTTGATATTGAAAAATATATATATGGTTTATTTAAGGAGTTTTAAATGAATAATAGAGAAAAAATAGTTGAATTATATTTGATATATGGTAATTTATTAACAAATAATGAAAGAAGTTATTTTGAATATTATTATTATGAAGATTATTCTTTAAATGAAATAGCTCAGAATCATTTAGTAACTAAATCAAATGTTAGTAAAGTGATTAATATAGTTATTAAAAAATTAAAATATTATGAAGAAAAATTAAATATACATAAAAATCATAATAAAATAAAAGAAATATTAAAAGATAATAAAAAATTATTAGAAAAAATAGATGAATTATTATAAATAGTGTATTATATAAGTAAGGAGAATATTTATGAAAAATAATGGATGGGGATATGGAGCACTTTTATTAGCTATTTCATTATTTATAATATGTTTAATAATAGTCGCTATTCTTATATCAGAAAGTGGAATATTTTAATAGTTATAAATGATATCAATAGGAAAAAAAATAATGTATTTATGGGGTTGTATAGTTTTTTTGGTATGGAGTGCAATAATATTACTAGGTAATATTGGTACTGATATTAATTTATATAAATATAAAAAACAAATAGTTAACAGTACTGAAAAGTTTTTAAAAGACGCTAATATTAAAATTAAATATAATACTTATGATTATATTTATGTGCAAGAATTAATAGATGAAGGATACTTAAAATATAATAAATATATTGACAAGTATTGTTTTGAAAAAGTTAAAGTAACTAATAAACTAATATTTAAATATAAATATGAAATAATAACTACTTGTAAATAGTTATTATATTTTGATATAATTAATTAGAAAGGAGGAGTGGTAATATGTTTAAAATAATTGCTTTAATAGTTGTATTTATTTTATCTAGTATTAGACAAATTAATGAGTATGAAATAGGTGTAAAGTTTACTTTAGGAAAGTATAGTTCAATTATGAAACCTGGTTGGCATTTAGTTTTTCATATATTTCAATCTTTTAAGAAAATAGATATTCGTGTAAAAGCTATTGATGTTCCAGAACAAGAAACTATTACTAAAGATAATGTATCTGTTAAGATAAATGCTGTTATTTATTATAAAATATTTGATGCTGCTAAGGCTATATTAGAAGTAGAAAACATTTATTATTTAGTTGGTCAATTAGCTCAAACTACAATGAGAAATATAGTTGGTTCTGTTTCATTAGACGAACTTTTATCAGAAAGAGAAAAATTATCTGATTCAGTATGTAAAATAATAGATACTGCAACCGCACCATGGGGAGTAAAAGTAGAAAATGTAGATTTTAAAGAAATTTCTTTACCTGAAGATATGAAAAGAGTGATTGCAAAAGTAGCTGAAGCAGAAAGAGAAAAAGCTGCTGTTATTACAAAATCTAAGGGTGAAATTGAAGCATCAAAAAATTTTGCAGTAGCTGCTGAAACAATGGCAGGAATTCCAGGAGCTTTACATTTAAAAACCTTATCTACTATTAATGATTTAAGTAGTGATCAATCAAATACATTAGTATTTTGTATTCCAATTGAAGTATTAAGAGCGTTTGAAGGAAATAAAGTTGATCCAACAAAAATAATAGATAAAATAAATAAAAAATAAAAGTTATTATATGTTTAAAGAATTATTAATTAAATTAATAATTTATTTTTTATAAAAAAGAAGTGTTTTATCATTTTAAGGCATATATATTTATTAAGAGTATCATAAGATATTTTTTTATTTGGCTAAAGGAGGGTTTTGATGAAAAAAATATTGATTTTTATTTTATGTACCTTGTTTCTTAGTAACATAAGAGCTTATACTTATTCAGATTGGAGTACTGTAAGGCCGGATGATGATCCTAATTTTATTATAAGCGAAAAAAGATATAAGTGGTATAAAAATGAAGAAAGTAATATAGAATATTTAAAAAGAACAGATATTTTAAATAAAAATGTAGATTATAATGATTACATATTTTCAGAGTATATTGATTTAGGTATGTGGATTATAGATGAAAATGAAGATATATTTATGGAAGTAGAGCAAAAAACATTATATTTAAATGAAAATGATATTACTGATATTTATATTTATAATATTAAGGGAAGTTCTTTGAAAATGTCTGAAATAGAAGCGGGTTGCATTAATGAACAAAATAATGAAAAAAATATTAGTGCGTTTGAAAATATCTCCCATTTAATAAATGGTAATATTAATGATTATCAAATAATACCTGAAAATGTTAATATTAATATTAAAGTATCAAACTCATGTGATATATATGATTATAAATTGGATTTTCAATTTATTTCTGAAGATGATGAAAGTTCATTTGAATTGGTTTTTGATAATAAAGATAGAATAACGATATATAAAGAAATAATTGAGTTAGATAAATGTGAAGAAGGCTGTTTATATAATTATGTATTAAATAAAAATTATGATTATAATATAGAGTACATTGTAGATACTTATAAATATAAACAAAAATTATATAGAACTTACGACATTGAAAGAGTATATGCTGATGACTATCATACTTATATGGAAGGATATATAAAAGATGAAGATAATTATATAGTTTATTATAGAAGTATATTAGATGATATAATATATTATAATTTGCACAATCAAATAGTTGAAAGTGAATATTGTCAAAGCAAAGAGTTTTGTACATCTCGTATAAGAGTTAAAAACGAAGTTCTTCCCCCTGAAGAAGAACAAATTATAGAAGCAAAAGAAAATCAAGAGAAAGAAGTACTTGATTTAGAAACTAATGTTATAGATGAAATCAAAGTTCCAAAAACAATGGATAACATTATGTGGTATGTTATTGCATGCATTATTATAATAAACTTGTTTCTTATATTATTTTATTATATAAAAAAATACAATTAATATTTTTTATTAATTGTAATATTACTTATAATAATTGTTAACAATAATATAATAGATAGAAAGATTATTA
>CAYFQM010000022.1:0-11118 GCA_964345385.1 uncultured Clostridium sp.
ATAATCAATTACTAATTTCTTATCTTCATGTTTATAACCTAAAGGTGCTTGATGAGGAATATGACCAACTTTAATTGCTCCTGCAAGTCCTATTTTAGTTCTTTCACTTGTTCTTTCAATTTCTTGTTGACTAACTGAAGTAAGTATTCTTGAAATCATTTTACCATTTGCATTTGTTGTATTTATATCATCATTAGCACAATCTATGTAAGAATCATTTTCTTCTAAGAAAGTAAGAATCTTTTCCCAATCAGCAACTGAACGTGTTAATCTATCTAATTTTAATACAACAATAGTATTAACTTTTTTATCTCTTATATCTTGTAATAGTTCTTCAAATTTAGGTCTATGATTACCTGTTTTAGCACTTATCCCACGTTCTTCATATACTTTATATATTTCATAACCTTTATATTCACACATTGCCCTTAAACGTTTTTCTTGTTCTGGTAAACTAAATCCTTCTCTTGCTTGATCTTCGGTACTTACACGAATATAAAGTCCTGCGATTTTCTTTTCTTCCTTAATAATTTTAATCATATACACCAACCTTTCTTTTAGGTTGACTTTTTCATAAAAAGAAAAAATCAATCATTTCTGATTGATTCATATATTTAAAGTTCGAATAGTTCGAACAGATTTCCCAATGGTGGAGCTGAGGAGATTCGAACTCCTGTCCATAAGAAACATTTAAGAAATTTCTACAAGTTTAGTTGGTTTTTATCTTAAATAATAATTTAGAGAGCCAACTTCTTTTATTATTCAAAGTTTATTAACTTTTCATTATTTATCATAAACATATAAATAATATAGCTTGCTTTATAACTTTTTATCTAATCTCACAAGCAAAGATTAGTAAAAAGGCTCTAGCGTTTACTTAAATTAAGCAAATGCAGGAGCAAAACCGTAAGATTTTTCTCCGATTATTTTTAATTTTATACTTTTAAGGAGTATTAACCTACTTGCATTTAATAAAAATTTAATATGTCAAACCCAATAACAGCCCCATTTAAGTAATTAGATTATAACATAAATGAGTATAAAATTCAATTTAAAATAAATATTAACAAAAGATTCTTTTTATGATAAAATATTTATAAGGAGAAAAGATTATGCTTCAATATGTAGTAGTATTTATTGTTTTAATAGTTGTTTTATTAATAATTATTAAAATGAGAAGAAAAGATTTTCATATAGAAATTAATAAATTGATTCAATGTCTTGGTGGTAAAGATAATATAATTGATTCAGAAATTAATATGTCTAGACTTAAAGTAACACTTAAAGATATATCTCTTGTAGATAAAGAAGGTATACAAAGGTTAGGCGCTAAAGGAATAGTTGAAATAGATAATCAACTTAAAATAATACTAAGTACTAATTCTAAACAACTAAAAAAATATATGTTAGATTTAAAGTAAGAAGTTCTTACTTTTTATTTTGCTTTTAATCTATATAAATTAAATGATGGTTTATTAAATAATCTATATGGATACTTATTAGTACCTAGTCCTGAACTTACAAATATTTTAGTAATACCTTTAGTATATTCAGGAGCATAATAATATGTTGACTCTTTAGGAATAATAAGTGGTCCATAATAAGGAATAACTATACTTCCATTTAATGAGTGACCTAATAATATTAAATCTGTTTCATAAGTTGAAGAATTTAATTTTTCAATAGTTTTTCCATAATGAGAAAGTACAATTATATAGCGTCTTTCTTCTTCATTATAAAACTCAAATGCTTTTTTTAAATCTAATTTTTTATGGGGAAGACCTACTATATGAATATAATCATTATTTTTATAATAAACTTTGTCATAACTGTTATTTAGTACTATAAAACCAGCATCTTCCATAATAGAAAAGTAGTCATTTAATAAATAATCATAGTCTCCATATACTGCATACTTACCTAAAGATGCATCCATTTCTTTTAATACTTTGATGATTTGATCTTTTTCTTTTACTTTAAGGTTTTTTTTAAATGATAAGTCTCCTGTAAAAACTATAATATCTGGTCTTAATATATTAACTTTTTCTTTTAAGTTTTCAAGGTCCTCCATAAAAAATGAGCTTCCATATAATATATCTGAAATATGGACAATTTTTATTCCACTAAAATTACTTGTAAGTACTTCACTTTCTACTTTATATTCTTTTACTCTTAATCCTTTAACACCTAGATATTTAGAATATAAAATTATACTTAAACAAACTAATAATATTAATAAAACTGCGTTCAATATTTTTTTCATATTACATTTCCACCTATTAATAAAATTATTATATTAACGAAATTATTTAACATGTGATAAAACGTACTACTAAAAACAGTATTACTTTTATAGTTCATATATCCAAAAACAAAACCAAAAACACCATATGGAATAATATAAAGGAAATTTAATGGATTATCCATATAACCAATAACGTGTGCTAAACCAAAGATTATACCGCATAACGCAGATCCTAGCATAACATTTTTAGTGCATAGTGTAATACTTTTTCTAAATACTATTTCTTCTATAATAGGAGTTAATAAAACTACTGAAACAAATGAAGTATATGGACTATTTAATATAGTACTCCTTACAACTGTTTCATTAATAGAAATGTCTCCTACTAATAAATATATTATATAATTTAATATATATACTACTACTATAGCTATAAAAAAATAATTAAATAATCCAATAGTAGAACCAAGTTTATTCTTTTTAAATACTAAATAATCTTCTTTTAGTTCTTTATAATATAAAAGCACTAATAAAACTAAAAACACTATATTAGCTAAAACTTGAGATAAAAAAATATTATTAATATATTTATTAAAAATAATTGTTAATAATGCTGGAATTATAAACATACTAAGTATTACTAAAGTGCATTTTAAAATATTATAATCTTTTCTATTCATATAATATATTATAATATATTTAGCCTATTAATAAAAGAAAAATGACTTTTTAAGTCATTTATTTTACATTTACTTTTATATGAGTTTTTTTACCTTTACTTATTATTATATAACCATCAGTAAATAAACTTTTATCTATAATCATATTTTCATCAGTAACTTTCTCAGAGTTAATACTTATTCCATTTCCTTGAACTAGTCTTTTAGCTTCACTTTTAGACTCTGTTATATTACATAAAACTAATAAATCTATAATATTTATTTCATTTTCCAAGGGCACTTCTATAGTTGGCATGTTATCAGATGCTACACCTTTATTAAATACTTCTTCACTAGTCTTTTTTGCATTTTCTGCTTCTTCCTCACCATGTAAGAACTTTACTACTTCAAATGCTAAAGCTTTTTGAGCAGCTCTTTTTTCAGGTTCATTTTTTGTTTTAACTTCTAAATCTTCAATTTCTTCTTTACTTAAAAACGTAAATATTTTTAAGTAATCTACCACCATTTCATCATCACTATTAAATAAATATTGATATATTTCATATGGAGAAGTTTTTTCTTTATCAAGCCATAAAGCATTACCTTCAGTTTTACCAAACTTATTACCAAATTTATCTGTTACAAGAGGCATAGTAAAGCCAAATACTTCTTTACCTTCTTTTTTACGAATTAAATCTATACCAGCTGTAATATTACCCCATTGATCAGAACCAGCAACTTGTAAAGTGCACCCTTCTGTTTTATATAAATGGAAGAAATCTAATGCTTGTAAAATCATATAACTCATTTCACAATATGTAATACCAGTTTCTAATCTACGTCTAACTATATCTTTATTAATCATATAATTAACATTAAAATATTTACCATAATCTCTTAAAAAATCAACAGCACTTATATCTTTAATCCAATCATAATTATTAACTACTTTAAAACCAAAAAGTTTTTTAACTTGTTTACTTATACACTCTGTATTATAAAATAAATCTTCTTTAACAATTGTATCTCTTTCAGTAGTAGGTCTAGGATCTCCAATTAAACCAGTACCTGCACCTATTAATAATATAGGATTATGGCCTGCATCTTTTAATCTTTTAGGTATTAAAAAACTAGATAAATGACCTATATGTAATGAATCAGCAGTAGGATCTGTACCAATATAAAATGTAATACCACCTTCATTTAACTTTTTTTCTAATTTAGGACTACTTATATCTTTAATAAGCCCTCTCCAAACTAAATCATCATATAACTTCATTTTCTTTATTTGTGGATCCAATTCCACCCTTCCTTTCTTTTAATACATCTTCTTCATTAGTAGCAGTTAAATATTTTATAAATACTCCTTGAGCTATTCTATCAAATTTTTTTATAACAAAATCTTTAGTTCCATGATTTATAAGTTTTACTTGAATATGACCTTCATTTTCAGGATTATTATAAAAGTCAGAATCTATTACTGCAACATTATTAGATAAACAAGCATCATATTTAAAACCAATTGAACTTCTTATAAATATTAAAAGAACTTCATCACTTTGCATAAAAGCTTTAATTCCTGTTTTAAAAATATATGATGTATTTGGTTTTAATACATAGTCTTCTAATGAAACTATATCATAACCTGCACTTTTCTTAGTACTTCTTTTAGGTATAAAATCACTTTCATATAAATCTTTATCATCAAAAGCATTATTTTTAAAACAATCAAAACTTACCTTTTCAAATCCTCTCATACTTACCTCCTAAAATAAAAAATTCTATTTGTTATGATAGATTTTTTATTAGCCTCTAGATGAATATTTACCCTCTTTAGTATTTATTATTATTGTTTCTCCTTCACTTATAAATAGTGGTGCTTTTAATGTATATCCAGTTTCTATTGTAACATCTTTTAATGCATTAGTTGCAGTATTTCCTTTAGCAGCTTCTGGAGCATCTATTACTTTATAAGATACTTTCTCTGGTAAAGTAATTCCTATAATCTCACCATCATAGTTCATTATCTCAACATCTAAACCTTCTTTTAAAAATTTAATATTATCTTTTAGTTTTGAAGAGTTTATTTCTATTTGTTCAAATGTAGTATTATCCATAAATACATAACTGTCTCCATCATTATATAAATAAGACATTTTAGATCTTTTTATATCTGCTCTTTCTAATTTAATACCTGCATTAAATGTTATTTCATGAGTAGAATCAGTTCTTAAATTATATAACTTTGTTTTAACAAAAGCACTTCCTTTTCCTGGTTTAACATGTTGAAACTCAACTACTTGATAAATATTACCTTCGTATTGAATGGTCATTCCATTTTTTATATCATTTACATTAAACATAATTATTCAACTTTTCTTTCTTTATGAAGAGTTGTCTTATTACATCTAGGACAAAACTTTCTTATTTCCATTTTATTAGTAGTATTTACCTTATTTTTACTTGTTAAGTAATTTCTCTCTTTGCATATAGTGCATTCTAAAAAAATACCTTCTCTGTTTTCAATCTTTGCCACGATTAGTCCTCCTTTTTTCATTAAAATTATAACAAATATAAATTTGTTTTACAATAGAAATCTAATAGTTTTAATATATTAAAACAAAAAAGCAAATATTTGTTTGTAAAAACTATTGACTAAATATAAAAATAAATATAAAATTAAGTTATGAATAGAGAAATATTATGTATTGATATTAAAAGTTTCTTTGCTTCAGTAGAGTGCGCTGAAAGAGGATTAGATCCATTTACTACTCCTTTAGTAGTAAGTGATACTAAAAGAAAAGAAAAGTCTATTTGCCTTGCAGTAACTCCTTATTTAAAAAATATGGGAGTGTATTCTAGGTCAAGAGTTTATGAACTTCCTAAAAATATTGATATAATATACGCTCTTCCTAGAATGAAACTATATGAATTATATAATCAAAAAATGGTTAAAATACATGAAAGCTTTATAGATAAAAATGATATATTAGTTTATTCAATAGATGAATGCTTTTTAGATGTTACTAATTATTTAAAGTATTATAATTCTTCTTCTTATGAACTAGCTATTAAAATAATGAATAAACTTAAAAAAGAACTTAAATTATCAAGTAGCTGTGGTATTGGCCCTAATATGTTTTTAGCTAAAGTTGCTCTTGACATAGAAGCTAAAACAAATAAGGATGGCATTGCTAGATGGTCTTTTAAAGATGTAGAAGCTAAACTTCAAGAAATAACTCCTTTATCTAAAATAGTTGGCATAGGAAGCAGGTATGAAAAACATTTAAATGATTTAAATATATATAAATTAAAAGATATTTTTAAATATAGTAAAGAGTTTTATATTAAAAGATTTGGTAAAGTCGCAGGAACTGAACTATATCTAAAAGCTCAAGGAATAGATTATAAAACAGTGCAAGAAGAAAATAAAAGGATAAGAAATAAATCTATTAGTTTAAGTCAAGTATTATTAAAAGACTATAATATAGAGGAAGCTTTTTTAATAATTAGAGAAATGAATGATATGTTATGTAGACGTTTAAGAAGCATGTCTAAAGAAACAACTAAAATTCATTTATTTGTAAACTATTCAAAAGAAATAAAGAAAAGTTTTAAAAAAAATATTAATATAGAAAAATCAGATGATCAAAATATTATAATAAAAGAATTTAAAAAACTATATTATAAAAATATAGAAGATTTACCTATAAGAAAAGTAGGAATAGCTTTTAGTAATTTAAAAGATAAAAGCACTACTCAACTAAGTATATTTGATAATTATAATTCAAATGATAAATATAATAAAGCACTTGATGAAATACATAAAAAATATGGTCCTATTTCTATTTTAAAAGCAAGCTCATTACTTGAAACTTCTACTATTAAACAAAGAGAAATAAGAAATAATATTTTATAAAAAAAAAGAATTATTTTTCTTTTTTATTTTGCGCTTCTAATTTAGGTAATAATTCTTTTCTTGATAAATTTAATTTTCCTTTTTTATCATAACCAGTTACTTTAACAACTATTTCATCTCCAACTTTTACTATATCAGATGGATGATTAACTCTTTTGTTATCTAACTGTGATACATGAACAAGACCTTCACATCCTGGCCATAGTTCTACAAAAGCTCCAAAATCTTCTACATTTATAACTTTAACTGTATATATTTCTCCAATAACTGGTTCTTTTATTATTTCTTCTATCATAGAACATGCTTTATCTAAAACATCATAACTCATATGATATAAAACTACATTTCCTTCATCATCTATTTCTATTTTAACAGCATCTTTATTATTGACTGATTTTACATTAGATGACTCAAGAATAATTTTAGTAATAGTGTCTCCACCCTTACCAATAACATCTTTAATTTTATCTACTGGAATGCTCATTGTTCTTACTTTAGGAGCATACTCACTTAATTCTTTTCTAGGTTCAGGTATTGCTTCATGCATTACATCTAATATTTTAAATCTTGCTTCTTTTGCTTGTTCTAAAGACTCTCTTAATACTTCTTCAGTTACTCCTTTTATTTTAATATCCATTTGAAGAGCAGTTATTCCTTCTCTTGTACCAGCTACTTTAAAGTCCATATCTCCCATATGATCTTCTAGTCCTTGTATATCAGTTAATATTGTATAGTTTTCACAAGTACCATCTTCTGTTATAAGTCCCATTGCTATACCAGCTACTGGAGCTTTTATAGGTACTCCTGCTGCCATTAATGACATACATCCAGCACATATACTTGCTTGAGAAGATGAACCATTTGACTCAAGTACTTCTGAAACTACTCTTATTGTATATGGAAATTCTTTTTCATCTGGCATTACTTGAAGTAATGCTTTTTCTGCTAAAGCACCATGACCAATTTCACGTCTTCCTGGATAACCATATCTTCCTGTTTCGCCAACTGAAAACGCTGGAAAATTATAATGGAATATAAATCTTTTTGAATCTTCTATTCCAAGACCATCTAATATTTGATGTTCTTCTAAAGCACCTAAAGTTGTAATCGCAAGAGCTTGTGTTTGTCCACGAGTAAATAATGCACTACCATGAGGACGAACAAATAAGTCTACTTCTGCACTTAATGGCCTTATTTCATCAATCTTTCTTCCATCAGGTCTAATTTTATCTTTTGTTATTAATCTTCTTACTATATTTACTTCTTCTTCTTCAAGTACTTTTTTAACATCTTTTAACTGTTCATCTAGGTTTTCTTCACCTTCATGTTTTTCAGTATAAGAAATAATAAACTCTTCTTTTACTTTTTCTACTTCAGAAGCTCTTTCTAACTTGTCAAAAACTTTAACTGCGTTTAATAAGTCTTCTCCAAGATCATTAATAACTTCCTCTCTTACCTCTTCATTAATTGCTACTAAATCAACTTCTATTTTTTCATTACCAATTTCTGAAATAATATCTTCTTGAATAGCACATAACTCTTTAATATGTTCATGACCAAACATAAGAGCTTCTAATATCTCTTCTTCACTTACTTCTTTTGAAGAGCTTTCAACCATATTAATAGCTTCTTTTGTTCCAGCTACTGTTAAATGAATGGTGCTTCTTTCTAATTCTTCAGTTGTTGGATTAATAATTAACTTTCCATCTACTTTTCCAACTACTACTCCTGCTACTGGTCCTTCAAATGGTATAGAACTAATACCTAAACATAATGATGAACCAAATAAAGCACTCATTTCTGGTGTCTTATCTGGATCTACACTTAAAACTGTATTAACTACTTGTACTTCATTTCTAAAGTTTTCATTAAACATAGGTCTTATTGGTCTATCAATAACTCTTGCTGCTAAAGTAGCATCATCTGTAGGTCTTCCTTCTCTTTTTATAAAACCACCCGGAATTTTACCAACTGAATATAATTTTTCTTGATATAAAATAGTTAATGGAAAATAATCAGCAGCACTTACATTATCACTCATAACACAAGTAGATAATATAACTGTATCATCATATCTAACTAAACAAGCCCCTCCAGCTTGTTTTGCTAATTGTCCATGCTCTACTACAAGTTTCCTACCTTGAAATTCATATTCAAATACTTTTTTCATTTATTCTCCTTCTAAAGAAAATAGCACTTAAAATATAAGCGCCTACTTTCTTAAATTTAATTCTTTAATTAAATCACGATATCTAATAACATCTTTATCTTTTAAATATGCTAAAAATCTTTTTCTTTTACCTACCATCTTTTGTAAACCAAACTTAGTATGATTATCATGTTTATGTTCTTTCATATGTTCTGTTAATCTATTAATTCTTTCAGTTAACATAGCTACTTGAACTTCTACACTACCAGTATCTGTTTTACTTCTAGCATGTTTATCTATTATTTTTTTCTTTTCATCTTTAGATAATGCCATTTAAAAACACCTCCTTATTTAAATATCCGTTTATTCTGTGTATATGACCGAGGTAGAACATAAACTCGGAATAAACTTCTAATTAATAATACTACAAATCATTAAAAAAATCAATGTTTTAAATTTAAATATTCTTTATTATAAGCTTTAATTATCATCTCTGGAGATAATATATCTATTTCTTCCAAACTTTTTATATTTACTTTTCTTATTTCATAATAGTTTTCATTAGAACATTTTTTTAGTTCTTCTCCACCTAATTTTAGAACCCCATTTATAATTGAGCAATCAAAAAAGTGTGCAACAGTTTTATCATTTTCATCTTTTCCAACATAACCATTTATTTTAACATCTACCGAAAACTCTTCTTTTATTTCTCTTATTACAGCTTCTTCAAGAGTTTCTGTTTTCTTTTTACCACCACCAGGAACAATATAATATTCTTTAATCTCTCCATCATCTTTTAGTTTTCTTCTAAACATAAGATAAACACTATCACCTTCAATAATAATTCCTCTTCCACTAATTCTCTTTTTCATTTTAAACTCTTTTTACCTACCACAAACATATATATATTTAAAGCTATAAAACAAGATATCATAGAAAACATAAATAAATATCTAATATTTGCTTCTACTAATGTACCTGCTAAAAATAAAGCTATACTACTACTTATACAAAGAATAAAATATCTAATATTTCCAAATAAAAATCTTTCATTATCTTCTATACTTCTTATAAATTTACCATTTATTTGATCATCTAATAATCTAGTAGTTATTGCATAGATTATAATTGCTAGTAAATATATAGAAGTTTTATTAATAATAACTGCAAGAAGTAAAAATATAAATCTAATACCAAATTTAATAAATGAACTTAGTGTAAAAGAAAACTTATCACTATATTTATTTAATATAGAGCATATTATGCTTCCTATTATGTTACATACTATTATTAAAAGTGAAGCATTCACAACGCTTATTTCTAAATATTGGGTTAATAAAAGCATTAATATACCAAACAAAGATGAATATGAAAGCTCTGAAATAAACTGAGCTACTAAATAACTATTAACATGTTTAGATTTAAAAAAAACTTTAAATGAACTTAAAAGAGATTTTTCTTTCTTTTTTAATGTAACGTGTTTATCATTAAATGTTAATAATACCACTAAAGCTAAAGTATTTAAAATTAATGCTATAGAAAGACATGTATTATAATTAAATACAAAACTTCCCAAAGTATACCCTAATAATAAACCACATAATATAATAGCTATATCTTTAGTATAAAAACTAATTAATATATGTTTTTTATATACCTTATTACTTTTATTTACTAAAGATATTAATGGATATATAGAAAGGGAAAATATATTTTCACACATTATACTAAGAAGCATAAATACTTTTATTAAATAATTAGATGAAAACATACATAGTCCTAAAAAAGCTAAACTTCTTAAAGTAAGAACTAATATATTTAAACTTTTTAAATTAACTTTAGTAGAAAAAAACGTAATAAAAAATATTATTATAGCGCTACATATAACAGCTACTGATAATAATCTACTTATTTGAATTGTATCAAATGAATAAGACTTAAGCCAAAGTTGTCTATAATTAATCCAAGCTCCATAAGTAAAATAAATAAGTCCTAATACAATTAATAATTTGTTTTCTTCTTTTATTTTTATTTTAATCATAATAGATATATTATAGGTTATTATTAATTTAAAATCAAACTTTTATTAAGATTTTTGTATATTGAAACATTAAAAAAATTGTATTATAATATAATTATATTATAT
>CAYFQM010000023.1:0-10797 GCA_964345385.1 uncultured Clostridium sp.
ATAAGTTTGTTATTATTGATATCATTACTATAGGAATAGAATAAGCAACTATTTTTTTAAATATAGCTTTTGAAGAAACTTTATCTTTTTTATCTACTATAGGAAACAATTGTTTATTTTTATTTATTTTATATTTTAAATATAAATATGCAACTAATCCCCCTACAAAAGCTCCTAATAAAGCAGTAGATACTCCTATTTCAATTGATGAATTAAATACTTTAATTGATAAATATGATCCTAAAAGTACAACTGCTATTCTTACTACTTGTTCTATTATTTGACTTATAGAAGTTGGAGTAATAAACTTATGTCCTTGAAGATAACCTCTTAATATAGATAAAAATGGTATTATTAATAAACAAAGTGATATTGCTTTTATAGTTAAGGATATACTACTTATATTAGATTTATCTATTCCTGAAAGTAAAAATATAGCTATTATATTTGAAAAGAAAAATAATACTAAAAAAGAAAGTATGCTTAATAAAAGCATTGATTTTAAACCGATTTTATATGTTCTTTCTTTAGCATCATACATCTCTAATGCATTATATTCAGATATTATCATAGACATAGCTATAGGTACTCCTGCAGTTGATATATTTAAAAAGAGTATGTATATATTATATGCATAACTATATAAAGTTCCACCTTCTTCACCTATTATCTTATAAAAAGGTATTACATATATTGCTCCTAATATTTTTATAAAAACTAAAGATAAAAAAGTTATAAATGTTCCACTTATAAAAGAGTTTTTTTTCATAATTTTATATTTTTTAATTCCTCTCCTAAAACATCTTTAATTTGTTTTAAATGTCCTACTTTTGAATTATTTAATTTATAATATTGAAGTAAGCCATAACTTGGATATTCATTTCCTTCTATTATAATAGGACCTTCTTCAGTAATAGCAATATCCCATCCTACATATCTTATTTCAGGCACTACTAAAGAGCATTTTTTAGCTAGTTCAATACCTTCTTTAATATATGGAAGTTTTACACTTTTAAATGGGGTTTTTGCGATTGGATGCTCTTCATATTCATTAGCTAAATCATCTACTATAGGAGTTATTAACTTTCCTTTTTCATTAAATACTCCGTATGCATCATCACTACCTACTAATATTCCATCAGATAAATTAATTCTAACAGCAGTTCCCATAATATATGATTTTCCATCTTTAACTAAAGTTACTACTCTTAAAACATTAACAGCAAATGGATTTAATTTATTCATTTCACTATGTTGAATAATTTCTTCTTCTACTAAATATAATTTTTTATTTAATAAACTTTTTAGTAAAATGCTAGGACTTTGAACACTCTTAACATCTATTTTTTCTATACCATGTCCACCAAAATCAATTAATGGTTTAGCAAATACATATTTTTTTCCTTTTAAAAACAAAGAAAACTCTTCTTCAGTAATATTTCTAATATCTATAAAATCTCTTTTAATATATTCTTTAAATACTTTATTAAAAATTATCTTATTAGAAAATATACATCTATAACTTCTTGGATTTAAATACTCTATTAATTTATAATAACTTTTAGTAGTAATAAAAGTATCTTTTTCTTCTTTAGTTAAATTAATGTAGTCTCCTTTTAAATAATCAGTATATCCTATACCATACTTAAGAAAGTTTACAATCATATCTCTTTTTACATAACAAGAACTTTTATTATTATTTTTAGCTATTAGTTTAGCTATATAATTTAACTTTTTATAGTTAATTGCCCTCACTTTTGATATCATCATTTTTCTAACACTCATTTTATTTCTCCTTATTTATATATATTCTTTCTAACTCAAGACTTATATTTGAAAGCATATAATGAATAGATTTATTTTCTAATCTAGCTAAATATCCTAAAGTTAAATCTTCTCCTAATATAGTTACTTCATCACCTAGTTTAACACTTTCATCTACCAGAATGCTCATCATACACATAGACATTCTAGAAATAGCATTATATTCTTTATTATTAATTAATACTTTTCTATTATTATTAAATCCTATTCCATCACCATAACCAATAGGAAGAGTCGCAGCTAAAACATCTTTTTTAGCAATGTACTCTGCTCCATAGCCAATAAACTCACCCTTCTTTACTTTTCTTATTTCCATAACATGAGTTTTTATTTTAAGGCATGGTTTTATATCTAATTTAGTTCCTCTTATTATATCATTAATATTATATTTTTTTTGATAAAACCCATCTCTTATTTTTCTAAGATGATCTTTTAAACTATTACTATAATTAGGAAGAGATATATCATATCCATATGAAAGAAGACCTATTCTCATTCCATTAGCAATATCTATCTTTTTATGATTGATTGTAGCAAAAGAAGATGGTAAGTGAACTATTTTTACCCTTTTTAAATCTATTAAACTAGTTATCTTTCTAAAATTAGATAATTGCTTGTTATAATATTTATCATTAATACCAGGAGTTGCAAAATGAGTAAAAATACCTTCTAAATAAATGTTATCCTTACATAAATTATATATTTCTAATAATTCATTTTTATCTTTTACTCCTAAACGATTCATACCACTATCTACTTTAATATGAACAGTAAACTTTTTATTTAGTTTTATTACTTCTTTTAAATAATCTATATTTGTAATAGTAATAGATATATTATGTTTAAAAGCATCTAATAAATTTTCTTTATCTATTACTTCTACACATAATATAGGTACAGTTTTATTTTCTTTTCTTATTAAAAGAGCTTCATCTAATGAAGAACAAGTTAAATGAGTAGCTCCTGCTTCTACTAAAGTATTAACTATACCATAACCATGTCCATATGCATAAGATTTAACCATTACCATATTATATTTATATTTATATTTTTTTATAATTGATTTAACATTATTTTTTAATATATTTAAATCTACTTCTACATAAGTTTTTCTATACATAACAGCCTCTAAATTATTTTATCACTATTTGTTTTTTAAATCAATTGTAGTACTTTCTTCTGCAGATGTTACATGTATTTTTATTTTCTCATCTATACTTTTTCTTGTTTCATTATAAGCTAGTTCATAAGTATTATCTTCCTTACTTATATGCATAAGTGCTATAACTTTAGTATTATTTCCTACTAATTTTTGAAGATAAAATTTGCATTGCTCATTTGATAAATGTCCTTCATCACCAATATTTCTTAATTTAGTATTGAGATTTTTATTTCCATTCATTTCCATTTCTGGATCATGATTACTTTCAATTAAATATACATTTTTATTTTTCATTATATTAAAATATTTAGAATATATAAGACCAGTATCTGTTATATAACAAATAGATTCATTACCATTTTCAATTACATATCCATAACCAAATACATCATGAGATATAGGAATTTTTTTAATAGTTAAGCCTTCTATATTATCTATATCATCTATAAAATAAACACCATTATATTTTTCTTTATTAGGTAGTTCATTAAATGTTTGTTTTGGTAAATATATATCAATATTTTTTCTATAAAAAGTATATAAGCTTTTTATATGGTCTAAGTGTGAATGAGTAATTAATATAAAATCTAATGAAGAAGCTTCTACATCTATTTCATTTAGTTTTTCTTCAATATATTTAAAAGAAAATCCTACGTCAATTAAAAATCTTTTATTATTAAGTTCAATGTATGTAGAGTTACCACTTGAACTACTTCCTAAAAATACTATTTTCATAATTCACCAAAATCAAATATAGTTAATTGTGAGCTTTCTGGTAAATCATTAAATATACCTAACCCTCTCATTTTATCAATTACTGTTTGTGATACTTTGCATCTTTCTTGAAAGTCTTCAATACTTATAAATGGTTTTTTAGCTGCTTCTGCTACTATATTATTTCCTACTGTTTCACCTAAACCTTCTATTACAGTCCAAGAAGGAAGTATATTATTTTCATCTATTACTTCAAAAGTTTTACATTTACTTTTATATAAATCTAAATTATTTATTTTAATACCTCTTGCAGTACATTCTAATGCTACTAAAGAAGTTTCTAATATATCTTTATCTTTATTAGTTAATTTTTCAGTTGAATTATTAATAGAATCTATTTTATTTTTAATAGATGAGTATCCTTCAAGCATTGAATCTATATCAAAATCAACTGCTTTTGTTGAAAACCATGATGCATAAAAATATGATGGCATATGTACTTTATACCAAGCTATTCTAAAAGCACTTGTTACATATGCAGATGCATGAGCTTTAGGAAACATGTATTCTATTTTACCGCATGAATCTATATACCAATCTTCTATTTTAGCTTCTTTCATTTTTTGTATATAAGAATTCCATTTGTCTGGATCTTTCTTTGCTTTTCCTTTACGAACAAACTCCATTATATTAAATGCATCAATAGAGCTTAAACCCTTTTGAATTAAATAAATCATTATATCATCACGGCAACCTATTACATCCTTAAACTCAACTATTTTATTTAAAACTAAATCTTGAGCATTACCTCCCCATACGCCTGTACCATGAGAAAGCCCTGATATTTTAACAAGTTCACTAAATGTAGTTGGTTTTGTTTCAGTAAGAGTTTGAATTGCTAAAGGAGTACCAAACTCTGGTACACCAAGTGTTCCAGTTGGACAGTTAATCTCTTCTTCTGTAACATCTAAAACTTTAGGTGATAAAAATATTGACATAGTATCTATATCATCTAATGGAACTTTTGTAACATCAGTTTTACTCATTTCTTGTATTAAACGAAGTTGCGTTGGATCTGAATGACCTAAAATATCTAATTTTAATAAATTATCTTCTAAAGCATTATAATCAAAATGAGTTGTTTTCCATGCTGAATTTGGATCATCAGCTGGATACTGATATGGAGTAAAGTCATATACATCCATATAATCAGGCACTACTACTATTCCTCCAGGGTGCTGTCCTGTTGTTCTTTTAACACCAGTACATCCCAAAGCAAGTCTTTCTATTTCAGCAGATCTAACATCATAAATATTATTATCTTCAAAATACCCTTTTACAAAACCAAATGCAGTTTTTTCAGCAGCTGTTCCAATAGTACCCGCACGATATACATTATCTTCTCCAAATAAAACTTTGGTATATTCATGAGCACTTGCTTGATTTAAATCAGAAAAGTTTAAATCTATATCTGGTACTTTATCAGCATTAAATCCTAAGAATGTAGCAAAAGGCATATCTTGACCATCTTTTTCTAATAATGTTTTACAATTAGGACATTTTTTATCTGGAAGATCTGGTCCACAAGAATATTTATTTGATAAACTTCCATTTTCATCTTCAAAAATACTTAATTTACAATTAGGACATCTATAATGAGTTGGAAGTGGATTCACTTCTGTAATGCCTAATAAAGTAGCTACGAAACTGCTTCCTACACTTCCTCTACTACCAACTATATAGCCTTCATCATTAGAGTTTTTTACAAGTCTTTGAGCAATTATATATATCGGATCAAATCCTCCTCCTATAATTCCTCCTAACATACTCTTTATTTCAGCTTCTATTTCTTCTTCTTTTAAATTTTTATTCTTTTTTAATACTACTTCTTTTAAACATTTTTTAACTTCATCAAAACCTGCTTCAATAGTATTATATAAATTTTTATATACTCTATCAGCAAAATCTTCTTTATTTTTATATCTATTTAATTTAGTAGTCCAATAGTTATATAAAGCTTCTCCATATAACTCAAGCGCTATTCTTTCTATTATATTATTAGGAAGTGGACTTCCATATAAACTAATCGCTTTTTCAAGCGCTATTTCTGTTAATACTTTAGGGCAATCCAAATAACCTTTTCCATCATCACTTCTAACTCTAGGACTAAAAGGAACTCCTTTAGTGTCTATTATAACATCAATATGATCCACCATATCAGCTACTTTATTAGTATTAGTTACTACTATTTCATATGCTAAATCTTTTCCTAAAAAATCAAAATCACTAAGCATCTCAGAAGTAGTTCTAAAATGCTGAGAAGGAATTTCAGTAATAGATTTATTATTAAGTGGATGAAGACCACCACCAGGTACTTTTTGATTAATAATTATTTTTCTATATATTAAGTCTTCTTTATAAAAATGATGAACATCTCCAGTAGCAACAATAATTTTACCTGCTTCTTTAGTTGAATCAATTATCTTTTTAATATGACTTTTAAGTTCTAAATAGTTTGAAAAATCTCCTTTTTGTATTAAATGGTCATATACTTCTGGACTTTGAACTTCTACATAGTCATAAAAAGATATTACATTAGAAAGTTCTTCTCCTTCTTTACTTTTAGCTTCAACAAATACTTCTGATTCATAACAAGAACTTCCTATTAAAAGTCCTTCTCTTAAAGAAGAAAGAACGCTTCTTGGTATTCTAGGAGTTTTATATAAATATTTAGTATTAGCTAAAGAAATAATTTTAAATAAGTTTTTAAGACCCTTTTGATTCATAGCAATCATATTAACATGATATGGTTTACCAAATTTATATATATCATCTATACTTACTAATTTTTCTAAATCATTTATAGTTTTATATCCCATAGATTTAACTTTTTTAAGCATTTTATAAAATACAAGTGCAGTCGCTTTAGCATCATAATCAGCTCTATGGTGAGATAACTCATCAAACTCTATATCATATCTTTTAACAAGAGTACTTAAATTATGATGAGCATAAGAAGAATCTAATCCTCTTGATAACTCTAAGGTATCTATTATAGGATTAGTTATTTCTTTTAATTTATATTTTTTAATTGCACTTTCTAAAAACGACATATCAAACTTAGCATTATGAGCAACTAATGGATGAATAGACGCAAACTCTAAAAACTTTTTAACTACTTCTTCTTCACTTTCTTTATCCTTTAACATTTCATCCGTTATAGAAGTAAGCTCTACTATTTTACTAGGAAGTTTTCTTCCAGGATTAATTAACATATCAAAAGTATCAATTATTTTTCCATCATGTATCTTAACTGCTCCTATTTCAATCATTTGATCACTTCCAGCAGCATTAAAACCTGTTGTTTCAGTATCAAACACAACATAAGTAGTTTCTAATAAATCATTATCATTTCCTCTTATAACTATATCAACATTATCATTCACCATAATGGTTTCAAGTCCATATAAACCTTTGAATTTTTTACTTTCATCAGTTTGTTTTTTATTATATGATTTTATTAAATCATAACAAATAGGAAAAGCTTGACATCCATGATGATCAGTAATAGCTACTGCTTTATACCCCATATTAATAGCATTAGTAATAAGTTCACATGTATGAGCTTTTAAATCAAGTTTAACTACACTATCCATTTGACTCATCATAGTATGAGCATGAAGTTCAACTCTTTTAACTTCTTCATTATCTACAAACTTTTTTTCTTTTTTAGGATAAGTTTCTATATCATTTATTGCAATTTCATACTCACTATTATAATTATTAAGTGAAACATTACCTTTTATTTTATACCAAGTATTTAACTTTATTTCATTATAAAAATCTTCACATTCTTTTATAAATTCTTTTTTATAAAATATTTTTCCATTTATACTATCTATATTATCGGAAGCTTTAACTGTTATAATAATCCAATCTTTTCTATAATCTATTTTTTTAGAAAAGAAATAACATACAGCAACTACATCTTTCATAGTAACTATTAAATTACTTATTTTTTCTATTTTACCTCTTATAAAAGAACCTTTTATTATTTTAATATCATCTTCCTCTTTTAAAAATAATTCTTTAGTTGAGTTAATACTATCTTGAAGTTCTTTTCTCGCTTCTAAATTAATATGTACTTTTAAACTTACATCAAAGCCCATACAAGAAAGAAATGATAAAAGTTTATCTTTTAATGATAAAATCTTTTTTTCTTCAATTTTATTAATAACTTCAAAATCAATTATATTGTTTTCATATGTAATTGCATCTTTATCTATACTAGCAAGCATAGGACTATCCAGTACTAATTTATCATAATAATACTCAGTATATTCTTTTAAATATTTATTAGAATTCTTAACATGAAAAACAAAATAAACTTTATTAGCGTTTTTAAAAGTTAAAGAAGATTCATATAATTTAATATATACATATATAGGAATTAACTCATCCATATTTATATATATAGTCATTGTATTTTTTTTCTTATTTATAACTACTTTTTCAAGAGTAAAATCTTCAAAAAAAGAGTACATAGTACTTTCAAAATTTATACTGTCTAAATATCGTTTAAGTCTTTCGTCCTTCAATTTCCTCACCTATTATGATTATACATATAAAAAGGAATTATATCAATTCCTTTTATTATTATTTTGTTTCTTTTTCATTTGATTCATCTAAATACTTTAAAATTTTATTTTGATTTGATTGAACTTTTTTATTTTCTTCATGAAGTTCTTCTAATAAAAGTTCACTTTTTAAATCAACTTTATAATCATTCTTTCCTCTTAATGTATCTTTTTTGGATGTTCTATTTTGACTCATCATTATAACTGGAGCTTGAAGAGCCGCAACACATGATAAAAATAAATTAATTAGTATAAATGGATATGGATCAAATGATTGACCATAAAATTCTAAAACTATATTTAAAACAATCCAGCTAATTAATAAAAGTATAAACGAAAATATAAATATCCAACTACCTGTTATATTAGTAATTTTATCAGCTAATCTATCAGACCATGTTTCACTTTCTAACATATTTTTATCTACATCAATTGCGATTTGTTCATCAATAATAACTCCATTAATTGTTCTTCATCTTCTGTTTCTAATTGTTTATTTTTTAAAAGCATTTTAACAATATCTTTTCTTGTTTTTGGATTCATAACTACACCTTTATAATAATTAGATAACACTAAAATAAAAAAAAATAGAAACTTTCGTTTCTATTTACACTCCATATCTAAATCTTTCAATTTATAATATTTAGCTCTTATAATATCTTCATATACTTGATTACCTTTATATTCTATAAAATAATCTCCTTTAATTAATTCATCTTGATATAAATTATAATTATCACATAATGTAAGATCTACATCTTTATCATTAGCATCTTTTATAATATGATTATCATATAGCCTTGTTCCCTTAATAATAATTCCAGATGGTTTAACTTTAATACTTTCAATTACCATATCAGTATGATGCTTATCAATTTCTTGATATTTATGTATATCTTTACCATCTCTATCATATAAATATAAAATAGTTGTTCTATAAGTATCAGTTTTAAACAGTTCAATAATAAAAGTTTTATTATAATAATATATATTTGCTTCTTCCCAATCTTTATAATCAGTTGCGACTGGAGTTTCATTAATAGTAATACTTCCAAGTATATTTTTTTCTTTATCAGGTGTTGAATATACTACTGATGAACCATTAAAGTTTTTAGTACATTTAGCTTTAACGCAGCTAGCTGTATTTAATAAATATACTTTAGTTTCATCTAACTTTTCTGCAGTATTTTCTTGTTCTTCTGGTTCTTGTTCTATAGGTTCTTCAGGCTCTTCTATAGGTGGCTCAACTTCAACTGGTCCATTATTTTGATTTGTCACTTCTTCACATTTATGTCCACTTCTTCCTAATAACAAGCCAAATACAAAACATAAAGCTATAATAACAACCAAAATAATTAAAAATTTTTTAAGACTAATTCTTTTACTTTCAAATTCCATTACATTCACCCTCTTATACACACTTAATTAAAGAATCTTTAACAAGTACATATTCTAAATTTGTTAAATTAGCATACTTACCAGATCCTAAATAAATTAATTCATATTTTCCACTTACTACTTCATTAGCATATTTATTATATACATCACATTTAGATAAATCAGTATTATCAGTTACTTCTCCATTAGGATTCATACTATAAATACTAGGTCCTGTTGTTAATCTAGTTCCATCTATTGAAATTTTATCATCAAAAACAGTTACCTTTTCTATCACCATGTCAGGATACTTACTATCTAACGCATATAACTTATTTACTGTATCAGCTTTATCATCAAAAATATATAAATAAGTACTTCTAGCTTTAACATCATTAGTTAAAATCACTATTAAGCTATCTACAAAATATATTTCTGCGCTTGTCCAAGCTTCCATCTTAGGTAATACATCAACATCATTAATTTTAAGCACTTTTTCATTATCACTTATATTAGATGATGAAAATACTACTTTATTACTGTTGTGCTCTGTCTCACAAACCTCTGTATTACAATCAGATGTAGTAACTTTAAAAGATGTTTCTTTATTAGTGTTTTCTACCTGATTATTTTCCTCCACTGGTTTAGTTTCACATTTAACTGAATTATAGCCTACTTTATAACCAATAATTATAAAAACTATTGCAAATACCACAATAATTACTGAAGCTACAATTAAATTTAATTCTCTATCTTCCATATACACTCCTTACTCTTATATAATACCACATTAAAAAAGATAAATACAATATTATTTATCTTTTTAACATAAAACACTTACTTAACTATACAGTTCAATCCTGCTGGTTTATTAGAACTGACATTAAACTTATCTGCATCAGCTTGAGTCCTTGCATAACCTACTGTAGCATTTGAATCTCTGAACATATATTGAGTATTAGTTACATTACTTGTATTAAATGAACTTAAATCTAAGGTTAAAGCTTTTGAAACAGAAAACATACCACTCATATTTGTTACATTACTTGTATTAAATGAACTTAAATTTAAAGTTGTGGCTTT
>CAYFQM010000024.1:0-289 GCA_964345385.1 uncultured Clostridium sp.
ATGTGCAATAAATTTGTCAATTAATAAAATTTTTTTAAATTTTTATGATAAAATATTAATTGAGAATAGGATGTGATTTGATGAATGAATCTCAACTTAAAATGAGTAATATAATACATGATATTATTCATAACGAAGAAAATGAAGTTGAAAAATACTATGGCGTTGTAGTAAATGTATATAGAGACATTGACAAATATTTAGCTCAATTAGATGATATTAGAGATAAAATATATCTTGCACAACGGTTTAATAATTATGATAAAGTAAAAGAATTAATTTCAACTTT
>CAYFQM010000024.1:299-9304 GCA_964345385.1 uncultured Clostridium sp.
TCAAAAGTTAAGGGAAAAAAATATTGAAATTGATGAAACAATTAATTTTAAAATTTTATCTGAGAAGTATAGTTTTTTAGATAATATAATGGATATGATAACCGCAGATTCTGATATACAAGACCAAATACTTTCTTTGTCTGATTCTAGATTAAAACTGTTTGAATTAATGTATTCAAAATTACAAACTTTAACAGATTACTATAACCCCTATATTACAACTATATTGCAAAGAATTGGCTATGTTTCACTTTATACAAGTTGGAAAAATAAATTTCATGTATATGATGATTTACTAGCAAATATTGATGATTTAATGGCAAGTGGATACATATTATCAAATGGTGAAATTGAAAAGTTATTATATTTATGTACTTCATCTGTTCATCATACTGTACCAAATTTTGGTGAATTACAAAATTTAGGTGACGAAAATACTATAGATAATATAGAATTAAGAGATGGTATATTAAAAGCTAAAGAAGAAAAAAATATAGATCATTTAAAATTTGCAATTTTAGTTCAGGCATATGGAATTAGCTTATGGTCTGCAAAAAACATCTGTAAAAAATATAATATTTCTAATATAGAAATTACAAATGAAAATCGAGATGTTTTTGAAATGTATATGGCAATTTATCAAATAATAAATGAAAATGATTCGGATGTTTTAATACAATTATATGATGAATTTACTAAAATAATGAAACCAGAAAAAGATTTTAGACGAATTATTGTTTTTGAAAATGATTTGAGAAAAGCATTTGCACATGACTTAAATATTCAAAACAGATAAATTACCATATGATGAAGTTGATGGAATTAAAATATATGATGCTGGTGTTGATTTCAAAATGATCGTTACAGCCATTGGAGCATATCAAGGAAATTTTGGAAATAAAAAAAATTATAGTGAATATTGGAATTCTCCAAAAATTAGATCTCATGGCAACTGTTGTAGTTTAATTGGTAATGCGAATCTTTCAATGGCAAATGTTAAAAATGTAATATTTGGCTTTTCGACTATGAGTGATAATATGCTTCTTCTTAGTGGAAGTTCAGATATTAATTCCACCCCAAATAGTAGAGAATTTAATACTACAGGAAATAGCTCACAAGAATATATGGATGCAAATTCAATGCTTAATAATACCAGAGGTGATTATAATGAATTGGTATATGAACGAAGAGATTTAAGTAGTAACCCAAAATTTTATAAAAAAAATCCAGATTATATAGTTTTCTTTGAAGAGTATGAAAGTTATGATGAAATGTTTGAAAAATATAAAGACAAACCAAAACAACTTGAATATTTAAGACAGCAAAAAGAATTAGAAGATAAATTTTGGTTAGAATCTTTAAAAGCAGCAAAAAATTTCGGTATTCCAATTGTAAAAATTAATAGAGAGAAAGTTGCAAAATCTGAATATAAAAAAATTCAAAAGTTAGTAAAAGATTTTACTGAAACTAAGAATCCAGAATTATTAAGTATAATTATTACATCTTTTGAAAGTTCTAGAGTTGGAAACGCAGAATTACACGCACTAATTAGAGAAAAATATTTTTCATCAAAAAAAATTACTATTATTCTTGATGAAATAAAGAATTCAATTAACAGTATTGATAATGAATCAGAAAGAAATACTTTATATTTTAGATTATATAAAGCAATTATTGAAGAACAAAGAAAAGTAGATGCGTGCAAGAAGTGTAGGAGGAATAAACATCAAACACCTGGTATAGATTTTACAAAAGAACTTGGAGAAATAGAACAAATACTAACAAATAATAATATTGATTATTCAATGGTAGGGAGAAAAAAATGACAACAGAAAAAGATATTAAAGAAGAAAACTTTAAAATTAGTAAATTAATTAATGAATTATTAAAAAAAATCAAAGGGCAAAAAAGATGATGCCTTATAGCTCAAAGCCATCGTCTTTTTCTTAATCTTCTTTATCAGTATAAAAATCTTCAGCAGCTTCATCCATTTCATAGTTAATATGTTTAGTTGCCTTTTCAATTTATTTTTTATTAAATAAATTAAACCTACTTTTTATTTCTGGATGGAGAGAAGTTTTATCAATATACTGTTATAGATGAGGCTTCTCGTGAAAGATTTATTTATCCTTATAAAGAACAATCTACTTATTCAACTATTGACTTTGTAAAAAGAGCTATTGTTTATTTCGGATATAAACCTCAAATTATTCAAACTGATAATGGTTCTGAATTTACACACACTTCTAATACTAAAAGAATTCATCCATTAGATATTTTGTGTGAAGAACTAAAAATAACTCATAAACTAATTAAGCCTAGAACTCCAAGGCATAACGGAAAAGTTGAAAGAAGCCATAGAAATGATCAGCAAAGATTTTATTCCTACTTATCTTTTTATTCATATGATGATTTATTAAAGCAAATGAAAGCATATTTAAAACGTTCTAATAACATACCAATGCAAGTACTAAATTGGATGACTCCTATTGAAAAAAGGGAACAATTGAAAAGTGATGCTAACGCACCACTTTCGAATTAATATTTTTTCTGATTTTTGGGTATCACATCATTTACAATTATACAAAACATCATTTTAATGATATAATAGAAATGAAAGGTAGTGAAAAAAATGGCTGAGTTAGATACTGTTAGTTATGATCAATATAGAAATATTCCTTCTAAAGAAGATTTAAACCAAAAAGTAAAAATTGTTTTTAGTAGTAAATGTTAT
Source organism: uncultured Clostridium sp. (assembly GCA_964345385.1). Lineage (GTDB taxonomy): Bacteria > Bacillota_I > Bacilli_A > RF39 > UBA660 > CAG-1000. The sequence continues at coordinate 3,034 of CAYFQM010000024.1, forward strand.
GAAAATATTAGGCAAATGTCTATTGGGGCAATGAATAATAATCGAGAATATGGTAGATTTTTTGTAGGAAAAAGAATCTCAGAAAATCCAGAGGTTATATATTTCGACTACAATACAAGTGAATTTGCTCCTGCAAGAGGCCCAATGGGAAAAGGAAAAGCTGTTGATCCGACTCAACAAAACTATAATGAATTAAATAGTAAAATAAACGAATACGAATCTAATGGAATTAAGCCTATAGTTTTACATTTTCATTCACATCCTAGAGCTGGACATTTTGAATCTTTCTCTGATCAAGATTTACAGTCTTATGCAAAAATGCAAGCACAAAATGAAAATTGTATTACTTTAGGCATGTTACGATTTCCAATTAATTATACTTCACCAACATGTGGTATGTGTATAGTTCAACCTTTAAATACAAAAATAATTGGTGGAATTGGAACTGCAGATTTTGTCAGATGTGAAGATATTTGTTATACGAATGGCAATGATATATTAAGTGTCGGAAGATTCGAAAAAAGATATAACGGAAGATTACATAATCCAAATTTAAGAACTGAAATTGTAAGGCAATATTTAACACTTCGTTCTAATGGTAAAGTATGTGCTGAAGGAATTGACCCAAATACTGGTACTCAGATAAAACCTACATGTGTTGGATATACTGACACCTCTGGGCATTTATATTTTACTGAAGAGAATTTATCTTTAGAAACATCAACTATGTCAGAAACTAATACAACAGGAATACATAGGTAAAATATGATTTGAATTTTTACAAAGCAAAAGGAAGAGATAAACTCTTCCTTTTGAAATACTTCTACCAAGTGTATAAATACACCTGCAACAATCTAAAGTAATTTAATTATACAATTTTTAATGGTTAAGTCAACACTTTTTCGCGATTTTCTTTGGTTTTACGAATAGTAGTATGTTTTATAATATTTTTATTTTTTTCTTTTACTTCTTGAAATGCAGGTCTATAATTACCAGTTTTAGCACTTATTCCAGCATCTTTATAAAGTTTATATATTTTATAACCTTTGTATTCACACATGGCTCTTAATCTTTTTTCTTGTTCTGGTAAACTAAAACCCTCACGAGCTTGATCTTCGGTTGATACACGAATATATAGTCCAGCAATTTTCTTTTCTTCACTCATAAAATCAAATCCTTTCTAACAAAAAAGGTGTCAAAAGTATTAAGGATATTAATACTATTGACACCTTATTAATTCTAAATAATTAAATATAATTAAATTATCTTTCCATCTCATCTATTTAACCTCCTTAAATAGATAGTTTTCCTTGATTGGCTTATATTCTATCACTTTTTAATAAAATGTCAAATATTTGGCTTAAAATCGTTATTTAAAATGGAATTGATAAGTTATTTAAATACTTTTAATATATTCTTCTAAATCTTTAATAAATATCTTATTAATTAAATTTTCTATATATATACTCGTCTCATAATTAAATGCTAGAAATGTAATACCTTTAATAATTATTCTATGTCGTTCTACATAAGATAAGTTTGTCTTTTCTATTGTTCTAATTGAACCTTTCTTAATCTCACATTTAGTATTACAAAAACTACATATAAACTCTAATTTCTTTTTTAGTGCTTCTTCAATATCTAAATCTTCTTTAATAATATTTACCATTAAATCATCCCTTTCTTTTACACAACAAAAAATCAATTCCATTTCTAGAATTGATATTTATTAGTAAATTGAACCAAAGTTCAACCAGATTCTTTAATGGTGCAGGAGAAGGGAATCGAACCCTCATAGTATTTCTACTGCCAGATTTTGAGTCTGGTGCGTCTACCAATTCCGCCACTCCTACATAAAATAAATTATAACATATTTTTAAGTGTAAAAACATTATTTTATAAATATTTTATTGTATGTATGTTATAATATTTAATAGACGTTTAATATTAATTAAATATGTTGTGGAGGAGTTATGTTAGAACTTAAAAACATTAGTTTTAAAAAGAATGGTAAATTAATACTAGAAGATATTAATTTAATAATAGATGATAATTCTTTTATTGTTATAACTGGTCCTAATGGAAGTGGAAAAAGCACTTTAGCTAAAATAATAATGGGAATAGAAAAACCAACTACTGGAAGTGTTATATATAATAATAAAGATATTACTAATCTTAAAGTAAATGAAAGAGCTAACTTAGGAATTAGTTTTTCTTTTCAAACTCCAGTAACATTTAAGGGTTTAACTGTATATGACTTATTATCTTCTGCTGGCAAAAAGAAACTTACTAAAAAAGAAGCATGTAACGCACTTTCTAAAGTAGGGTTATGTGCATTAGAATATATTCAAAGAGAAGTTGATAAAACTTTAAGTGGAGGAGAACTTAAAAGAATAGAGATTGCTTCAGTATTATGTAGAAATAGTCGGTTATATATATTTGATGAACCAGAGTCTGGTATTGATTTATGGAGTTTTAATAGACTAACTAATATATTTAATGAGCTTAAACAAAAAGAAGGAGTAACTACTATAATAGTATCTCATCAAGAAAGAATATTATCTCTTGCTGATAAAATAATAGTGCTTAATAATGGAAGGGTTGAAAAAGAAGATACTGAATTTTTAGACGTAATAAAACCTTGCTGTAAAATGAAGGGGGTAATTTATGAATAATATAGTGCCTTCTGATTTTGATGGAGCATATAACATTAGAGTTAATGGAATATGTGAAGGAAAAGAAGAAACAAAAAGTGTTAAAATAGAAAATAAAAAAGATAGTTCTGGATTAAATATATATATTAATAAAAATACTATTGATAACAAAGTTTATATTCCAGTTATTCTTAATAAAGAAGGATTAAAAGATAAAGTAGTAAATGACTTTTTTATAGGAAGTGATTCAAAAGTTATTATAAATTCAGAGTGCTTTGTGCATAATGATTCACGAAAAACTTCACAGCATGATGGGATTCATACTTTTTATTTAGAAAAAGGATCTAATGTTATATACATAGAAAATCATCATGCTGAAGGAGAAAACGAAAATAATAAAGTACTTAATTCAGAAGCTATATTTTATTTAAAAAAGGGAAGCTCTTTAGAAATAAAATCTTCTCAAATGAAGGGAGTAACTTCTTCAATTAGAAAAATTGTAGCTTATTTAGAAGATGATGCTGCTATTATAGTAAATGATAAAGTGTTTACTTCAGAAAAAGAAACTTCTAAAAGTATATTTGAAATAACTTTAGATGGAAAAAACTCAAGTGCTAAAATTACTTCTCGCTCAGTAGCAGAAGGAGAGTCTAGTCAAGAGTTTATCTCTATGGTAAATGGAAATAATAAATGTTTTGCTCATGTTGAATGTGATGCATTAATTAAAGATAAAGCAAAGGCTATTTCTACTCCAGCAATAAATGCTAATACTAAAGAAGCAAGATTAATTCATGAAGCTACAATTGGTAAAATAGCAAAAGAAGAATTAATTAAACTTATGTCTTTAGGACTTTCTTCAAAAGAAGCAGAAGAAAAAATAATAGATGGATTTTTAAAATAAAAAAGCAAGAAAATAAGTTTTACATTGCTTTTTTTGTTTGGTATAATTAAATGGTATGGTAAGGAGGAAGTTATGAAAAAATACGTTTATATGTTTTCTGAAGGAAACAAAAATATGAAAGAATTACTTGGTGGTAAAGGAGCTAACTTAGCAGAAATGACTAATATTGGACTTCCTGTACCAAGTGGTTTTACTGTTACAACAGAAGTTTGTAATCTTTATTATGAAAATAATAATAAAATAAGTGATGAAGTAATTAATGAAATATATGATAGTTTAAGAAAGTTAGAAGAAGTAACTAATAAAAAAGTAGGAAGTAATACTAATCCATTACTTGTTTCAGTAAGAAGTGGAGCAAGAGCTAGTATGCCTGGTATGATGGATACTGTATTAAACTTAGGTCTTAATGATGAAGTATGTGCTTCATTTGCTAAAAGCACTAATAATAAAAGATTTGTATATGATTCATATAGAAGATTTATTATGATGTTTGCCGATGTAGTTAAAGGATATTCAAAAAGTTCTTTTGATAGAGTTTTAGATGAATATAAAAAATCTCATAATTATAAATTAGATACAGAGTTAACTGCAGATGATATGGAAACTATTGCTTTCAAATTTAAAGATATTTATAAAAATTTATCAGGAGAAGATTTTCCACAAGATCCTAAAGAGCAATTAATTGAAGCAATTACTGCTGTATTTAGAAGTTGGAATAATGAAAGAGCAATATACTATAGAAGAATGAATGATATACCAAGTAGTTGGGGAACTGCAGTAAATGTACAAGAAATGGTATATGGAAATAAAAATGATAATTGTGCTACTGGGGTAGCATTTACAAGAAATCCTTCAACTGGAGAAAATAAAATATTTGGAGAATATTTAATAAATGCTCAAGGAGAAGATGTAGTTGCAGGAGTTAGAACTCCTGAAGGAATAGAAGGTCTTAAAGAAAAATTTCCACAAGCTTATAATGAATTTGTAAAAACATGTAAAGTATTAGAAAATCATTATAAAGATATGCAAGATATGGAATTTACTATAGAAGATGAAAAACTATTTATGTTACAAACTAGAAATGGAAAAAGAACTGCATTTGCAGCTTTAAAAATAGCAGTAGATATGTATAATGAAAAACTAATTACTAAAGAAGAAGCTATATTAAGAGTAGATGCTAAACAATTAGACCAATTACTTCATCCTGCTTTTGATGAAAATGTTTTGAAAAATACTAAAGTAATAGCTCAAGGCTTAGCAGCTTCTCCAGGAGCAAGCTATGGTAGAATATATTTTAATGCAGAAGATATAATTAAAGCATCAGATAGAGGAGAAGAAACTATATTAGTAAGACTAGAAACTTCACCTGAAGATATAGAAGGAATGAATATAGCTAAAGGAATACTTACTATTAGAGGTGGTATGACTTCTCATGCAGCTGTAGTAGCAAGAGGAATGGGAAGAAGCTGCGTTTCTGGTTGTGAAGAACTTACTATAAATGAAAAAGCTAAAACATTAACAACTAAAGATGGAAAAGTATTTAAAGAAGGAGATTATCTTTCATTAGATGGTACAACTGGTAATGTTTATGGAGAAGCAATAAAAACTGTAGAACCAGAAATAAGTGGTGATTTTGAATTGTTTATGAAGTGGGCTGATGAATATAGAACTTTAGAAGTAAGAGCAAATGCAGATACTGAAAAAGATGTTATTCAAGCTATGAGGTTTGGAGCAGAAGGTATAGGATTATGTAGAACAGAACATATGTTTTTTGAAGAAGAAAGAATATTTGCTATGAGACAAATGATAGTAGCAGATACTTTAGAAGAAAGACAAAAAGCTTTATCTAAACTTCTTCCAATACAAAGAGAAGATTTTGAAAAAATATATAAAGCAGCTAAAGGTTATCCAGTAACTATAAGATTTTTAGATCCTCCACTACATGAATTTGTTCCTCATACAGAAGAAGAAATAAATAAGTTAGCAAAAGAACTAGGAGTTTCTTATGAATCATTAAAAGAAAAACTAGATAAACTTCATGAATTTAATCCAATGATGGGTCATAGAGGCTGTAGACTTTCTATTACTTATCCAGAAATAGCTCAAATGCAAGCAAGAGCTGTAATAGAAGCAGCTATTAATGTAAGTAAACTAGGAATTAAAGTAGACCCTGAAATAATGATTCCTTTAGTAGGAGATGTTAAAGAATTATCTTATATTAAAAATATAGTTAATGAAACTATTGAAGAAGTATTTAAAACTCAAAATTATAAAGTAGATTATAAAATTGGTACTATGATAGAACTTCCAAGAGCAGTTTTAACAGCAGATAAGATTGCTAAAGAAGCAGACTTTTTCTCATTTGGAACAAATGATTTAACTCAAATGACATATGGTTTTTCAAGAGATGATGCAAGCAAATTTTTAAATGATTATTATACAAAACAAATATTTGATAGCGATCCATTTGTTAGAATAGATGAAGAAGGTGTAGGAGAATTAGTAAAAATAGCTGTTAAAAAAGGAAGAAATACTAAACCAAATCTTGATTTAGGAATATGTGGAGAACATGGAGCAGATCCATTAACAATAGAATTTTGTCATAAAGTAGGTCTTACATATGTATCATGTAGTCCATATAGAGTACCTATTGCAAGGTTAGCAGCAGCACAAGCTGTCATCAAAGAACAATAAAAAATAAAAGATTAAAAATATT
>CAYFQM010000025.1:0-2050 GCA_964345385.1 uncultured Clostridium sp.
TGATGCAGATAAATTTAATGTTAGTTCTGATAAACCAGCAGGATTAAATTTTATAGTTAAATAAATTTATATTAAAATAAAAGGGTATGTTAAAGTATCTTTTTATATGGTATAATTTTAATAGATTTAGGAGTATATATGAAACTTAATAGAACTCAAGCAAGAGAAAAAATAATGATAATTTTATATCAAATAGATTTTTATATTAAAAATAATATGTCATATGATGTTGAAGAAGTTATAAAAGAAAATATAGAGATGGATAATAACTTTATTAAAGATATTGTATATGGTGTTTTTGATAATATAAAGTCTATTGATAAAACAATTTCTAAATATTTAGAAAATTGGGATTTAGATAGATTGGGTAAAACTGATAAAGCAATACTAAGAATGGCAACGTATGAAATACTTTTTTTTGATACTCCCAATGTAGTAGCTATAAATGAAGCAGTGGAATTATCTAAAAAATATAGTGATGAAAAAGTAGTAAAACTAATAAATGCAGTATTAGATAAGATATTAGATGAGGATGTAAATGAATGATAATTATATAAATGTAAGTGATATTAATAAAATAGTTAAATATGTAATTGATTCTAATTATGAACTTCAAAATGTTTATATAAAGGGAGAAATTAGTAATTTTAAATCCCATACAAGCAAACATTTATATTTTTCACTTAAAGATGAGACTTCTAAAATAGATGCGGTTATGTTTAGTTATAATGCACAAAAACTATCTTTTGTTCCTAAAGATGGAGATAGTGTTTTAGTAAGAGGAAGAATATCAGTATATGAAGCTACTGGAAGATATCAAGTATATGTTGAAGAAATTAATCTTGATGGTTTAGGTAACCTTTATATATTATTTGAAGAATTAAAAAAGAAGTTATCTAAAGAGGGTTTATTTGATGAAACTCATAAAAAACCTATACCAAAAATACCTAAAAAAGTAGGGGTAGTAACTGCTTCAACTGGTGCTGCTATTAAAGATATAATATCTACTATTAATAATAGGTTTCCTTTAGTAGAAATATATGTATTTCCTACTTTAGTGCAAGGTGCATTAGCAAAAGATAATATTGTTAAAATGATAGAGTTAGCTCAAGGATATGAATTAGATACATTAATAGTAGGTCGTGGAGGAGGCTCTATAGAAGACTTATGGCCTTTTAATGAAGAAGTTGTAGCTAGAGCTATATATAATAGTAAGGTTCCTATAATATCAGCAGTTGGTCATGAAATAGACTATACTATATCAGATTTTGTAGCTGATTTAAGAAGTGTTACTCCAACAGCAGCAGCTACCGCAGCTGTACCTGATAAAGAAGAAATATTAAGTTATTTATTAAATGCAAGAAATAGAATAAATATTTCTCTTGTTAATAAAATAAATAATTCTAATGAACTATTAAATAAATATAAATCTAATTATTTATTAAATAATCCTCAAAGGTTATATGAATCATATGAGCAAAATCTAGATTCATTAAATGAAAAATTATATATTTATATTAAGACAATATTAGATAAAAATATTAATTTACTTGATACTTTAAAAATAAAAGTTAATTTATTAAATCCAGATAATATATTAGCTAAAGGATATAGTATAATTTATAAAGATAAAAATATAATAAGTGATAGTAATTTAATAAAAGAAAGTGATATAATAGATATAGTATTTAATAAAGGAACTGTTAAAGCAGAAGTGAAGGAGAAATAATGAAAGAAGAAAAAACATTTGAAATAGCAATTAAAGAATTAGAAAAGATTATTCAAGAATTAGAAAGTGGTAATGTTGATTTAGATAAATCTATTAATAAATATAAAGAAGCTATGAAACTAATAGAGTATTGTGAAAATAAATTAAATAAAGCTAATGAAGCTGTAACTAAAATAGTGGGGGAAAAAGGAAAAATAGAAGATTTTAAATTAGAAGAAGAATAAAAGAATAATAGGAGTGGTTATTTATGGATTTGCGAGAAATCACTGAATTCTTAAAAGATAAATTTTCAGACGAATGGAGATATAAATTTATTTGCTC
>CAYFQM010000025.1:2060-4078 GCA_964345385.1 uncultured Clostridium sp.
GTCGGAATATTAATATTTGTATTTATGTTTATAGCAGCATTTCAACCAATTGCTGGTAATTCTATGAGCCCTACAGTTAAAGATTCGCAAATAAGTGTGGTATCTAGAAGCAATTATTTATTTAAGGATGTTGAAAGAGGAGATGTTGTTACATTTAATATAGATGGAAGAAATTATGTTAAAAGAGTAATAGCTCTTCCTGGTGAAACAGTTCATTATTTAAATGGATATTTATATATAAATAATGAAGCATATAAAGAAAGTTATTTACCTGAAGGTGCATTTACTAGTAATTTTATGTTTATTGATATTTGTAAAAAAGAAGATTGTCCTAATGGAGTAATTCCAGAAGACAAGTATTTTGTGATGGGAGATAACCGAATAGATTCTTTAGATAGTAGAGATCCTAGTATTGGATTAGTAGATAAAATAGAAATAAAAGGAAGATTAATATTTACTATATGGCCAATTAATGAAATAGGTAGAATAAATTAATTTAATAAATTAAAAGAAAAATATTGTGCTTTTCTTTTAATTATGGTATATTATAGCTAATTTTAGACGTTTGTTCTAAAAAAAATTAAGGGAGGTGTCTTATTAATGTTTAATAAGAAAAGGTTTATTGTTTTTATAGCCTTCATCATTCTTTTATTTTTCTTAATGACTTTTGGTCAAGGAAGAGGAAGAGGAAGCTTAGAGGCAACACGAAACGTTTTATTTACTGATAGTATTGGTAATGTAACTATTAGTGATCAAAATGTTGTAGTGGGTACAAGTGCTATTGTACCAAAAGATCCTTATCACTATAATTATATTTTTAGGGGTTGGTATCTTTATAAAAACAGAGACATTAAGGTTGAAGACTTCAGTAACATTTTAGAAGACCTACATGTAATAGCACTTTATGATGATGATTTTAATCATAATAACATACCAGATGATGAGGAAGCTCATTATACAGTAAGGTTTATTACGGATGGTAATGGCACATTAAGAGGTAAGAGTGTTTATAGAAATGTTCTTACTGGTTTAACTTGGGCTGAAGCCGGAATTACAGTTCCAAGAACTATTGCAAACAGTGAATTTAGATACACTGGTTGGGATAAAACATTTGAAACTGTTGTTGAAAGAGATATGACTTATACAGCATTATTTGCAAAAACTAATGCAAGCTATACAGTTAAACATCATTTACAAAATTTAGATAAAACAGATGAGTATGAGTTAGATACAGTAGAGACTCTAAGTGGAGTAATAGGAGAAAGTACAAACGCACAAATCAAACCATATAATGGATTTCATTTAAGAGAAGAAATTGTGCAAAAAACAATCAATAGTGATGATAGCACTGTTATTGATATATATTATGATAGAAATAATTATAATATAGAAATAAAGCCAGAAGATGGAAATATTCAAGGAGAAGATCCAACAGGAAATTATCCATATGGAAATGAAATTACATTACCAATAGCAAAGAAAAGTTATACATTAACTTACGAAGAAAATACTTCAGTAGATCAAAAACAAGATTCAGTTACAGAAGAAGCTGAGTTATTAGGTTATTGTAAAAATGCTAATGTATGTTCACCAGCTGATTATATTCCAGCAGGTACAAAAGTAGTAGTTGATGATGATGCTAAGTATTTTGCAATATGGGGAACAACAGAAGAAATAACAATAGTAGCTGGAAATGGATATCAAACTGAAAGTACAGTTTATACATTTAAGAATTGGTTAAATAATGAAAATGTATATACTGATAGTACAATTAAATTATCAAAAGATGAAACATTTACAGCAATTTATACTGATAGTGTAAGAAAGTATAAATATACAGTTAACACTTATATAAATGAATCATTAGAATCTTCAAATAAATATGAAGCTGATTTTAATAGTATAGTAGAAGCATCTAATCATGAAAGTGCACCACTTCATTGTAGGTTAGATCATGTATCACCAAATTCAATTACAATTTCAGAAAACGAAAGTGCAAACTTAATTGAAATATATTA
>CAYFQM010000025.1:4178-9041 GCA_964345385.1 uncultured Clostridium sp.
CAAATTCAATTACAATTTCAGAAAACGAAAGTGCAAACTTAATTGAAATATATTATGTAAAAACAAACCCTAATATTTCAGTATCTGTAACAAATGATGCAACAGATCCATCTAAGTATGGAGATGAAGTAACATATACTATTACAGCAAATAATACTGGTGATGAAAAAGGATTTGTTAAATTGACTGACCCATTATTAATGGCAGCAATAAAAGCAGGTAAAATTAAAGTAGTTAGTGATCAATATGAAGTATTAACTAGTGATGGATATTTATTAGAAGTTGAAGCAGGAGGAGCTCAAACTATAACATTAAAAGTTAAAGTAATTGCTCAAGCTGGAGATAAAATAGATAGCAAAATTAACCATACTACATATAATGGTAATCCTACAGATTCAACAACAGAAAAAATAGCAGATGGGCAAGTAGCACCACCTGTTGTAGCTGTAGAGAAAAATATTACAATTACTCAATTTACTGAAGAAATAGTAGGAACTAATATTGCAGTAGTTTTAGACCATTCAGCAAGTATGGATGGACAAAAAATGAAGAATGCTAAAGCCGCAACAAATAGTTTCATTGATAATGTATTTACTCAAGATTATAGTGGTTCATCAACTATAACAGTAATAGAGTTTGGAACTTGTAAGCGAGTTGGATTATCTGGTGTTTGTTTAAAACAAGGAATATACGCAAAAAGATTAGGAAGTGCATCTAATTATCAAGAAGCACAAACATTAAAATCTAAAGTTAATGCTATAGAAAATAAAGTTTATAGTAGTGGAACTCCATATTATATTGGTCTTAAGGAAGCTTATAACACTTTAACTGAACTTGCACGTAATAATGGAAATGCTAGTGCATTAATATTCTTAAGTGATGGAAAACCTACACAAGATGATGAAGCATTAAGAAATAACTACATTTCAGATTTAAGTGGTATGGGAACTATTAAATATTCTATAGGATATGATGTTAAAAAAGATAGTACTGCACATCAAGTATTAAATCAAGTAAGTGGAGATCCAAAAAGAACATACTTATCTGGAATAGGTGATTTAATAGCAGTATTTGATGATATTAATAAAAAATTACAATCTTCATCTACACCAACTTGGACATCAAAAGGTGTTGCACAAATAAGTTCTAATATTATGGTTGATGCTGATCATCCAATTACAATTACAATTACTATTAATGGTGATGAAGCAACTGCACATGAGTATTACTCAATTGAAGCTGCAATAGACAGTGGAGAAATTATAAAAGTTGGAGATATATATAAAGTTAATGCAACTAAGTTTGAGAAATCATCTACTATAGCAGTGTCATATTATATAAATTCAGAGGCTGGTAATGGTAATAAGAGTACTATGGGTAGTTTATCTACTAGAATGACATTAGGGCCAGCTGTAGATGGTTCACCAGAAAAATCTATTTTTGCAACAGATAATGTAGAGCAAAAAGAAACTTCAGTAACTTCACCTGCAGTAGATACACTAAATGATAAGTCTGAGGATAATAGTTTTGAGAATGAAACTTTATTAGAGGATGAAGAAACTCCAGTAGTAGATATACAAGTAGAAAATTCTGAAACTGAAACTTCTGAAGAAGTTGAGGAAACATCTAAAGAAAATCCTTCAAATAAAGATAAAAAAGATTCTAAACCATCAGTTAAACCTAATGAAGAAGAATTAATCAAAGAAGAAAAGAAAACAGAAGAAACATTACTAGATGAAGAAACTGATGCTGAGGCATTAAGCGAATAACATAAAAAGTAAATAGCCTCATATGGTTATTTACTTTTTATTAAACTTTGAAAAAGAATTAAGAGGTGTTTATGGCATATATAAAATATAAAGAAATTACTAAGTATTTTAACTTTAGAAGAGTTATTGATAAATCTATTTTACCTGATTATGTTACTGATTATGTATTTGATGATGAAGTAATATTAACTGCATATAAAACAAGTACTGATCATGGTATATTTACAGATAAAAAGATAGTGTTATTTGATAATTATAGTTTTTTTAGATTAAAAAAGATAATATATATCGTACCATATAAATCAATATCTACTTTATCAATTATGTTTTGTCGTAATTATGCAGAGCTTACATTATATATGGATTCTGGTTATCCAGTAAGACTTAAATTTGTAAATATGGATGCTATTGATAAAAGAAGATTAAGATATATATTTAGTTTCATTTCAAAAACAGTTAATAGTCAAAAACCTAATAAAGAAGAGCGTGATAGATTAGTAAATGATGATATATCATTTGAAAGAAAGGAGTAATTATGGAAAAGAAAGTTTCAAAAACTAAGGCTACTAAAACAAAAGTTACTAAGACAAAAACTGAAAAAGTTTCTAAAGAAAAAGATTTAGAAATGACTAAGAAAGAATATGAAGAAAAGTTAGCTAAAATTGAAAAAGAAGAAAAAGCAAAAGAAAAGAAAGAAACAATTAATAAAATAATTAATGTTATCTTATGGATTGTTCTTATATGCTGGATGCTTATTTGTTTAACAGATTTTTTCAAAACAACTAATAAAAAAGATCCAATCTTTTGTATAAAGAAAAAAACAGTTTCATATGATGATGGTGAAGTTCATTCATGTTTAGGTCTTGGTTATAAAATTTATAATTATCAAAGAAGTTCATTTAAAGGTATCGAATATGGCCCATTCTGGAGTAAAGATAGAAGTAATGAAATAGATGAATAAGATAAAAATGCAAGGAAAACCTTGCATTTTTTTTGTGTTTTATGATAATATTATAATTAGTATAGAAAGGAATTATTATGAAAAATGTATTAAATATATTTTTATGGATTGTAATTATATGTTGGGCTGGAGTTTGTTTATATGATTTTTATAACGTTAGACATGAAAAAGAAGCTAGATTTTGCATCAAAGAAGAAACTAAAGAATATAATGATGGAAATGTATATGTTTGCACAGGACCAGGTTATAAAGTATTTAAATATAAAAGACTTAAATATAATGCAATAGAGTTTGCTCCTTTTTGGACAAAGGAAAAAATATTTAATGATTGATGATGATTTAATAAAATTAGAAGTTAAAGATGAAGATGGAAAAGAAGTAGTATTATATGTTATAAATATTTTTTCTAATACTCCATATAATAAAGAATATATTGTATATAAATTATCTAATGATGAAAATATTTATGCTTCATTATTATCAAAACAAGGTAGTGATTATAAAATCGAACAAATTATTTCAGAAGAAGAATTATTCTATGTTAATACTAGATTATTTGAATTTAATTCTTTATTAGAAGAAGAATATGAAAGCGACTAGGTTAGTCGTTTTTATTTTTAAAAAACAAATTGATTGATTTTAATTGTTACTTTTTATATAATAAGTGTGAAAGAGGTTATTATGATAGATGATAAAGAAATAAAAATTAAAATGGATAAAGTAATAGAAAATCTAGAAAATAGATTTACTACTATTAGAGCGGGAAGAGCAAACCCTAATATATTAAATAATATTATGGTTGATTATTATGATGCGCCAACTCCTATTCAAAGTTTAGCTACTATATCTATCCCGGAAGCTAGAGTATTAATGATAAAACCATTTGATAAAACATCATTAAAAGCTATGGAAAAAGCAATACATGAATCTGACATAGGGATAGCTCCTACTAATAATGGAGAAGCTATTATATTAACTATTCCAGAGCTTACTTTTGATACTAGAAAACAATATGTTAAAGATGCTTCTTCAATGGCAGAAGATGCTAAAGTAGCTATTAGAAATATAAGACAAGATGAAAATAATAAAATTAAAAAATCTGAATTAAGAGAAGATGAAGAAAAATTATATTTAGAAATAGTTCAAGATTTAACAAATGAATATAATAAGATTATAGAAGACAAATTTAAAGAAAAAGAAACAGAGCTTACTACTATATAAAAATAGATTGTTAAATTAGCTTGTTAATGGTATAATTTACTAGGATGGAGGATATATGAGGGATGTAAATATTCTTATTAACGGGGGAGCTGATATTAATAAAGCATTAGAATTATTTGGTGAAATGTCAATGTATGATGCTACATTAAATGATTTTCTTGCTGAAGTAGAAAATAAACTTAAAAGAATAGAAAAATACAGAGAAGAAAATAATATGCCTAATTATTCTATAGAAGTTCATTCATTAAAAAGTGATGCTAGATATTTAGGTTTTTCTGTTTTAGCAGAAAAAGCATATAATCATGAACTTAAAAGTAAAGAAAATGATATTATGTATATATATGATAATTATGAAGATCTTATTACTGAAGCTAGAAGAGTTATTAATGTATGTAGAAGTTATTTAGGTTTAGAAGTAATTAATACTCTTGAAAAAGAAATGACAGAAGTACCTAAAAATGAATCTATATTAGTAGTGGATGATTCTAATATAGTAGCTAACTTTATAAAGAAAATATTTCATTCTAAATATGAAGTTATTACTTGTGGTGATGGATCTGAAGCAATAGATTTTATTCAAAAAAATCAAAATAAAAAAATAGTAGCATGTCTTCTTGATTTAAATATGCCTAAAGTTAATGGTTTTGAAGTATTAGATTATTTTAGAAGTAATAATTTATTTGTTAATATACCAGTATCTATTATAACTGGTAATGATGATAAATCTTCTCTTGAAAAAACTTTTACTTATCCAATAGTAGATTTACTAACAAAACCATTTAATGAAAGAGATGTAAAGAGAGTAGTAGATAAAACAATAAACTACTATAAATAAATTGTGAAAGTAATATATTATATTGCTTTTTAAATTGAAAAAAATTTAATTTTATAATATAATTATATTATATGGAG
>CAYFQM010000026.1:0-8714 GCA_964345385.1 uncultured Clostridium sp.
AGTATATATGAGTTTAATACTATAGATGAAGAAATATCCTTTGTGGCATCTTCTATATGTAAACTTATTTATAATAAAGTGGATATAAACAAAATTAAATTATGTAATGTAACAGAAGAATATAATGATGTAATATCTCGAATCTTTAGTTTATATAATATACCAGTGGTTTTAGATGATAATGCTTATTTATCATCTACTATAGTGGGTAAATATATTATAGAAAACTTTTCAAGTAATTTAGAAGAAGTTATAAATAAAGCATATAATTTATTTAATAATGATATTGTTTCTCAAATAGTAGATATTATTAATCAATATACATTTGAAGATGATAAATTATTAGTTAAAGATATGATATTAGAAGAGCTTTATAATACAAAAGTAAGAGTTAAAACCTTAACTAATTATGTTGAAATAAAAGATATTAGTGATATAGAGAAAGATGAATATGCATTCTTAATAGGATTCAATGAAGGATCTATTCCATTAGTATTAAAAGATGAAGCTTATTTGTGTGAAAAAGAACATAAAATACTAGGTTTAGAGACAGTAAATGAATTAAATAAAATAAATAAAGACGTAACTATAAAAAATATTAAGACTATTAATAATTTAACTATTACATATAAATTAAAAGATAACACTAAAGTATACTATCCATCTAACATAATAAATGATTTAAAATATAAGGTTATTAAAGAAAAAGAAAACTTTAATTATTCAAATAAATATAATAAAATTTTATTATGTAAAATGTATGATAAATATTATAAATATGGTATTAAAGATGAAAATCTACCTTTATTAGCAAGTAATTATAATATAAATTATAAAACATATAATAACCAGTTTAATGGAATATCTAAAGAAATATTTAAAAAACTAACTAATAATGAGATAACTCTTTCTTATTCTAGTATGAATACATATAATGAATGTGGTTTTAAATACTATATTAATTCCATATTAAAAATAGATGATTTTGTAGTACATTTCTCTACATATATAGGTAATTTATTTCACTATATATTACAAATTGGTTTAGAAAAAGAAATTAACGTTCAAGAAAAAGTTCAAGAATATGTATCTAATAATAAACCTCTTACATCAAAAGAAACGTTTTATATTACTAAATTAATTCCTGATATTAAATTTGCTCTTGATGAGATTAAGATGAAAAGTAGATATTCAAAATTTAAAGCATTTGAATTAGAAAATGAATTTTGTATCGTTAAAAATAACAATATTATAGTTAAGTTTAAGGGTTATATAGATAAATTGATGACATATGATGAAAACGATATTAAGTATGCTGCTATAGTTGATTATAAAACATATAATATTGATATTAGTTTAGATCTTATTGATTATGGGCTTAATATGCAGCTTCCTATTTATTTGTATTTAACAAATTATAAATATAAGAATATTGTATTTGCTGGTTTTTATTTTCAGCCAGTTCTTTCAGAAGATAATAAGTATATTTATAATAAATCATTAATTGAAAGAAAAAAAGAGTCATTAAAATTAGTTGGTTATTCTAATAGTAATACAAATATTCTATCTTTATTTGATAGTACATATATGAAAAGCGAAATGATTAAGTCTTTATCATATAATAATAATTTTGGTGCTTATTCTAAAGTATTAAGTAGTGATGAAATTAAGAAATTAGTAATTAAAGCAGAAGAAAAAATAGATGAAAGTATTAAGAATATAAGCGATTGTAATTTTATTATTAACCCTAAGGAGTATAAAAATATTAATAAGTCATGTAAGTACTGTAAATATAAAGATCTTTGTTATATGACAAATGATGATGTAATAACTATTAAAGGAAAGGATGATTAATATGAAGCTTACTAAAGAACAAAAAGAAGCTATAGAAAAAACAGGCTCAAATATAATTGTTTCAGCAGGTGCTGGTTCTGGTAAAACAAAAGTTCTTACTGAAAGAGTTATACATAAATTAAAACAAGGGTTTAATATTAATAGATTTCTTATACTTACATTTACTAATTTAGCGGCTAGTGAGATGAAAGATAGAATAAGAGATGCAATTTATAATAATCCTTCTTTAAAGGAGCAACTTGATTATATAGATTCTGCTTATATTACTACTTTTGATTCATATGCTATGAGCATTGTAAAAAAATATCATTATTTATTAGGGATAGATTCATCAGTAAGTATTATTGATGAAGTTGTGGTTGATAATATTAGAAATAAATTATTAGAAGAAATCTTTGAAACAAAATATAAAGAAAAAGATGAAAAGTTTTTAAAGTTGATTAGTGATTTAACAATAAAAGATGATAATAATATTAAAGATGCAATATTAAGAATAAATACTAAAATAGATAGAATGTATAACAGCCGTGAATATTTAACTAACTATATAAAAGAGTATTATAGTGAAAAAAACATTAAATCTTTAATTGATGAATATTATGAATATATAAATGAAATATTAAATAATATTATAAAATATTATGAAGATACCTTGGCTTATTTAAATGAAGAACAAACTAAAAAATATAAATTAGAGTTTGAAGGTCTTTATAATTTGAAAAACTATGATGATATTAAAAGATTTATAGATAATATAAGCTTTAAAAGAGTTGGGTTTAGAAATATGCCAGTAGAATATACTCTTTATAAAGAAGCTTTTCAAAAAGAAGTGGGTTTATTAAAAAGTGAGTTAATATATAAAGATGAACAACATATTTATGATACATTAATGAGTACAAAAGATTATGTTACTTCAATAATAGATATTATAAAGACTCTTAATAATAGATTGTATGATTATAAAAAGTATAAAGATATTTATGAATATAACGATATTGCTAAGATGGCTATAAGAGTAGTTGAGGAAAATCCATTTGTTAGAGATGAAATAAAAAATAGTTTTGATGAAATAATGATTGATGAATATCAAGACACTAATGATTTGCAGGAAGCATTTATTAATAAAATACAAAATAATAATGTATATATGGTGGGAGACGTAAAGCAATCTATTTATAGGTTTAGAAATGCTAATCCAGAAATATTTAAGAAGAAATATGCAAAATATTCTAAGAATGATGGTGGAATAAAAATAGATCTATTAGATAATTTTAGAAGTAGAGAAGAAGTAATAAATGATATTAATGTAATATTTGATTTATTAATGGATGAAGAGTTTGGTGCAGCTTCATATAAAGAAAACCATAGGATGATATATGGAAACAAGTTATATGAAATAAAAAACAAAAAACAAAACTATAATTTAGAAATATATAACTATAGTATGGATGGAAAAACTTTAAAATATTATGAATATGAAGCGTTTATAATTGCTAGTGATATTAAAGAGAAAATAAAAAATAAGTATCAAGTTATAGATAAAGAAGAACTAAGAGATGTAAACTATAGTGATTTTTGTATTTTGCTTGATAGAGGTACACATTTTGACGTTTATAGTAAAATATTTGAAAATATGGGCGTTCCATTAATGATTAATTATGATGAAAAAATTACATTTCAAAAAGAAGTAAGTGTTATAAAAAATATTATAGATTTAATATTAAAAATAAGAAACAATGAATTTAATAAAAAATTTAAATATAATATGTATTCTATATGTAGAAGTTATTTATGTAATATTTCAGATGAAGAATATGCTCAAATGTTTATTGATAATTCTTTTAAGAAAAGTGATATATATATAAAATGTAGTGAAATAGCAAAGTCTTTAGATTCCATGTCAAGTAGAAATGTTATAGAAACAATAATTGAAAAATTTAATATGTATGAAAAAGCCATAGAAATAGGAGATATAGAAAAAAGTATATTAAGACTTGATTATTTAAAAAGCTTAGCTGATGACTTATCTAATATGGGTTACTCTATAATAGATTTTAACAATTATATTCAAGATATGATTTTACTAGATTACGATATTAGATTATCTTCTTCATTTATAGATAATAACAGTGTTAAATTAATGAATATTCATAAATCAAAAGGCTTAGAATTTAAAATATGTTATTATGCAGGCTTAGGAAATAAATTTAATAAAGAAGATATAAAACAAACTATTGATTTTGATAGTGATATAGGTTTTATTATTCCTTTTTATGATGATGGAGTAGGTCAAACAATAGCTAAGACTTTATATAAAAAAATATATAATAAAGAAGATATATCAGAAAAGATAAGGCTGTTATATGTTGCTTTTACTAGAGCAAAAGAAAAAATGATTTTTGTTTGTAATTTAGATGATAAGGAAAGCAATATTACTCTTGAAGACAAAATAAAATATAATTCATTTTTAGATATGATTAAGTCAGTAAGACACGTTGTAACTAGTAATATAGTTGAAATAAATTTAGATTATGATGAAGGCTTAAAATATAATAGCCATAAATATGAAACAAGAGGCTATGAAAAGTTAAATGTAAGAGAAGTATCTATTGACAATGAAGTATTAGAAACTAATAAAGTATCTAAACGAGTGAATAAATTAATCAGCAAAGAAGAACATGATAATTTGAAACATGGCATTGATATTCATAAACATTTTGAAACATCTTCATTTATAAACTCAAAAGATGAAACAATAAATAAATTATTATCTAAATTAGGAGATATTAGCAAAGCAAAAATATATAAAGAATATGAGTTTATTGATTTTATAGACAGCGTTAAATATCATGGTGTAATTGATTTAATGATAGAACATAAAGATCATATTGATATTATTGATTACAAACTTAAAGATATTTTAGATGAAGCATATAAAAAACAACTTAATATATATAAAAAAGTTATTCACAAAAGAACCAATAAAAATGTTAACATTTTATTATATTCTATAATACTTGATAAATTAGAAAAAA
Source organism: uncultured Clostridium sp. (assembly GCA_964345385.1). Taxonomy (GTDB): domain Bacteria; phylum Bacillota_I; class Bacilli_A; order RF39; family UBA660; genus CAG-1000. The sequence goes on from CAYFQM010000026.1 coordinate 4,890, forward strand.
TATAGGGTTTAAAATTAAAAAGTATATAAGTAAAATATACTTTTTAATTTTAAAAAACAATAGACAATTATGAAAAAGTAGTTTGATAAAGAAAAAAATATATAGTAAATTGTATTCATGCATGAAGAAGTGTTTCAAGTAAATGATTGCGTTTTAGACAAAGAACAAACCTCAGTCGTAAAATCTAATTATAAAAATTTACTCGTAATTGCCGGAGCTGGTTCTGGCAAAACATTAACAATAATCGCTAAAATATCATATTTAATAAGCATTAAAAAAATTCATATTCCTACTATTCTATGTATATCATTTACAAACGATTCATGCATAAATCTTAAAAACAAGTTGCTTCAATATTATAATTATGATGTTGAAGTATTAACTTTTCATAAATTAGCTATTAAAATTCTTAATATGTTTAATGTAAACTATAAAATATGTTCTAGTGATTTATTAGAATATATTGTTAATGAATATTTTGATTATATTATTTTGGGTGATATAGTTTATATGAAATTAGTGTTGAAATACTTTGGATATAAATATATTAATGTAAAGTCAAGTTATATTAAATTTATAACTAATGAAAATAAAAAAACTCTTAAATATAATATAATAACATTTATTAAATTATATAAAAGTAGTGGACATTCTAAAAATTATATTATTGAAATAATTAATAAAGAAAAAAAGAAAGTCTTTAATAAAAAGAATATAGTGTTTTTATATTTGGTTTTAAAAATATTATATATCTACAATGAAGAATTAGCTAGTAGTGGCTCAATTGATTTAGATGATTTAATATTTTTAGCAACTAAAAAGTTGCAAGAAAGTAATATATATTTAAAATATAAGTATGTAATAATTGATGAGTTTCAAGATACTTCATTATTAAGATATAAATTTATTACGAGTGTATTAGAAAAATCTGATGCATCATTTATGGCAGTTGGAGATGATTATCAATCAATATATAGATTTAGTGGGTGTGACTTGTCGTTATTTTTAAATTTTACACATATGTTTAAAAATTCATGTGTATTAAAATTGCAAAAAACATATCGTAACTCAAGTGAACTTGTAAATATATGTGGGAAGTTTATTCAAAAAAACCGTAAACAATTAGTAAAAGCTTTGTTTTCAGATACTAATTTGAAAAATCCAGTTAATATAGTTTATTCAAATAACAATGTCTCTACGTTAAAAAAATTAATTGATTATATTTATAATAGTAGTGTAAAAGAACTTATGATTTTAGGTAGAAATAATAAAGATATATTTGAGTATATAGATGAAAGTTTTGTTGTTGATAAAAATGGATATATAAAATACAGTAAGTATTTAGATTTACATATTAGATATTTAACTGTTCATAAAGCTAAAGGACTTGAGAGTGAATGCGTTATTGTTATAAATTTAATTGATTCAATATATGGTTTTCCAAATAAAATAAAAAATGATAAGATTTTTAAATATGTAACTTATGAATATGATAGTTATCCATATAGTGAAGAAAGAAGGCTTTTTTATGTTGCTTTAACGAGAACAAAAAAACATATATATTTACTTACTAAATATAATAATGAATCAATGTTTGTTAAAGAAATAAAACATTATAAAGGTGTTAATATAATAAAAAAGATTTAATATAATAACTATACTAAATCAGTTATGTCTAAAAATTCTGGTTCACATGTAAGATTGATTTTTAAATTTTTTAATGCTTTTAAATCCCCATTTTGAACAATGTATGTTGAGTGAGCTTCACAATATTTAAGTTTCTTTAAATTATTCAATGCTTTTTCAACTGTCGGATTAGTTGGAGAGCAAATAGTTAAAGCTGTTAACACTTCAGGTAAAGTTAATCTTTCTTCACTATCATGTAATTCTTTTTTTAATTTAATCATTGGTTCTAATACAACAGGACTTAATAATTTTATATCATCAGGTATTTTAGATAGTATTTTTATTGCGTTTAATATTAAACTACTTGCTGGAGTTAATAATTCTGTTTGTTTTCCAGTTATAATTTTTCTTTTATTTAATTTAAGAGAAATAACCGGAACATTTTCTTTAAGACTTTTTTCTATTGCAGGATTAATAACATCTAAATAATTTTCGTTTATATTTAATTCGTTCATTAATAATTTTATTTTTTTATATTGTTCTTCATCACAAAGACCTAATTTATAGTTTTTCATTTCATGGTAGTATCTTCTTACAATTTCTTTTTTTGAGGCTTCTTCAACAATGTCATTATTTTTAATACAAAAACCAATCATATTAACACTCATATCAGTAGGAGACTTATATAGTTCTTCACCAGTTACTTTAAATAAGATATTTTTTAAAACAGGAAATAATTCAATATCTCTATTATAATTAACAGCTGTTATATCATAAGCGTCTAAATGAAATGAATCGATCATATTAACATCTTTAAGGTCAGCAGTAGCTGCTTCGTATGCTAAATTAACTGGATGCTTAAGTGGCAAATTCCATACAGGAAAAGTTTCAAATTTAGCATAGCCAGCATTAATTCCTTTTAAATTTTCATGATAAATTTGTGATAAACAAGTTGCTAGTTTACCACTACATGGACCAGGAGCATTAACTATAATTAATTTTTTAGTTGTTTCTATATAAGGATTAGCTCCATATCCTTCTTCGCTTACAATTGTGTCTACATCTGTAGGATATCCTTTTGTAAATGTATGAATATATGTCTTAATATCATTTCTATTTAATTTTTTTATGAATTTATCTACACTATTTTGATTTTTATATAGCGTTATTACAACGCTATTTACTAAAAAACCCATTTTTTTAGCTGAATTAATTAATTTAATGACTTCATTATCATAAGTTCTTCCGTATTCTCCTAGTGTTTTATTTCTTTCAATATCCCCTGCATTAATACAAAAAATAATTTCTAAGTCATTTTTAAGTTCTTTAAACATTTTAATTTTGGCATTATTTTCAAAACCTGGAAGAACTCTCGCAGCATGACTATCATCAAAAAGCTTTCCTCCAACTTCTAAATATAATTTGTCAAACAATTTAAATCTTTTTTTAATTTCTTGACTTTGAATTTTCACATATTTTTTGTTATCAAACCCTTCTTTCATAATTATCATTCCTCACCATTATATAAATTATATCATTTTTGCAATAGAAAAATAATTATTTTAATAATTTGATGTATAGTTTACAATCATATTTAATTAATAATTAAATATATAATAATCAAAGTGATATAATTACATTATGAATAAAGTATTTAAAGTATTAATAATTATTGTTTCATTCATTTTTATAACAAATATAAATGCAGGCTATAAAGAAGATTTAACAGCTTCATTTAATGAATTTGTTTTATATTATAATACTGGTGATTCATTAATATGTGATTTAATACATGATAATCAAAATCTTTGTAGAAAACTTAAAAAAAATTCGGGTAATGGGGTAATTAAATATGAGCAAATTAATATTAAAGATTTAGGTAATAATGAATATAGGTTAGTTGTGCTAGCTGAAGGAAGTGGCATAATATATAATTCACATTGGGTTTTAAATAAACAGTATGTTACTTTTGAATATAAACTTGTAGATAATAAATATTTAATTAGTGATACTAATTTTTTTGAATTATCTAGTATAGATATGTTAACATTATCTTATAATAAAATATTTATAAAAGCAGCGTTTATATTTTTAAGAACTTTTATACCTGTTATATTTGTTATATTAATAATTAGTATTATGTTAAAAAAGAAAGATAAGAATAAAATCTATTTTGATCGTTACTATGACTTCTTTCAA
>CAYFQM010000027.1:0-8397 GCA_964345385.1 uncultured Clostridium sp.
AACAAATGCTAAAAACAAAATCCTCCAAAAAAATTATATTATTAGATAATATAATGAAAAAGAATTAAACAAATATCTTCCCGATAATAAAAAAAAAAAAAAAAGAGACCATAAAAAACTTGGAAAAGAATTAGGCTTATTTATGATAAGTGAATATGGACCTGGATTTCCATTCTTTTTACCAAAAGGAATGATTATTAGAAATTTACTTGAAGAATTTTGGTATGAAGAACATAGAAAAGAAGGCTATCAATTTATTAAAACACCTATAATGTTAGAAAAAGAGTTATGGGAGTTATCTGGTCATTGGGATAACTATAAAGAAAATATGTATACATCAAAAATAGATGAAAAAGAATTTGCAATTAAACCAATGAATTGTCCTGGAGGGATGCTTGTTTATAAAAATGGACTTCATTCTTATAGAGATTTACCAATGCGTGTTGGTGAATTAGGGTTAGTTCATCGTCATGAAGCAAGTGGAGCACTAAATGGTTTATTTAGAGTTAGAAGCTTTACTCAAGATGATGCACATATCTTTATGACAAAGGATCAATTAGAAGAAGAAATAATAAATTTAATTAAATTTATTGATAGAATATATTCAGTATTTGGTCTTAGTTATAAAATAGAACTTTCTACAAGACCAGAAAAATATATAGGTGAGCTTGAAGTTTGGGATGCTTCTGAAAAAGCTTTAGAGCAAGCCGTTAAAAAAGCAGGTAAAGAATTTAAACTTAATCCTGGTGATGGAGCTTTTTATGGCCCTAAATTAGATTTTCATATAAATGATTCATTAGGTCGTAGTTGGCAATGTGGAACTATACAGTTAGATATGAATTTACCTGAAAGGTTTGATTTATATTATATTGATGAAAAAGGAGAAAAACAAAGACCAATAATGATTCATAGAGTAATTTATGGAGCATTAGAAAGATTTATTGGAGTATTAATAGAACATTATGCAGGAGCGTTTCCTATTTGGTTAAGTCCAGTTCAAGTAAATATTATTCCCGTTAATAATGAATATCATTTAGAATATGCTAAAGAAATATATAATTTATTAAAAGAAAATAATATTAGAGTTCAATTAGATGAACGTAATGAAAAACTTGGTTATAAAATGAGAGAAAGTCAAACTATGAAAACTCCTATTACTATTATTGTAGGTGACAAGGAAAAAGAAAGTCAAACTATTAGTTATAGAAAATTTGGTAATGATGACACTATTACTGTATCAACTTCAGAGTTTTTAAAAAGTATTAAAGAAACAATTAATACAAAAAGCCACAATATTTAACACATTAAATTAAAAAAGCATGTATAAAATATGCTTTTTTGTTATATTAAGCTTTACATATTAAAACTTATACAATAAGAATATTTATATTGACATTTTTTTAAACAAATATTATACTAATATAAAGTATTATGAAACGAGGTGTTAATTATGAAACTAAAAGGATCTAAAACAGAACAAAATTTAATGGCAGCATTTGCTGGTGAAAGTGAAGCAAGAAATAAATATTCATATTATGCTAGTAAAGCAAAAAAGGAAGGTTATGAACAAATAGCTGCTATATTTGAAGAGACAGCAAATAATGAAAAAGAACATGCTAAACTATGGTTTAAAGAATTAAATTCAGGAGATGTACCATCTACTATAGAAAATCTTAAAGATGCAGCAGAAGGTGAAAACTATGAATGGACAACTATGTATAATGATTTTGCTAAAGTAGCTAGAGAAGAAGGTTTTATTGAAATTGCTGAAAAGTTCAAATATGTAGCAGAAGTAGAAAAAAAGCATGAAGAAAGATATAGAAAACTTCTAAAAAATATTGAGAGTAATGTAGTATTTAATAAAGATAAAGAAACTACTTGGTTATGTAGAAATTGTGGCTTTGTTTTAACTGATAAAAATGCACCAAAAGAATGTCCTGCTTGTGCTCATCCACAAAGTTTCTTTGAAATTAAAGCAGATAATTATTAGGAGGCTAAAATGAAATATAGATGCATTGTTTGTGGATATATTTATAATGAAGATGAAGAAGAAATTAAGTTTGAAGATTTATCTGATAATTGGGTATGTCCTCTTTGCGGGGTTGATAAAACTAATTTTGAGTTAGTAGAAGAAAATGAATAGAAGCAAAATGCTTCTTTTTGTTTGTTGATAAAATATGTAAAGATGAAAAATAATTTTAAAATAGCGGGTAAACTTTATGAAGAAGAAGTAAATACAAATGAAATTAATCGATTAAATGAACTTAATAACTCATTGCAAGAAGAACTTGACGAAAAAGAAGAAATTATTAATAGTTTATATGAAAAAACAGAAATGCAATGAATAAATAAAAGTGGTTATCCACTTTTATTTTGTGCTATTTTAATATATAATATTTATATGGAAAAAAAAGAATTATTAAAAAAACTTGAAGAATATAATAATATTTATATTGAATTAGCTAATAAAATTGAATTAGATTTTTTGTCTTCAGAAAAAGTGAAATTAGAGGCTATTACAAGTGATGTAGATTTTTGGAATAGTAATGATAGGGATGAGATAATTACTAGGTTAAAAGATGTTAGTTCAATATTAGATAAATTTAGTGATGTTAAGGATTCAATTGATACTTTAAAAGAACTAATAGAATTATTAACTGATGAACAAGATTTAACTGAACTTAATAATGAAGCTATCATAATTGAAGAAAAATTATCATCATTAAAAATATATACATTATTAAATGAAAAGTATGATGCTAATAATGCATACGTAGAAATACATAGTGGTGCTGGTGGAACGGAAAGTAATGATTGGGCAAGTATGGTAGCTAAAATGTATATGAGATTTTTTGATAAAAATAATTATCAATATGAAATAATTAATGAACAAAAAGGAGATGAAGTAGGTCTTAAAGGAATAACTTTTTTAGTAAAAGGACATTATCCATATGGTTATTTAAAGGGTGAAACAGGAGTACATAGATTAGTTAGAATTAGTCCGTTTGATTCAAATAAAAGAAGACATACATCTTTTGCTTCTGTATTAGTTACTCCAGAAATAAAACAAAGAACTGAAGTAGAAATAAAAGATAGTGATTTAAAAATAGATGTATTTCATAGTTCAGGTGCTGGTGGACAAAGTGTTAATACAACGGATTCAGCGGTAAGAATTACACACATTCCAACTGGAATAGTTGCGTCTTGCCAAGCAGAAAGAAGTCAAATTAAAAATAAAGAAAGATGCATGGATATATTAAGACAAAAATTATATATGCTTTCTTTAAAAGAGTTTAGTGATAAATTAAAATTATTAAAAGGTGAAGTAATGGATGTTAATTTCGGAAGTGCGATTAGAAGTTATGTAATGTGTCCTTATACTTTAGTTAAAGATCAAAGAAGTAATTATGAAACTTCTTCAGTTGATAAAATATTAGATGGGGATATAAATGATATGTTAGAAGTTTATTTAATGAAATAAAATTATAAACCATGTAAAGCAAGATTGATTTTGTGGAAATATCAATCTTATTTTGTTATAATTAATTATGGAGAAAAGTAATATGGGGACAAATAAAATAAAACAACGTTTAGTAGATGATAAAAAACTAGTTACTAAAGCAGCTTTTTTTGTAATAGGTGCTTTTATATCTGCTTTATCTTTTAATATGTTTTATGTTCCTATGAATTTAGTTTCGGGAGGGCTTGGTAGTCTAGCAATAATGATTAATAAGTTTGCATCTTTAGATGTTAATTTAATTATATTAACATTTAATGCAATATTTATAATGGTTAGTATATTAACAATTGGACTTAAAGATTCTATATTTAGTATTGTTGGAGCCGCTGTTTACATCTTGTTTTTATATGTTACTAATGATGTTGTAAGTTTTTTGAATTTTTCTTTTGACCACGTTTTATTATATGTACTTGCTGCTGGAGTAGTTAGTGGTTTTGGAGAAGGCTTAGTATTTAAATCTGGTTTTACTACAGGTGGAACAAGTATATTAGCTATTATATTTCAAAAAAAATTACATTTTCAATTAGGTAAAGCAATAAGATTGATGGCGTGTATTATAATAGCGTGTGGTGGGCTTACATTTGGTTATACGTCTATAATGTATTCTATTATAATAACATCAATATCTACTACATTAGTTGATAAAATAGTTATAGGTATTAGTGAATCTAAAACCTTCTTCATACAAACTAGAAAAGAAAAAGAAATAAAAGAATACGTTATTAATACTATAGGATCTGGTATTACTGAATTTGATACTAAAGGCTCATATACTAATAAGAAAACTAGAGTATTAATGTGTGTGGTACCAAGTGAAAAGTATTTACTTCTTAAAAGTGCGATAGAAGAAATAGATCCTAAAGCATTTATAGTAGTAAGCGATTGTTATGAGGTATTCGGTGGTACAAAAAAAAAGATATTACCACTAGATAGTTAATGGAGGCATAGTGGAATTAATTGAGATAAAAGATGTTACAAAAAGATATCCTAATGGTACAATAGCTCTTGTTGATATAAATTTGAATATATCTAAAGGAGAGTTTGTTTTTATTATTGGTTCATCAGGAAGTGGAAAAAGTTCGTTAATCAAATTATTATATAGACAAGAAAAACCTACTAGAGGAGAAGTTATAGTAGGTGGTATTAATGTTGGTAAATTAAGAAATGGTAAAGTATATAAGTTAAGACGTAAGCTTGGAATAGTGTTTCAAGATTATAAATTAATACCTACAATGACTGTTTATGAAAACGTTGCTTTTGCTTTAAAAATATATGGCCTTAAGAAAGAAGAAATAAGAAAAAGAACATTAAAAGCAATAGAACAAGTTGGTCTTAAAGATAAATTAAGAAGTTTTCCTGATAAATTATCTGGTGGAGAACAACAAAGAGTATCAATAGCACGTGCTATAGTAAATGATCCAAAAGTTCTTATTTGTGATGAACCTACTGGTAATCTTGATCCTGAAATATCTATGGAAATAATGAAAGTGATTGATGATATAAATAAAAAATTAGGTACTACTGTTATAATGGCAACACATGATAAAGAAATAGTTAATAAAATGAAAAAAAGAGTTATTAAAATAGACAATGGTTTAGTGGCCTCTGATACAGAGAAAGGAAAATATAAAGATGAGAGTAATTAGAATATTAGGTAGAAATATTGCTGATTCTTTTATAGGAGTATTTAGAAACTTTTCATTATCACTTGCTAGTATTTCATGTATTACTATTACTCTTATTTTAGTAGGTGGTAGCATTATATTATCTTATAATGTTAATAGTTTTACTAACTCTATAGAAAAAGATATGACAATTGTGGTATTTGTTAATAGAGGAACTACTCAAGAAGAACATGATGCAATAAAACAATCTATTAGTGTTTTAAATAATATAGAATCTATAAAATTTGTAAGTAAAGAAACTACAAGAAAATCTATGGCTAAAGAAAGTGAAGTATTTAATACAATTATGAATCAATATACTGAGGAGACAAATCCATTACAAGATTCATTTTTAGTGAAAGTAAAAGATATAGAAACTATTGGTATTACTGCTGATCAAGTACAAAAGATAGATAATGTAGATTTGGTAAAGTATGGAGAAGGTTCAGTAGAAGAATTAGTAAAAATATTTAATTTGACAAAAAAAATATCATATGTTGTTGTTGTTGCTTTAGTAGTTGTTACTGCATTTTTAATTAGTAATACTATTAAAATTACTATCCAATCTAGATATAAAGAAATTGAAATAATGAGGTTAGTAGGAGCATCTAATTCATTTATTAAACAACCATTTTTCTTTGAAGGTATTATTTTAGGAATACTAGGGTCTATCTTACCAATAGGAGCACTTTGTTATGGATATTATTATTTATATGATAAATTAAATGGTCAAATATTTACGGCAATTATAAAATTAGTTAGACCAAGTGCTATATTATTTAATGTTTCTATAACTGTTTTAATAGTTGGTGTGGTAGTAGGAGCATTTGGTAGTTTTACTTCAGTAAGGAAATATTTAAAGATATGAAAAATAATGTATTTAAAATATTAGTTGTTTTATTAATTTCATTTGTATTTATCAATGTTAATGCAGCAACATCGTTAAAAGATTTAAAAAATTCTTTAGCAAAATGTATTGCAGAGAAAAATACAATATTAAAAAAAGAAGCAGAAATAAAAGCGAAGATGCAACAAATTAGTTCAGAAATAAAAGCATTAATAGACAAAATAGAAGATAACAATAGAAAAATAGAAGAATCAAGAAAGAAAATAATTGAACTTGAAGCAGAAATAAAAGAAAAACAAGTTGAAATTGATAAACTTATATCTTTTAAACAAACGACTAAAGGAAACAAATTATATTTAGAATATATTTTTGAAGCTAAAACATTTACGGATTTTATTTATAGAAGCGCTATTGTTGAACAACTTTCTAAATATAATGATCAATTAATTGATGAAATGAATGCCTTAATTGAAGAAAACAAACGACTTCAAGCTCAATTGCAAGAAGAAATTAATAAGTCTGAAGGAGATGTAAAAACATTAAATAATAAAATTAGATCACTTGGATTAGATGTTCAAAATTTAAGTGAAGAAAGAATTGATGTTGAAGCAGATATCCAATCTAAACAAAGAGAAGTTGATTACTTAATAGGTGAATATGCTAGAAATGGTTGTTCTGATGAAATGAGTATTAATGAATGTATTAAGATGCCTTATGCAACAGGACTTACAAGACCGCTTCAATTTGGTTATATAAGTAGTAATTATGGATGGAGACTTCATCCTACTATGGGATATTATAGAATGCACAACGGTATAGATATAGGACTTCCAGAAAGAAATAAAGTATATGCTTCTGCAACTGGTAAAGTATCTAGAATAGTACATCGTTCTAGTTGTGGAGGTAATCAAGTTTACATTAGGCATTTAGTAAATGGAAAAGAATATACTACAGTTTACATGCATTTACTAGATTATTATGTTAAAGTTGGAGATATTGTAACGTTATATGATGTTGTTGGTATTGTTGGTGGTGCAAGCACTTGGTGGGATTCTTGTACAACAGGAGCACATTTGCATTTTGGTGTAATGGTAGGATGGAATAATACATATTATGTAGACCCAAGAAATTATATTAATTTTCCTCCTAAAGGATCATCATTTTATTCTAGATTTTAGTATTAGTGAAAGCTAATACTTTTTTTATAAAATAAAAATGATATAATAAAATTACAATTAAAAAAGGAATAATATGTCATATACAAGTAACATTAAAAATGAAATAGCAAATATAGAATATAGTATTAGTGAAACTATGGCTGAGCTTTCTGCTATATTAAATATAGCGGTTATAATAAATAATGATTCATTTACTCTTAATATACAAAATATTAGTGTTGCAAGAAGAATATATAAATTAATAAAAGAGATATATCATATAGATATTATTATGAACAATGAAGAGTATAATATTTTGCGCGGTAAAAAAATTGTGTCACTTATTGTTAAAGATAAATTTAAAATGATACTTGAAGATTTATGTATAATTTATAATAATGAGAGAATTTATGAACCAAAAGATTATTTAATAGAAACTTCAGAAGATAAAAAAGCATATTTAAGAGGAGTATTTTTAATTTGTGGTAGTATAAATGACCCTAAGACAAGTAGATATCATGCTGAGTTTGTAATAGAAAATGAGATTACAGCTAATTTTATAAATGACTTATTAAATGAATTGGGATTTAATAGTAAAATATTAAAAAGAAATAAGAACTATATGGTATATATAAAAGAAAGTGAAAAAATAAGTGATTTTATTAAACTATTAAATGCACTAAATTCATTATTTTATTATGAAGATATAAGAATATATAGAGATCATAAAAATATGACTAATAGACTTAATAATTGTGAGCAGGCTAATGTTGATAAATTAATAGAGGCATCGAGTAATCAATTAAAGTTGATAAATAAGTTAAAAGAATTATATGATTTTGATTTACTTGATGAAAAAATTAAAGAAGTTTGTTTTTATAAAGAAAAATATCCTGAAACATCTATGAATGAACTTGCTCAAATAATATCTATGGAAACAGAAAAACAAATTACTAAAAGTGGCATTAATCATAGATTTAGAAAAATAAAAGAAATGGTAGAACAAAAAAGTATATAAATATAACAATTATATTTGATATTGAAATAGTAAAATAGTTATAATATAATTATATTATATGGAGGATAAATGAAAAATAATAAAGGCTTCACATTAGTAGAAATACTTGCAGTAATAGTGGTACTAGCAATATTAATTATAATAATAGTACCTAATATATTAAAAATGTATACAAAAGCAAGAAAAGAAGT
>CAYFQM010000028.1:0-8282 GCA_964345385.1 uncultured Clostridium sp.
GAGAGAACAAATTAATATTACTTTTATCAATATAAAATTCTTTTATTATATAATATAACATAATTATACTAATAATTATTAAAAACACAGTTTTCCCAGTAAATAAACTAAATGCAGCACCTGTATTTATAGAATACTCAATACTAAAAAAATTGTTAATAACATTTATACTTTTACCATATACAATATATTTAGTAATCTGATCTATTATTAATAATATAGCACCTAAAATTAACATAATACTTTTTTTCATATTAATATTTTATCATATTTTCATTAAAATATAAAATAAGCAAAAGCCCTTCATTTTATAAAGGGCTTTAATTTTACTCTTCAATTTTAATATATTTTAATAAAACTTTAAGTATCTCCTCATCTTTAACTTCACTTACAAATGATTTACCATTTTCTTCTTTTCTTTCTAAAAATATAAATTCATCTGTATAGTCTTCTTCATCATCTGTTAAAACAACAGAATAATAATATGTAGTATTTTTATATCTTGCTTGTCTTAAAATAAGAAGCTTCTTTCCGCTTTTAAGTTCAATAACTTTATTTGTTATATTCTCATCCATCTCTTTTTATCCTCCCATAGTTCTATTAGGCGTATCATTTTCTAAATTAAACTCTTCCCAATTCCAATCAAATGGAGTATTATTTAATTCTTGTTCAACTTCATTTTCTTCAATTAAATTTATATTATTATCAATTTCAGAAGGTTCAATGTTTTCTATTGCTTCTTCTTTATTTGATTCTTCAGCTGGCGTAAATATATTTGAAGAATAATCATAATGACCAGGTATAGCAGGTGCTACATTTTGAGTTTCTTTCTTTGGTTCTTCTTTCACTTCTTCTTTTATTTCTTCTTTAAATTTTTGTTTATTTTCTTTTTTATCAAGCATTTGATCTTCATAAGACTGCTTATTATCTGAATTATTATTTTCTTTGCCTGCTTTATTAAGACCACTTGCATTTGAAATCATTAATGCTAGTGTCAATAACACAATTCCAGCTCTTTTTAATATTTCTTTAATTTTTTTAAATAAACTTGGTTTTGGTTCATGAACATCAATCACCTCATCATCTTCTATCACAGTTAAAGACTCTGATGGTAATACAGGATAATTTTCTCTTTGTTCTTCATTTGAATTTTTAAATTTTAACCCTGGAATTTGCTTTTCTTCTTCTTTCAAATCATCAATAGGTAGTATTATATTATCCGCATTTTCTTTTTCACTAGATGTTAATGTAATTTCCGGCTCTTTGTTTTCTGTTGGTATAATTTTTGTTTGCTCCTCAAAAGACAGTTCATCTTCTTCAAATAAATCATAATCTATACCTAGAGTGTTTTCTACAATTCTATTTAATCTATTGTTTACTGATGAGTAGTTTATTTCACTATAATACTTTGCCTCTTCTTTTCTTATTATTAATTCTTCTAATTTTTCAATATCTAAAAGTTTTCTTTCTTTATCAAATCTATTATTAATAGAAGATAGTTTTCTAAATTCAGCTAATGCACTTGTATATTCATTTTTATTTTGTAAAATAATATCTACATTTTTATTTATTCTGTTTTGTACTCTTTCAATATCTTCTTCTAAAACTTTTTTGTAACTTTCAGAAATTTTTGAATCTAATGAATTATTTATTAAACCTTCTAAAATTTGACGATCAACATCCATTTCATGAGTAGATGTTAACCATATATCTCCTTTTCTTTTATAAGTAGCTTTTAAATCTTCTAATTTTTTATTATAATCTTCTTCACTTATTATATAATTTGTATCATCTGATAATTTATTATTTAATAATTCTATTTCATTATTTAAAATATCTTCTTGTTCAAATGAAACACTAGCTATCTCATCAGCATACATTTGAACCATTTTATTAACACGTGGATTAGAAAATATTCTTTGTTTAATTAAATCAACTCTATATCCTATTTCAGCAGGTGTTATTTCATCTTTTTCATAACTTTCAATTAAATTATCAAGTGTAGGAATTACATCATGATTAATAAAACCTAATTTAGTTCTTAAATAATCAACATCTCTAATTCTTTTTGTTATTGCATCATTATATCTTTTTGCAGCTTCTTTTTTTTCTTTTTCTACTTCAACAAAACGCTTACTATTTAATTCATTAAATTTTTCTTCTAACTTTTTAATTTCATCATTTAATTTTCTAGTAGACTGAACACTTAAAGTATATGCTTTTTGTTTTTCATCTATTTGTTTTTTATAATTAGCTGTTTTTTGTTCTAATTGTTCTCTAGTATCTTCTTTAGCATTTTCTAGCATTCCCTCATAAATAATTAATTCAGCATTTAAAAAATAAAGATCATTTTTATATTGTAAAGAATCACATTCTGCTAAAGTTAAATTTTTTCTGGCAGTAGTTAAATCCCATTCAGTATCATTAATTTCTTTATTTAATCTTTCTATTTCTTTATTTAGTATTTCATCAGATTCTAAATTCTCTATATTTGTTATCTTATCTATAGTTTCAACTGCTTTTCTTGCTAAAAAAGTTACATATTCACCTTTAGCTTGCTCATTTTTAATTACTTCTTCATCTATTAAAGCCCCAGAAGGAAGTTGATTTCTTAAAGCTTTTAAATCTTCAAGCAATTGTTCTTTTGTCATAATTTCACTCCTTTATTATATATATTCTTAATATATTATATACAATTACATTCTAACATAATTCTTATTTAAAATACAACAAATATTATTATTTTAATATTAGTCTTTGTTCTTCTGGAAAAACAATATTATTATTAATAGAGTGCACTTTTTTCGTTCCATCTTTATTTCTTAACAAATTAGCTACATCCACAAACTTTCTATAATCTTTGATTTCTTTGGTTTCAAATATTCTACCAACTAAAACTGCATAAAAATACTCGAGCCTACTTGCTAAAACTCCCGGCCTTGACATATTATGCATCACATCAATTTTTGCTTCATGAACTTCATTTATATTTTTTTGAACTTTTTTTATTTTTAAAAATGCGTTACACATTTTATCAATAAAAGCGTAATCTTTATTATGTGCAATCGTTCTTAATCTTTTACTTATATACTCATCTGTTAAATATTTTTGATCTTCTTTATAAAATATAGGAAGAGCTTTAATACCCATTTGTATGTTGTTTTCTTTATCTTCTTCATTTGTTTGAAAATATATAATATAAATTTTAGGATTCTCTGTTGATAATCTTTCCTCAAATAACGTTTTTAATTCTTTTTTAGTATATTGAACAGTAAATTCATTCAAATCCTTTAAAAAACTTTTAGGGATTAATCTCTTATATGAATGATATGATGCAACATAGCTTCCATTTTTATTTTTTCTTGAAGATACGTTGCCAAAAAAATATTCCTCAGAAGAAGCGTTAATTTTTTTAATAGCAGCTAAGAATCTCAAATATTTTTCTTCATTTTCAAACTCTTGATTTTGGACAATCCCACAATATTCTACAATTGAATATCTTTTTACTTTTTCACTCATGTTTTCTTCCTTTCTTTTTTATATATTAAATATACCATAAATAAAGTTAACATGCAAAAAAACTCTTTACTTTAAATTATTAATATGATAAAGTATATATGATTTAAAAAGGAGGAAACAAATGGCGAAAAATATATCAACAAGAAAAAATAATGTATCTTTAAATAGACCCTTCTCAAATAAGGCCTCTAAAAAAACTCAAAAAATAAATCTTCAAACAGTAAAAGTTGATGGTAAAAAAGTTAGATTATCTAATAAAGAAATTAGAGATATGAAAAAAAATTAAATCACGTAAGTGATTTTTTATTTTATTATTTCTTGTTCTAAGATTAAATCAATATTATAGTTTTCTTTTACTTTATTTTTAATTAATTTAATTAATGAAACAACATCATCATATGTAGCGTTACCTTTATTAATAATAAAGTTAGCATGAATGTTAGATACCATTGCTCCTCCAATAGAAGTTCCTTTAAGATTTAAATCATCTATTAATTTACCAGCAGGAGCCTCAGTAGGATTTCTAAATACACTACCACAAGAAGGACTTTTTAAATCTTGAGTTGCTACTCTTTTATTATGTCTTTCTAATATTAATGATTTTATTTCATTAATATTTCCTTTTTTAACTTTTAAATTGCATGCAATTAATATTAAATTCTTGTTTTCTTGTAATATAGATGTTCTATAACCAAACTTTAATTCATCATGTGAATACGTTTTTAAATCTTTTCCATCAAATATTACTGCATCTACTAAAACATCAGAAATAGAGCTGTTATATGCTCCTGCATTAGAATAAACTGCTCCTCCTATTGTACCTGGTATAAATGTAGCCCATTCTAATGAAGTATATCCTAAATTAGATATATCAGTAGCTAATTTATTTAACATATATCCTGCTTCTACATAAATGCTTCCATATTTCTTTATCATTTTATTAAACTTAGTTAATTTAATAATTACTCCATCATAATAATTAGGAATTATAACATTTGAACCATTTCCTAGTATAAAATATTTATATTTATATTTTTTTGTTATATTAATAACACTTGTTAATTCTTCTAAATCATTAGGATAAACCAAAAGAAAACACTTACTATTTAGTTTCATAGTATTATAATTTAATAAATTAGCATTTTCTATATATTCAATTTTTAATTTATTTAATTCATCAATCATTATTTTAAATATTCCTCTATTTGATTAACTTCTTGATAAATAAATTCTACCCTATTATTTTTAACCTTTATTAATGTAGGAGCGCTATAGTTAATAGATAACTTAGAATTTAATTTATCATCTAATGAAACGTAATATACACTATGTTTATCATATTTAGTAGCTAGTGCTTTAATATATGCATCATGCTTATTAGTTAAATAATTATCTAATAACACTATATATTCTTTTTCATTTTGAAATTCCACTTCACTTAATAAAATATTTTCATACTTTATTTCAGAAACAATATTTGGTCTTTTATAACCTAATTCATATAAACCAATTTTTTCAAGACCAACTAAAATTAAATATAAACCTAAAATAGATACAATTATTATTGCAGCAGTTATAATATTTTTCTTAATTATATCTTTTTCATCAACTTTTTCTTTTCTTTCTCTTCTTTTCTTTTTATATTTAATATTCATATTATTTTTAGACATAATATCCTCCATACATAAAAATTATATCATAATTTATAGTTATTAAATACATTTTACTAATATTTTTTACTAATTTACTTGCTTTTAATAAAGTTTTATAATATAATTTAATACGTATTTATGTGGCAGAACTATAATTAATTATAATGTGTTTCTAAAATATATAGTAAGTAACTTCTGCCAAAGTGAAAGCATAATAGAAACTCCCTATAATAAAATGTAGATGCCTGATACAAATATGTAGAAGGAGGAAAAATACATGTCAAGATATATTGGACCAGCATTTAAAAAAGCTAGAAGATATAATTTTTCTTTATTAGAAACTGGTAAAGAACTAAGAAAGAAACCTAAGGCACCTGGAATCCATGGAACTAGTAGAAAAAAACTAAGTGACTATGGAATGCAGTTATATGAAAAACAAAAAGTAAGATTCATGTATGGCCTTACAGAAAAACAATTTAGAAAAACTTTTGAAAAAGCTGCTAAAATGGAAGGTGTACAAGGAATTAACCTATTAATATTACTTGAAAGTAGATTAGATAACATTGTTTATCGTATGGGTCTTGCTAAAACAAGAAGAAGTGCTAGACAAATAGTTAATCATGGTCATATAACAGTTAATGGTAAAAAAGTAGATATTCCATCTTACACTGTTAAAGTTGGAGATACTGTTGGCGTAAAGAAAAGTTCTTTAGATCATCCAGTAATTACTGAATGCTTAGATATGGACGTTAAAGCACCCGCTTATGTTAGTTTTGATAAAACAAAAAAACAAGGTACATATGTAAGATTCCCTGAAAGAGAAGAATTAAATCAAGAAATTGATGAATCACTAATAGTTGAATACTACAACAGAAATTAACAAAATAAAATGCGTAATAATTACGCATTTTTTTATTTGTGATTTTTTATGTTTGAATTATATTTACCTTTCCTTGTATAACCAATAATAGTATCTAAATTAACATTAAATGTTGATTTCATAATATTTTTATCAACATCTGGAATATTTGTTTTAAGTTTTTTTATTATATTTTTAATTTCCTCTCTTTTACTACTAACTAATTTATTATCTTTTTTAGTTAAGCTGCATGCACAATTAATAAACTCTAACTTGTTATATTTAACCCACTTAATTATATTTTCTTCTTTAACATAATAAAGTGGTCTTATTAAAAATATATTTTTATAGTTAGTACTTTTAAGTTTAGGAAGCATAGTTTTATAATCACTTGCATAAAAAGTAGACATCAATATTGTTTCAACTATATCATCAAAATGATGCCCTAACGCAATTTTATTACATCCTAATTTTTGTGCCTCATTATATAAATAGCCCCTTCTCATTCTTGCACATAAATAACAAGGGCTAGTAGTTTGTTTTTCTATCACTTTAAATATATCACTTTTAAATATATGTAAATCTATATTTAAATTTTTAGCATTTTGAATAATTTTAGATAAGTGTTTTTTACTATAACCAGGATCCATGCATAAAAAAACCAAATCAAATTTTATTTTTCCATGTTTTTTTATTTCTTGCATACATTTAGCAAGTAAAAATGAATCTTTTCCACCACTTATACAAACAGCTATTTTATCATTCTCATTAATTAAATCAAATTCCTTAACTGCATCTATAAATTTAATCCATATTTCTTTTCTAAACTTTTTTATAATACTTTTTTCAACATCAGTATTCATTTTATTTATCAATCATTTCAATCTTACTTATAATAACATCTTCTAAAGGTTCATCATATTCATTAACAGGAAGCAAAGATATTTCATTAACTATATCCATACCCTTTATAACTTTTCCAAAAGAAGCATATTTACCATCTAAACTAGGTGCATCTTTTACAACTATAAAAAACTGACTAGAAGCTGAATCCATAGAAATATTATTTCTTGCCATAGATATTACGCCTTCTGTATGAGATAAAGAGTTAGTAACTCCATTTTCTTTAAACTCACCTTTAATTGAAGCAACTTCTTCTCCATTTCCACCTTGAATTACAAAGTCTTTAACTACTCTATGCATTAGTAAACCATTATAATATCCACCATTTACTAAATCTTTAAAGTTTTTAACAGTAATAGGTGCCACATCAGGATATAACTCTAATGTAACTTCTCCATAACCGTCAAATGTTATTTTAACTAACTCTTTATTTTCATATAAATCTTTTTTATCTTTTTCATTTATTGGAATAATAAATATTAGACCAACAATTATAATAAGTATAATTATAATAAACTTCTTTTTCATATTTTTCCTTTCTTTTTTACTCTTTAAATAAAAACTTTCTTAATATTTCACTACCCTTATCAAGTTCACTTCTTTTTTCTTCATCAAAAACTTTAGTTATATTAATATGAGATAAATCAAACATTACATCATTATTTATATAGTATGGTAATAAACCACTTATTTCTAATCTAAATATAGTTTCATCTAATTCTTCAGAAAAAGGAATAACTCCATTTAAATCAAAATTAAGATTAGAAATTAACAAATTATTTGAAACGCCTTTCATTTCATAAAATGCAAGTTGCCATAAACTTTTATCAAATAAAACTTCAACATCTCCTTCTTTTTTTAAATTATATAAAATATACATAATTTCATCATCTAAACTTAAATAATTATTTATTTTATTTTTTAATTGTTCAAGTTCTTTTTCCATTAAACATCACCATGTAATTATTTTATCATATATATTAAAATTAAACAAAAATGTTTAAAGTAAAAACTTGTACATAAGTACAAGTTAATAACATATGGTGGCTTCAGTTGGAATCGAACCAACGACACCAAGATTTTCAGTCTTGTGCTCTACCAACTGAGCTATAAAGCCACTGGCGGTCCGTACGGGAATTGAACCCGTGATCTCCCGCGTGACAGGCGGGCGTGATAACCGCTACACCAACGAACCATGGTTGCGGGAGGCGGATAACCACCGACCTCTGGGTTATGAGCCCAGCGAGCTACCAAACTGCTCCATCCCGCGACGATAAAATTTTGGCGGAGGAAGTAGGATTTGAACCCACGCGCCGATTTCTCGACCTCTCGGTTTTCAAGACCGACCC
>CAYFQM010000029.1:0-6793 GCA_964345385.1 uncultured Clostridium sp.
TTTATCTTAACCTTGTTTTTTAACTAATGTTGGCTCTGAACTTTCAATAAAAATATATTCAACATCATAACCCATGGTTAGTACCGTACTACCCTTGATTTCTACTACTAAATTTTCACCTAAATAATAAAAACCAGAATATTTTGTTAAACGATATACTGTTTGTTCTTCATCTTCATACAATAATTTATAATCATATTCCGAAAGATTAATTTCTTCATTTTTAATATAAACTTTATTATTTGGAAAATCTAAAAATACTAACAATTTATCATACTCTTTGCTAAATTCATCTACTATTTTATCTGTATCGTTTATAGTTAAACCAGGAACATTGATTTCAGGTGCTTTTTCTTCTGGTGTTTCAGTATTAACTACTTCAGTAGGCTCAGGAGTACTATTAGTATCAACCTTCTCATTTGTTTGTCCACAAGCACTTAAATAAACCATAACAGCAGCAGTAAGTGCACATAATAATTCTCTTAATTTATTTTTTTTCATTTTCCCCTCCTAAATAAATTAGCATTATTATACTATATTTTATATAATAAGTCAATAAATATTTAATATTTTATCATTTTATAATAATGTCAGGTTAAATCATTATTTAAAAAATGTCAGTAGAATTAATTTATTAAATATCAATTACATATAACACTAAGAATTTTTAAAACAAAAAAATGTCTACTGACATTTTCATGAAAATTTAATTATTTTTAATTGTAATTAATCCCTTTTCTATTTCTTCTAAAGCTCTTCCCATTGGTTTTTTTGATTGATATTCTTCTTCATCCATTTGATAATGAGAATGTTGTTTCATAACTTTTGCTCTATCAGCAACTATATGAACTAGCTTATATTTAGAATCAACTATATTTAATAATTTATCTATTGATGGGTATATCATACTATCTCTCCTCTATTATAAGTATATATTTTTTATGTAAATTTAACAATTGTTATGACAAAAAATTGACAAGTAGTTTACATTAAGATTCTTCTATAAAATGTTTGGATTTATGTGGTTCATCTTTTAATAAATCATTATAGTTTTGTTGTCTTAAAGCTTCATATATCATAATAGCAACTGTATTTGATAAGTTAAGTGCTCTTACATTCTTTGTCATTGGAAATCTTATACATCTATCTATATATGGTTTTAATATTTTAGGAGGAATACCAGTTGATTCTTTACCAAAAAAGAAGTAATAATTTTTATTATTATCACTATAATCAAAACTATCATGTGTTTTATGACCATATCTTGTTAAAAAATAATATTCACCATCTTTATTTTTATTAAAAAACTCATCTATATCTTCATATATATTTATTTTACATTTATCTATATAGTTTACTCCACTTCTTTTAACATATTTATCTTTCATACTAAAACCTAGTGGCTCTATTAAATGAAGAATGGAATTTGTCGCGACGCATGTTCTAATAATATTACCAGTATTCATTGGTATTTCTGGTTCAAATAATACTATGTGATTCATTATTAAATATTATTACTTTCTTCTAAGTTTTTATAATAAATATATCTGTTTTTAGCGGTATTTAAGTTTTCTTTATAGATTTCTTCTGCTTGTTCATTATTTAATGATAAGTTTTTATATCTTAATTCTTTTTCAAATACTTTGTGATACTCAGTAAAGTTTGGTTCTTTAGAATCTATTTTTAATCCAGTATTTGGATTATATCTCATTAATATATTATATCCTACATCCACTAATAATTTTTGTTCTTCAATAGACATACTTAATCCACCTTTAATACCTTGTTCTATACATGGAGAGTAAGCTATTATTAATGATGGTCCGTTATGTTCATATGCTTCTTTAAATGCTTTTATAGTTTGCATTCCATTAGCACCCATAGATACAGAAGCAACATAAACATTAGGTATTGACATAGCTATTTTAAATAAATCTTTTTTATTTTCTAGTTTACCAGAAGAAGCAAACTCTGCTATAGCTCCTTTTCTAGTTGATTTAGATTTTTGTCCTCCTGTATTTGAATATACTTCAGTATCTAATACTAATATATTAATATTTTCATTACTATGAAGAACATGATCTATTCCATCATACCCTATATCATAAGCCCAACCATCTCCTCCAATAATCCATACTTTTCTTGAAGGAATATAATCTATTAACTTTTCTAATTCTAATGGAATATCATGTGATAAAAGTACTTCTTTAATACCATTAGTTATATCATCATCTTCCATGTTATCTATCCATTCTTTATATATATTTTTAAGTTCTGGGCTAACATCATTTCTAGTATTAAACATTATATTTTTAATAGTATTTCTTATATTATTAAATGATTTATGAAGTCCATATCCAAACTCTGCATTGTCTTCAAATAAAGAATTAATCCAAGGCATCTTATATGGAGTTAATGGTAAAGAACCACCATAAATAGAAGAGCATCCTGTAGCATTACTTATAACTATATTTTTTCCAAATAACTCTGTTAATATTTTAATATATGCTGCTTCTCCACATCCAGCACATGCTCCAGAAAACTCAAATAATGGTTTTTCAAATCCTAAACCCTTAATAGTAAATTTATTAAATGGAGTTTTATTTTCATGTTCTTCAAATAATCTTTGACTAATATCATCTAATCTTTGATTATATTTTCCTTTTTCTAAAGCTTTCTTTCCATTTTTACCAGGACATGCTTCTATACATAGTCCACATGAAGTACAATTAGATTCATTAATGGAAACGTAAAATCCTTTACCTTCTTCTCCAACTGATTTAATAGTCTCAGCCTTATCTAAGTGAGCATGTAATAAATCTTGTTCATCTAATGAAAACGCTCTTATAGCTGCATGAGGACACACAAATGAACATTGATTACATGCTATACAATTTTCTTTATTCCATTTAGGAACTATATCATTAATCTTTCTTTTATCAAATGAAGCGTAACCACCTTCAAATGTACCATCTTTATGTTCTAAAAAGTCTGATACTTTTAATGAGTCACCTTTTCTATATAATATACTCTTCATTAAATCACTACTAATCTTTTCATTCTTAGTAACTGTAAATATACTACTACTTATTAAATTTAAATATTTAGAAGACGCATTTATCGCATCTATATTATTATCAACTGTTTCTTTTCCTTTATCTTGATAAGTTTTAATAACTAACTCTTTAAACTCTTCTAATACATCTTCACTTTCATTTATTAATTTAAACATGTAATAACACATTATATTATTAATCTTACCTCTTAAATTATATTTATGATTTAATTCATCTAAATTACATATATAAACTTGAATATTATTATTTATAATAATATTTTTATTATAATTATTAATAAGATTATTTAACTCTTCCTTATCT
The DNA here is from genome assembly GCA_964345385.1 of uncultured Clostridium sp. GTDB lineage: Bacteria > Bacillota_I > Bacilli_A > RF39 > UBA660 > CAG-1000. The sequence goes on from CAYFQM010000029.1 coordinate 3,381, forward strand.
TTATTAGTATTTATTAATAATATACCACCCTGTTTTAATCCTTCTAAACAATTATATCTACTTAAATATACATCTTTTGATACAACTATAAAGTCTGGATTAGTTAAATAATATGGTGCGTTTATTTTAGAAGGTCCCACTCTTAAATGAGAAACAGTAACTCCTCCACTTTTCTTTGAATCATATTCAAAATATCCTTGAACATATTTTTTTTCACCTAATACTTTAATAAAGTTTTTTGATGCTCCTACCATACCATCAGAACCAAATCCCCATACTTTAATTTCTTTATAAGAAGGATTTATATCTATTTCTTTAGGCTTTATACTATAGTAAGTTACATCATCATCAATACCTATAGTAAAGTTATCTTTACATTCATTCATTAGGTTATAATATACACCATTTATATCATTTAAACTAACATTTTTAGATGATAAACCATATCTACCACCTATAATTTTAATATCTTTATCTCTTAGTGCCATTACAACATCTAAATATAATGGTTCTCCTAAAGAACCTGGTTCTTTAGTTCTATCAAGTACAGCTACTTTCTTAGTTGAAGAAGGAATAGTATCTAATAAATGCTTAATACTAAAAGGACGATATAAATGAACTTCTATCATACCAACATTTTCACCTATTATATCTACAACTTCTCTTAAAGTGTCACACACACTTCCCATAGCAATAACTACATATTCTGCATTAGGATCTCCATAATAATTAAATGGTTTAATAGATGAAGAAGACATTTCATTAATTATATTCATATTTTCTTCTACAATATTAATCATTTCATCATAATACTTATTTCTTACTTCTGTATTTTGAAAATAAACATCTCCATTTTGAGCAGTACCACGAGTTATTTCCTTACCTAAATTTAAAGCTCTTTGTTTAAATTCATCTATTTTATCATAAGGAATAATATCAAGTAATTCTTTATCATCAAATATATCTATTTTATTTAATTCATGAGAAGTTCTAAAACCATCAAAAAAATGTAAGAAAGGTAAACTACCTTTAATAGCAGATAAATGAGCTATAATACTATTATAATATGCTTCTTGTACACTACTACTAGATAATATACAAAAACCAGTTTGTCTTGTAGCATATACATCTTGATGATCTCCAAATATTGAAAGAGCATGAGTTGCTATACTTCTTGCTGAAACATGTATTACACAAGGAAGCATTTCTCCTGCTATTTTATACATAGAAGGAATCATTAATAAAAGACCTTGTGATGAAGTAAATGTTGCAGAAAGACTTCCTGCTTGCAAACTACCATGAGTTAATGCAGCAGCACCTTTTTCACTTTGCATTTGTATAACTTTTACTTTTTCATTAAATAAATTACTTCTACCACTACTACTCCATTTATCTATTAAACTAGCCATTGGACTAGAAGGAGTTATTGGATATATTCCACATACTTCTGTAAATAAATATGCTCCATTCGCACAAGCTTCATTACCATCCATAATACAAGTTTTCATTCTATCACATCCTTATAATAATTATAACATAACAAGCAAAAAAAATAGAGTAAATAATTACTCTATTTTATTGACCAGGTGTGAATGCTTTAAGTGAACCAGCTTTACTTTGAGTAAACCCTAGTTTCTTACAATCTTCTAACCTCTTTAATAAGATTCCTTTATTAGGATTAGAATTAGGAAGTGCATTAATATAATTATATGCTACTAAATAATGACTTTCATAACCACACTTACCAGTATCACCTTCTTCTTCTAAATCTTTTAACATTTGTTCTACTACAGAAGTAGAAGAAGAAGTATGTATTCTACTTTCTAATATACCAGACATTAATGTATCAATTGAGAAAGATAAACTATCTGATTTTATAGTAGTAGTTCCACTAGAAGTACGAATTCTAACTGTTGCTTTTGGTGGATCTTCAACTATATCATAAAATTCAATAGTATAAGATTTATTATTAGTTACACTTTCAGCAAATCTTCTAATAAATACTTCTTGAAATTTCTCTTTAGACATTACTATTCTACCAGTAGTTCTATAAGAACCATAATCAACCGCATCAAGCATTGAATATTCTAAAACTTCTCTAGTTAAATAAAAGTCTTCTTCAGATGTTGTAGTAAGTCTATTAGTTAAGAATAACACTGCCATTATTACTGCTCCAAAAGCTATTATAAAATATCCCCAAAACGCTTCTTTCATTTACAAATACCACCTTTATATTTTAAAGTAATATTACTTTTATCTATTCCTAAAGCACCAGTTCCAGAAAGTAAATCTTTTATAAATGAACTCTTACAATTAGTAAATATTTTTCCAGAACCATCACTTGCTTCAACTATTTGACATCCACTTAATGAATTATCTTGATAGCCACCTACAGAATATTTAATTTTATTTTTATTATATTCTCTTATTTTATTAATATCAGTAGGAGTTAATGTAACACCAAGTTCATACATACATGGGTCATTAAATAATGCATCTTTATTATTTTGAATACGACTTACTAAAGGATCTTGATTTTGCCAGTTATACCCTTTAGGTCTATCTTTATTAGGGAATAAATCTTCTAAATTAACATTTTTAAATTCAAATCCAGATTTAGCATCATCAGGTCTACATACAAGGCACTCTAATGATGGAACAGTATTCTTAGTATATACACAATCTATTGCTTTAACATTTTCACAGTTAAATGCTTGGGTCATATTAATATTATCATAAGCACAATCATACTCATAAGTATCTTTTTCAATATTAATATACTTTGGTCCATAATTTTGAGTATTTTTATATTTACCATTAGATAACCCTTTAAATGTATAATGAATATTATATAATCCAGTTTTAGCAGATGTAGATACAGGATAAACACCATTATCAAGCATTAAGAACTTCTTAGGATCAACTTTAGTTTCAGCTCTAACTTCTCTAACATCACCAGTATAAGATTCTGCAAAATATCTCATATCTCTATAATACATAATTTCAGAAGTAACAGTAAATGATACATTATTACCATTATTTCTACCACTTGAATCATAACTATCTAATGCTACTATATTAGTACCAACTGGATAAGTACACTTTGTATCTGTACAGAAAACCATAGATACATTTCTTTCTTTTACAGCAGAAGAAGTATTATAATCATTTCCACCCATATGATATATATTAATTAATCCACCCTCTACTTGATTATCAATTACATTAGCAACATAAGGATAAATATATTCTTTACCATATCTTGAGTCTCCATAACTTACACTTAATATAGGAATACTTCCTCTATTAACCATAGCAGTTCTTTGAAGTACTCTTCTTTTAATACTAGGAGTTGAAGCAGAAGCAAGAGGCATAACAAGATAATCATTATAAGTATTTCCTGTATCTAGCTT
>CAYFQM010000029.1:6803-8009 GCA_964345385.1 uncultured Clostridium sp.
AGTGCGAGCTTCCGCTTCATCATGAGCAACGTAAATATTACCTTCTTCATCGTATAAGGTTGAAGACATTCCTGTGTCTAAACCTTCATCTGAACCTGGATTTGAACCGTCATTTATAGTTATTGTTTTAAATACACCTTGTGCCACTTCTGCATCACTAGTAGCTGTTGAAGGATTAGCACCACCTCCAGCAAATGAACCTCCTCCCCCTCCACCTGAAGAAGAGCCTCCACCACTTCCTATTAATCCAAGGGCATAATTTAAAATATCACTATCTTCTTTAATCCAATCATTTGTTCCATAAAAATCACATTGTTGAATTTGCATTAACAAATTATTTACCACTCCAACTGCACTTTTATAATTTGCTAGAGCTGATTTTGTTAAATTTAAAACTTTATTAATGTCACCATTTTTTCCAGGAGAACAAGTTGTACCATCTTCTCTTTTGCATTCAGTAATATTATCTTCTAATAATGTATTTTTAATAGTACATTTTGGATTAGCTCTAGCAATATCTAATGCATTATTACAATCTGCATTATTATGAAATGGATATCCTGGGATATATTTATTTATTATTTTATTAGGATCACATTTTCTTACTGTACAAATTCCTCTTTTATAAGTTCCTCCAGCTTGGTTACATCCTTTTAATGATGTAGAAAAAATTTCTAAACATTCATTTCCTGTTTTATATGAACAAGTACTACTAGGATATGTAATTAAACACTCTCCTCCTGCCGAAGGTGAAGTTCCATCTTTTTCTTGTGCAGCCTGCCAATCTCTACTTAAAGTGTAATTTGAATAAGTATATTTTGTTGTGTATATAGGAGTCCAAGTTAATATTATTGCAGGGAAATACATGCAATAACCTACAGCAGAACATATTTGTTCAGTAGGTTGATTGGATAGTGAATAATTATCTAAATTTTTCTTATCTTTAATTCTTTTTATTTGCCTCAATTTTTCATATTCATCGTAACAAGTATTGTATACATCTTTCTCTTTACCATAAAGATTAGAATATTTATCTTGTTTAGAAAAAAAATCACAAGTCACAGCATACGGCGTATCTTCAAAAAGTTCAAATTGTGATTCAGGATATTTAGGATTTTTTATTTGTGTTTTTGACATCACATAATATTTTCTCCATTCACTCCATGCAGAAACCATATTAGATAATGCTTTTTGATATTGAGCATC
>CAYFQM010000030.1:0-7450 GCA_964345385.1 uncultured Clostridium sp.
AATGTACCTTTATTTCAAAGACCTCAACATATATCTAACAATTTATCTAAAAATAAATGCTTAGTTTTATATGAGGTAACAACAATGACTGATAATGTTAAAACTATAAAAAAACTTCAAGATAATTTTTATTTAATTAATTATAATAATAAAGCACTTAATAAAATTCTTATGAAAGAATTAAGTAAAATAACTAAGCCTAAATATATACAGCTTTATTCAACAGATTGGAAATTAAGTGTACAAAATATTGAAGATTATATTAATTCTGGATATAAATTCATTTATGAATATATAGATCATTTATCTCCGGAGCTTGCTGGAACTAAAGACTTACCACAAAATATTATTGATAAATATAAATACGCAATGAAAAACAAAGATGTTTATGTCGTTGTTACAGCAGATGAACTTAAAAAAGATGTAATAGAAAAAAGAGGTAAGACTAATTTAATTGAGTCAAATAATGGGGTTGATTATAATTTTATAATAGATAGAAAAGAAAAATATAAATTAGAAAAAGAGTTTTTGGATATTATTAATAATGGTAAGATTAATCTTTGTTATTATGGAGCACTTGCTAAATGGTTTGACTATGATTTAATTAAAAAAATAGCTAAAAGTGATAAATATAATATTATTTTATTTGGAATTAAATATGATGAAGCATATGATGAAAATATTAAGGATGAAAAAAACATTTATTTTATGGGACCAAGAGATTATAAAGTACTTAAATATTATGCTGATAAATGTGATATTTTATCTATTCCATTTTTAATTAATGATATTACTAAATCAACGTCACCAGTTAAAGTATTTGAATATATGGCTCTACATAAACCTATTATTACAACTGAAATGAATGAATGTAAAAAATATAAATCAGTTATAATTTGTAATCATAAAAATATCTTTGAAAAATTAGAAGAGGCATATAATAAAAAGAATGATAAAAGTTATATTGCACTTCTTGATAAAGAAGCAAAAGAAAATGATTGGTTTTATAAAGCTAAAGCAATTATTGATGTAATAAAAAAGGACGAATAATATCAATAATAAAAAAATATATCATTTGATATATTTTTTAAATGCCTAAAATAGATGTTGCTATTTTAAAATAAATAAGTAGTGAGAAAGCATCAACTATTGTTGTAATAAATGGGCTTGCCATTACAGCAGGGTCGAATCCTATTTTTTTAGCTAAAATAGGTAAAGATGAACCTATAAGTTTTGCTATAATAACAGTTAGTAATAGTGTTATGCATACTATTAAAGCTACTGTAAGAGCTACTTTATCTATTAATAATAATTTAATAAAGTTGCAAATAGCTAATGTTAATCCCACTAAAATAGATACTTTAAACTCTTTAAATACTACTTTTAACAATTCTTTAAATTCTATTTCATTTAATGAAATGCCTCTTATAATAGTAGCACTTGCTTGACCACCAGCGTTTCCTCCAGTATCCATAAGCATAGGTATAAAAGAAGTAAGTATTACATAAGAACTTAATGCTAGTTCATAATGCTGTATTATTTTACCAGTAAAAGTAGCTGATATCATTAATAGTAATAACCAAGGGATTCTAGACTTCCATATTTCTATAGTAGATAATTTAAAATAACTTTTTTCAGTAGGTACAATAGCAGCCATCTTTTCAATATCTTCAGTTGTTTCTTCTTCAATAATATCAACTATATCATCAATAGTAATAATACCAACTAGTCTATATTCAGAGTCTACTACTGGAATAGAAGTAATATCATATTCTTGTATTATTCTAGCTACTTCTTCTTGATCAGTAGATGTAGTAACTGATATAACTTCTTCATTCATTATTTCATGAATTTTTATGTTTTCATCATGAATAATTAAATCTGTTAATAATACAGTTCCTATTAGTTTCTCTCTTTTATCAGTTACAAAATAAGTACTTATACTTTCTATTTCTTCATATTCTTTTCTAATTTTAGAAATAGCATCTTTAATAGTAATATTTTCTTTTAAATCTAAATATTCAACGCTCATTATAGATCCAGCACTATCATCTGCATATTGTAACAAGTGATTAATATTTGCTCTTTGTTCTTTATCTATTTTAGATAGTAGTCTATTTACTACTATAGCGCTCATTTCATCAAATAAATCAGCTGCATCATCAGAATACATATCATTAATAATATTAATTGCTTCATTATCAGTTAATAAATCAATTAGTTGCATTTGAGTATCAGTTTCTAAACTACTAAATACATCAGCTTGAAGATCTTTATTTAATAATCTAAATATTTTTACTTGTTCTTCTTTATTCAATTCTTCTAATATATTAGCAATATCATGTTCATTAAAAGTATTGATTTCTTGTTTTATTTGAATGTAATCTTTGTTTTCTATTAAATTTCTTATATTATCCATTTTCTTCCTCCTTAAATCTTTTAGATTATATCATAAATATTTTAAATATGCTATAATTTATTTGGAGGAAAAATGAATAAAATACCAACTCATGTAGCAATTATAATGGATGGTAATGGACGCTGGGCTACAAGGCAAAATAAAGAAAGAACATTTGGGCATTTAAATGGATATAAAACTTTAAAGAAAACAGCTCTTCATATATTTAATCAAGGAGTTAAGTATTTAAGTGTATTTGCTTTTTCAACCGAAAACTTTCAAAGAGAAAAAAGTGAAGTAGATTATTTAATGAATTTATTTTTAACTGGGTTTGAAAAAGATACTTCGTTTTTCTTAAAACATGATGTTAAAGTAGTTTTTTCTGGGACTCGTTATCCATTAGAAGATAAAGTATGGAATGCAATGAAAAAGTTAGAAAAAGAAACTAAGCATTGTAAAAGTGGAGTATTAAATATATGCCTTAATTATGGAGGACAACTTGAAATAGTAGATGCTACTAAAAAAATAGTTAAATTGGTTTTAGATAATAAACTTAATATAGAAGATATTAATCCAAAAACATATTATAATTATTTATATAATGATTTACCTGAAGTTGATTTAATGATTAGAACTTCTGGTGAATTAAGAATAAGTAATTTTATGTTATATTCTATTTCATATGCTGAATTATATTTTACAAAGGTATGTTTTCCAGACTTTGATTCTAAAGAATTTGATAAAGCATTACTATCATATCAAAATAGAAATATAACTAAAGGAAAATAATTTTCATTTTTTATTTATTGTGTTAAAATATATATAGAAAAGGAAGTGATTTATATGAGTGATGAAACTACAATAGTAGATACTGGCGCAATAGTAAACAGTAATATTAAAAGAACCTTACTTAGTATATGTGAAGATTTAGAAGATAGAGGATATAATCCTGTAAAACAAATAGTTGCATATTTAGTAAGTGGAGATCCAGGATATATTTCTAGTTATAAAGAATGTAGAAATAGAATATTAGAATTTGAAAAAGAAGAAATATTAGAGACAATGTTAATTGGATTTTTAAATAAATGATATATTTGGGTCTTGATTTAGGAAGTAAAACATTAGGTTTATCTATAAGTGATAAATCTGGTTTAATTGCAACTCCTTTAGAGGTAGTTAAATATAATAACTATGAAGAGTTATTAAATATGTTAGAAAAAATAGTACTAGAAAAAAAAGTAGATGTTTTTGTGTTAGGAAATCCAATTAATTTAAGTGGAAAAGAATCTATAAGAAGTAAAATTTCTTTAGAATTTAAAGATATACTTATTCAAAGATTTAATAAAGAAGTAATAATGCAAGATGAAAGGTTTAGTACTATTGAAGCAGAAAGAATATTAATTGATAGTAATATAAGTAGAAAAAAAAGAAAAGAAGTTGTTGATAAAATGGCATCATGTATAATCTTGCAATCATATTTAGATAGGAGAAATAATGGCACGTAATACATTTTGTTTAAAAGATAAAAATGGTAAAAAAACAACATATAGAATACTTTTAAATATAGAATCTAATGTTAACAATAATAATTATGTTATATATACTGATGAAGCTAAAAACAAAGATGGTAAAGTAAAAGCTTATTGTAAAAGTTATACGTTAAGTCCTGCTGGAAATATGACAAAATTAAAATCAGTATCTTCAGAAAAAGAATTTGATTTTTTAAAAAATATATTAGATTCACTTCAAGAATAGGAGAAAAAAATGAAAAAAGAATTTAAAATAGCTATTATAATAGCACTAGTGTTTAGTATGCTATTTTTATTATTTATGTTTTTAACTTCACCAGTTAGTAGAAAAGATAAAAGTGTTACTTTTATAGTTAATGAAGGAGAAACTTTTAGTGTAATAGGTGAAAGATTAAAAGAAGAAGGTTTAATTAGAAGTAATTTTTTTTATAAAATCTATATTAAATTAAATAAACCCACTGGTTTAGAAAAAGGAACTTATTATTTGAATAAAAACATGAGTTTAAAAAAAGTGGTTAAAACTTTAAGTGAACGAAGCATTACAATAGGAGAAACAATAAACATTACTTTTGTAGAAGGTAAAACTATGAGATATTATATTAAAGTTATAAACGAAAACTTTGGTATAACAGAAGAAGAAATTCTTTTCTTATTAAAAGATGAAGAGTATTTGGATAGTTTAATTAATAAATATTGGTTCTTAACAGATGAAATAAAAAATAGTGATATATATTATTCATTAGAAGGATATTTATTTCCTGATACATATAATTTTTATAAAGATAGTTCTTTAAAAGAAATATTTGAAATTATACTTAATAATACTGATAATAAGTTATCTATATATAAAGATAAAATTAATGAAAGTAATTTAACTGTTCATGAAATATTAACTCTTTCTTCAATAGTAGAAGCTGAAGCTAAAACTTTTGAAGATAGAAAAAAAGTAGCTAGTGTATTTTTTAATAGATTGAATATAAAAGAAAGATTAGGAAGTGATGTAACTACATATTATGCTGAAAAGTTAGAATTATGGAGTAGAGACTTAAAAATAAGTGAGCTTAACTCTTGTAATCAATATAATACTAGAAGCTCTTGTATGGCTGGAAAACTTCCAGTTTCTGCGATATGTAATCCATCTCTTGAATCTATATTATCTGTAATTGAAAAAGAAGAAAGTAACTATTTATATTTTGTTTCAGATAAAAATAGTAAGTTATATTTTAATACAAATGAAAGTGACCATAATAGGACAATAAATAGATTAAAAAAAGAAGGATTATGGTTTGAATATTAATAAAAAAACAGCTTTTTTGGTTATTAAAAACGCCATTTAATTATCTTGACAATAGGTATCTGTTATGGTATGATTTAATACATGCAAAGAAAGGAGTATACATAAATGAAAAAGAAAGAAGTTTTTCTTACTTTAGAGGGTAAAAAAGACCTTGAGAAAGAACTATTATTTTTAAAAACAACAAAAAGAGAAGAAATAACTCAAACTTTAAAAGAAGCTAGAGCTATGGGTGATTTGAGTGAAAATGCCGAATATGATCAAGCAAGAGAAGATCAAGCGAATCTAGAGCAAAAAATCGCTGAAATAGAATATATATTAGAAAATGCAACTATAGTTAAAGAAGCTATTAATGATGGTAAAGTAAATATAGGTTGTGAAGTAGAATTAAAATATGATGATGGTAATGATGTAGAAACATATACTATAGTTGGGAGTCAAGAGGCAGATCCATTTAATAATAAAATATCAAATGAATCTCCAATTGCAGCAGCTATATTAGGTAAAAAAGTAGGAGATACTGTTGAAGTAACTTCTCCAGATGGTTTATATAAAGTAAATATAGTAAGGATAAATTAATTATCCTTTTTAATAGAGGAGGAATATATGAAAAAAACATATACATTAAAATTAGAAGGAAAAGAATGGACAGAAGTCTTAAAAAAAGCATTTAATAAAAACAAAAAAGATATTAAAGAAGCGGGTTTTAGAAAAGGACAAGTTCCATATGATATATATGTTAAAAGACATGGGATTGAATCATTATATATGGATGCTTCTGATATTGCATTAGAAATATTATATAAAAAATTAATGGATGACAAAGAAACTATTACACCAGTCGCAACTCCTAGAATTAATTTAACTAGTATTGATGAAAAACATATAGAAGTAGAAATCACAATAGTAGGTAAACCAGAAGTAAATTTAGGTAAATATAAAAATTTAGGTATTAAAAAAGAAGTGGTAGAAATTCCAAAAGAAGAAATAGAAGAAGAAATTAATCGTATTAAAAGTTATTTTTCAGATTTAAAAGTGATAGATACTAAAATAAAAAAAGGAAATATAGCTATTATAGATTTTGAAGGCTTTTTAGAAGGAAAACCATTTGATGGTGGTAAAGGAGAAGATTATAATTTAGAAATAGGTTCTAATACATTTATACCAGGATTTGAAGATGGACTTATTGGTTTAAAAAAAGGAGATAAAAAAGATTTAAAGTTAAAGTTTCCTGAAAATTATGGTTCTAAAGAATTATCTGGTAAAGAGGTAGTATTTAAAGTTGAAATAAAAGAAGTTAAAGAAAGAGTATTACCAGAAATAAATGAAGAGTTTTTTAAAGATTTAAATATTGAAAATGTAAAGACTAAAAAAGAGTTAGATAACTATATAAAAGAATATCTATCAGCTCAAAAAGAAAGAAGTGTAAATGAAGAATACTTTGTTAAATGTATGGATGAAGTAGTAAAAAATGCTAAGTTTGAAATACCAACTGAAATGACAGAAGATGAAGTAGAAGCTCTTACAAGAGATTTTGCTGAAAGATTAAAAATGCAAGGTTTAAATCTAGAAACTTATCTTCAATATACTAATAGTAATATAGATGAATTTAAAAAAACTTTAGAAGAAGAAGCAAATAAAAAAATAGGTTATAGGTTAGTATTAGATGAAGTTATAATAAAAGAAAAATTAGAAGTAACTGAAGAAGAATATAAAGAAGAAATAAAAAAAGCTTTAGAAAACTTTAAAGTAAAAGAAGAAGAATTCTTAAAACAATTTGGAAGTAAAGAAGGTTATATACAAAGTCTTCTTATGAAAAAAGCTTCAGAAGTTATATTAGGAGAAAAAAAATAGTATAGAAATATACTGTTTTTAAATGCTTATTGTTTAGCTTTTTTCTAAAATAATATATTTGACAAAATTATTGTTTTATGATAAAATACATCAAATTGAAATGGGTAATATCATTGATATTATGGAGAGAAAATGAAAAATTGGTGGTTGAAACATTTATTAACAGATGATCCAAATGTTATTGGAGAAGGAAGTGTAACTTTTAGAAGAAAAATTAATCCGTTGTTAAGAAAAATCAGTTCTATGGATAATGGTCATTATAATTTTCATGTGGAAAGAAGAGCTGAAATACCTCAAGGGAAAAGAGTCATATTTACTCCTACTCATGGTTTTAAAGATGATGTTTTGTATGCAATAAGATTAATTGATTCTCAT
>CAYFQM010000031.1:0-6482 GCA_964345385.1 uncultured Clostridium sp.
CTACTAATGTAAAGCCTTTTCTATTTTTCATTTATCCTCCATATAATATAATTATATTATATTAACATAAATCTTTCAACAATAAAAAAAGTAGCATTATTGCTACTAATTTATTTTTTTTGTTTTTTTAAATCCTTTTTCTTCATCAAAATATTTTATTCTTTCAGCATTTTCTTTTAATACCCTTAAATCTTGTAATGAACAATCATCTATATTATTTATATTTAAAATTAATGGTTTTCTATCTAATTGTTCAATTGATTCCATTTTTCTAAATAATTTACCACTAATACCTAGTTTCATATTTTCTTTGTTTTCTTTTAAATTTTCATTTATTGCTGTTTTATAATCTAAAAAATAATTCATTTTAAATATTTCATGTTCTTTCATTTTAGTCATTAGTGCTCTTAATGGAAAATAAAATGCTCCTGAAAGAACTGTTGTATATGTTATTCCTGAAAGCAATCCTGGATTATTTGAAAAAAGATACATTGCAAGTGGTAAAGCTCCTGGCAAAACTACAGCAGCAGTTGTATCAAATAAATCAAGTGGTTTTACATTTGCATCTCTTGCTTGTTTCTCCATAATAGCTAATACTTTCTCTTCATTTTCTTTTGTATTAAGAACAAAAAATTCTTCTCCGCTTGCTAACTCAAGAACTAAATAATCTTTATTATCTTTATAAACTTTTTTATAAGACAATATATATGTTTGTGCTTCTTTAGCATCTAATGAATAATCTCTCATTATAACCCTCCTTTAAAAAGTTATGTTTTATTATAAATTACCTTTTTTTAAAAGTCAATGAAATCACTTATTTATTAATGAAGTTCCAATCATTTCACTTGGTTTTTCTTCATTAAGTAACTCTAATATAGTAGGAGCTATATCACAAAGTGAACCATTATTAAGTTTAATTCCTTTTTTAGTTATAATAAACGGAACTTTCGATGTAGTATGACTAGTTACAATATTTTTATTTTCATCCCACATAATATCACAGTTACCATGATCTGATGTTATAATTAATACTCCATCTTTTTCTTTTACTTTATTGTATATTTTTTTAAGGCATTCATCTAAATATTCAACTGCTTTTAATGCTGCTTCATAGTTACCTGTATGCCCTACCATATCACCATTAGCATAATTCAAAATAACAACATCATAAATATCTTTATCTATTTCATTTAATAAAGCATTTGTTATTTCTAAAGCACTCATTTGAGGCTTTAAATCATATGTTGCGACTTTAGGTGAAGGTATTAATATTTTTTTCATTCCTTTATAATCTACTTCTTTTCCACCATCAAAATAATATGTAACATGAGCATATTTTTCAGTTTCTGCTATTCTAAGTTGATTATATCCTTTATTTGATAAATACTCTCCAAGAGTATTATTTAATTTAATATCTTCAAAAGCATATGGACACTTAACACTCTCAACTACCTTCATCATAGTTAAACATTTAAGATTTTTATATTCTTTTATATGCATACCTTTTTCAAGCGCTTGCACCTTATATTCTTCATAATTAGTAAGAGAAGTAAAAAGCTCTCTTAACCTATCTTTTCTAAAATTAAATGTTATTACTCCATCATTATCACTAAGAGGTTTTTTATTTATAATACTTGGAATGATAAATTCATCTGTTATATTATTTTCATATGAATAATCAATTAGTTCTTTTGGTGAAGAAAAAACATTTCCTTCTCCATAACAAATCGCATCATAAGCTTTTTTTAATCTATCAAAATTATTATCTCTATCCATCGCATAATATCTTCCAGATATTGTTGAGATTTTACCATAATTTAAATCTTCTATTTGTTTAATATACTTATATGCACTTTTAGGCGGTGTGTCTCTTCCATCTAGAAATAAATCATAATATACTTCTACATTTTGACTTTTACATAACTTTATTAATGCTTTTAAATGATCTATATGAGAGTGAACTCCTCCATCACTTAAAAGGCCCATAATATGAAGTGATGAAGAATTCTTTTTAACATGATTTATAACATCTAATATTTTTTCATTTTCATAAAAACTTTTATCTTTTATACTTTTATTTATTATTTCAATTGATTGATATACTACTCTACCAGCACCTATATTAATGTGCCCTACTTCACTATTACCCATTTGATTATCTGGAAGACCTACAAAAAATCCAGATGCATCAAGTAAAGAATGTGGATAATTATTTACTAAATAATCAAATGTTGGCTTTTTAGCATTTAAAAATGCATTACCATCACTTCCTTTTCTTATTCCACAACCATCTAATATTGCAAGTACCATTACTTTTTTCATATCATTCACCTTCTTAATTATATCACAAATAAAAAGAAGATAAAATAATCTTCTAATTTATATACATGGTGCCACCTACAAGAATCGAACTTGTAACTGAGCCTTACCATGGCCCTATTATACCACTTAACTAAGGTGGCAAATATAATATTAATAATATTATATTTTACCTTTTTAACCTTTTTGTTAATGTTTCTTTGTTTTCTTTTTTAAATAAAGGTACTATTTTTGTTGATACTAGTAGCTCTGTATTTCTTAAATGTTTAGTGATTTTTATATTTAATCCTTTAAATTTATTTTTATTTTTTCTTGAATCAATAATAAATTGAACATAATATATATAGTCTCCTGCTACAACTCTAAAAGTTTTAAATAATTCCCAATCATATAGTCCTTTATCATCTTTTAGATTTTCATCTTCATATATTAAATCTTCTTCCATGATTTCATACATTCTTATAAGTTTTTGTAATTTTTCATTTTCTTCTATTTCTTCTTTAGTATAATATTTATAATTTGTTTTATAATTAGTACATACTGGGCATCTAAACTCTGGTTCATAACGTTCATCATTAAAAGTTTCTATAACTGCACCACATTCTGTACATCTAATTACACACTTATCTTTCTCATCATAACTAAATATTGGTTCAAAACTCATGCCTCCGCTTTTTAATATTTCTTCATAATCATCCAAATTAACACACTTTCCTATTTTTTCAGAATCTGGGTTATAAAAAAACGAGTTAATTATATCAATATATTCTAAATCTGGATAAGCGATTTGTAAAACCTCTAACAATTGCTTTTGCGTTATCAAAATAATACCCTCCATTTCTATATATAGTATATCATAATTAAAATTAGTTTCAAATAAAGATTTGAAACTTATTTTAATTATGGTTACCCTGATAGGATTCGAACCTATGAATGCTGGAGTCAGAGTCCAGCGCCTTACCACTTGGCTACAGGGCAATATTTTTAATGTATAATAGCTCTTTTTTAACTATATGTTAGTGATTTTTTTGGATATTCTACTTTTTCTTTTATTTTTCCAAATTGATTATTAAATACATCTAATACAAATAAAGTAATTTGTAATGGTGGTGTTTGAGAATGCGAATAAACTTTATCCCATCTACCATAATCATCAAATTTAATTAGTGGACTATTTATTAACTCTTTCTTATCTTCTTCCCACCATAATATTTCCCATCTTTGTAAAGTGCCCGCTACATCAAGAATATAATGTGTATAATGTCTAAAAAACTCATTTTTTTCTTCTAGAGTTTTTAAATTAATATCTATACTTTTAAATAATGATTCTAATGACACCTCACTTTGCTTATCATTTATATATTTGCCTAGACCTAATTCATTTATTTTAAGCAGAGTGTAATTTATTAATTCTTTATTTATTAATTCTTTCTTTTTTTCTATATCAATACTCCAAAAATTATTAGTAAATAATTTTTTATTAATTGTTATATAAATATCATTAGTAAATTTTTTCATTATTTGTCCTCTTTATAAGATTTATTTAAACTACAAACAAAGTAGATTATTTTTTTATTGGTGGAGCTGAGAAAGTTATATACAACTTTTACCAAAGGTAATTGATGTAAGAATCAATCACTAACTAAATTATAACATCATTTTCTGAATTTGTTACATTTATTTTAATCTTTCTATTAAATTATTCCAGTTGTCAGCAATAATATCTTGTGATTATAAACTACATCATTCTTTTTCCAGAATGTTCAACATTTTCAGTCATTTCAGTTTCTTCTGTGATATCATCAATACCAATTTCACTCATTCTTCTTTTATAAATCATTTCACGAAATTGCTGTTCTACAATTTGCTGTCTTTCTGGCTCTAATTCATCATAATCATATTTTTCTTTAATCATTTCCCATTCTTGATCTTCTCTCGTTATATTTTCATTAATAGAAGTATTTGCTTGTGCCTGTTCTTGATTATGTTGATTATCTTTCTTTCGACGAAGAAGTACCATAGACATAAGACCATCTAATCTTTTTTCTTGCTTATCAAACTTACTTGTTACATAAAGAACTCCTTCTTGCTTTTTTCTTTCTTCAAATGCAACTTTATCTTGCATATTTTTAATTTTATCATTTTTTAAAATTTCAATAATTGAATCAATACTCATTGCTTGTCCTTTTAAACCATTTATATATCTTATTGTTTGAAAATCTATATCTGATTCATTTTGTTTAAATGTCTTTGCCACTAAATATCTTAACATACCATCTACATTGTTTGTAATTAAACTATCTTCATTAATATACTTTAAACCATTTTTGCCATAAATAGATTTTAAAATATTTAATTCATCTCTACCAATAGCATTTCTTTTCATTGGCGACATTCTTTCCATAGCATTAGCAAATGTTTCTAGTCTATATTTACGCATTTCTAATTTTTGTTTTATTTGTTCTGAAATATCATCTGTTTTTGATAAATCAATATCCTCTGCATCATGTAAAATATCCGCACCAATTCTAACTCGATATAATGTATAATTATCAGCAGACACAAAATCTGTTATCCATTCGTCACCTTGAAATCCATTATTATAGTGACCCTTTAATTGGTCTGAAATAAAAGGCTTTCTTACATCTAGTCCTTCGGTACTAATTTGATATATTACTGCAACAGAGGGAATCATTATTCGTTCATTATAAATTGATAAATTTTTGTGTATTGGCAATCCGTCATGATGTAAATTTCCATATGCTGATGTTACCATACTCAAATTATCAGACATATAAACTCCATATTCATTTCCATCAGTAACAGTCTTTCTACCATACTGATCAATAATAGGAGCATAATTAACTTTTAAATCAACACCAAAAAATTGAAAATTTTGTAAACTATTATAGTCAACTTTTATTCCTCTATATAGGACACTAGGTTTATTCTTCATTTTGACCTCCAACTAGACTTTCTATATTAATGATATCATTATTTTCATTATAGGTGATCTTATATACACTTGGATTTTTTGGTTTCTCGTAAACAATCATTTTATTTCTGTAAGTTACAAATACTTTTCCGTTTTCGAATTTAAAATCACAATTGTTTTGCAAATAAGACAAAAGCATTATGCCATGAATAACAATTATTGACTTATTATTTTTGCTTAAAATGTCGCTGATAAATTCATTGAATCTATTGTCCATATCGTTGAGAGACTCGCCATATTTAATTTTAAAGTTTTTATCTATAAACGAGCGTTCAGTAAAATCTTTTGGCAAATCAGATAAATATTCTATCCCAAACTCTCTTTCATTAATTTTGTTATCTATTTTGATTTTAACATTGTTCATCTCTGCAATATATTTAGCCGTGCCTATTGCCCTAGCAGAATTACTGGAATATATATTTTTTATACCTTTCAATTCATCTATTTTACATAATGTTTTAGCATTTTCTTCTCCCTTAACAGATAGAATCATATTTTTATTAAATTCATACCATGACATATTTTCTTGATTATCATACTCAACAAATGGACCAGAATGTCTTATTAAATAAACTATTTTTTCCAATTAGAACACCTCATATCTTTATTAAATTATAGCACAACACATAAATATATTCTATATCTAAGGCTGAGCTAATATAGTGATTTACAAAGAATGTCTTAATTATTAAATCATATCTATAATATACAATTGTATTCTGGTCTTGCTTTTTTTCAACACGTAGATACTCATTAATTTTATATTTAACTTTTTTTTGCTATAAATATATTGATATTGGATATTTTTTAAAAGACTCCATAGTTTGATAATCAATATCTTTTATTAAGATACTGGCTTCAACTTTACTATCCATTAATAAACTACAACACAACTGTATTTCTAAATTAGAATTATTAGCTTTAATCTTCATTAGTTCTTTAATTTCTTCATCTGTTAGTTTGTTTTCACGCTTTAAAATCTGACACAAGTTTATATAATATATGTCGTGCGAATCAGAGTTTTTTTCTAGTAAAATTTTTGTTAAAAACTTTGCATATGATAATAAATTTGAATTTTTATTAAAATCATATGCTTTTATTATTTCCAATACTTGAGCATTTAGCAGTTCATATTCACCATCACTTAAACTATAATCTGTAAAAATTT
>CAYFQM010000032.1:0-5865 GCA_964345385.1 uncultured Clostridium sp.
AATGGGAACTGATGGAAAAATATTCTCAATATAAAAGAGATGATTTTCCTAGAGGTAAAGCTTTGGATTTGTATTGGGAAAATTATATTGATTCTTTAATAAAACAAACAGATTATTTTGATAGAGAAGCAGAAGAATACTTTTATTATATCTCTAAAGGACAAATAGACGCTGAGGAAGTGTTTTCTATTTTAGATAATGTTTCGTTAGCTAAAGAAAATGCTAAAGTATTAACTCTTAGCAGGAATAAAACATATTGATTTTTAAGTATAAAAAATGTTATAATCACTATGAAAGTAGTGATTTTTTATGTCTTTAGAATTTGAAATTCCATTAGTAGCACTTATATTTACGCTTTTAATAAATATTGTTTACTTTAGTAAAAAAAATATAAAGCTTATAGAAAACAAATATTATGAAGTTATATTAATATGCTCTTTAATCGCGGCAATTTTACATACAATAATTCATTTTATTGCTGCAACAAATACATTGGAAGTATTAAATGAAACATATTACCCTTTTATAAATTTTGTCAACAAAATATTAGCTGTTTTATTTGCTATTGTTTTTACATCTTTTTTTAATTATATTCTCTTAATAACTAAAGAAAATTTAAAAAACAAAATAAAACAAATTATAGTTGGAAATTTGATTTTCATAATTATTTTTTCTATTATTATTTCTTTTACAAACATAAAAATAATTAGGATAGGCTTAGTAACCAATGTAATAGGCGCTACGGCAGATTATACTTTTATAGTTGTAGCTGTTATGTTAATTTTATCATTTGTTATTTCAATTGTTAATTATAAAAAAATAGATAAAAGATATTATCCAATATTTTTGATTATTATTATAGCGATTATTTTTTATATTATTGCTTTATCTTTTCCGGGGATTTTATTATATAATATTTTATTAACGTTAATAGATTATATCATGTATTTTACTATAGAAAATCCAGATATGCACATGATAACTCAACTTGAAATAGCTAAAGATCAAGCAGAAAAAGCGAATCGAGCAAAAACTGATTTTTTAAGTAGTATGTCTCATGAAATAAGAACTCCTTTAAATGCAATAGTGGGTTTTAGTGAAGATATACAAAGTTTAAAAGATAAAGCTGATCCTAGGATATTAGAAGATGCTGATTATATATTACAAGCATCAAAAACGTTGTTAGAAATAGTTGGCAATATTTTAGATATAAATAAAATAGAATCTAATAAAATGGAAATAGTATTATCAAAGTATCATTTTGTAGAAGAAATAGAAACATTATCAAGGCTTCTTTCAACTAAAATAAGTGAAAAAAATATTAGTTTTAAAGTGGATTTGGCTGAAGATATACCATATGAATTAATTGGAGATAAATCAAAAGTAAAAGCAATAATAAATAATTTATTAGCTAACGCTATTAAATATACAGATAGAGGAGAAATAGTTTTAACTTGTAAATGTATAAATGAAAAAGATATATGTAATTTAATAATAAGTGTTAAAGATACTGGAAGAGGAATAAAGTCAGATAACATAAATAAGTTGTTTTCAAAGTTTGAAAGGTTAGATATAGAAAAAGATACAACAGTTGAAGGAACTGGTCTTGGATTAGCTATAACAAAGAGTTTTGTTGATATGATTGGTGGGACTATAAATGTACAATCTCAATTTGGAGAGGGTTCATTATTTGTAGTAAATATTCCTCAAAAGATAAGTAAATTATCAAAACCTATGACAGAAGAAGAGTTAATGAATACTGCATATAAATTAAAAGTAAAAGATGAATTAAATAAAGAATTATTAGGTTTTGGAAATAAAAGAATCTTAATAGTAGATGATAATAAATTAAATATTAAAGTAGCTAGAAGAGCACTTCAAGACTTTAATTTTGAAATTGATGAATGTTATGATGGGGAAGAGTGTTTAAATAAAATTAAAGTAGGAAATGAATATGACTTAATATTAATGGATATAATGATGCCTAATATGAGGGGAGAAGTATGCTATAAAAGGTTAAAAGAAAATCCCAACTTTAATATACCAACAATAGCACTAACCGCAGATGCAATTGAAGGATCAAAAGAAAAATATTTATCATTAGGTTTTATTGATTATATAGCTAAGCCATTTAGTAAAGACCAAATAAAAGAAAAACTTAATAAAATATTTAAAAATAAGTAATAAAAGATTGACAAGTAATATATAAAATGATATTATTTAATAGATTTGGGTTTTCGTAAGAAAACTCTTTAAAATAACAAATATGATACACCTGGTATTGTGTATTAGAAAGGAGACTTATGTCAACAATAAATCAGTTAATCAGAAAAGGAAGAAAAGATAAAACTAGAAAGAGTAAAAGCCCAGTTTTAGGTATTGGTTATAACTCAAAAGATAGAATTAGAACAAAAAATCCATCACCACAAATGAGAGGAGTATGTGTTCGTGTTTCAACTAAAACTCCTAAAAAACCTAACTCAGCTTTAAGAAAAGTAGCAAGAGTTAAGTTAAGTAATGGGATGGAAGTAACTTGTTATATTGCAGGTGAAGGACATAATTTACAAGAACATAGCGTTGTATTAATACGTGGTGGTCGTGTTAAAGATTTAATTGGTGTTCGTTATCATATAGTTCGTGGTACTTTAGATACTGCAGGTATTGAAAAAAGACGCCAAGGTAGAAGTAAATATGGTACTAAGAGACCAAGATAATTTGAAGTAAGAAAGGAGAAATAAATTATGCGTAAAAGACAAGCACCAAAAAGAGATATTTTAGTAGATCCAATATATAATTCAAAAATGGTTACTAAGTTAATTAATCAAATTATGAATGATGGAAAAAGAGAAACTGCTCAAAAGATACTTTATGACGCATTTGATATAGTTAAAGAAAAGACTGGAAAAGAACCAATGGAAGTATTTGAAAAAGCTTTTGAAAATATTAAACCAGTTTTAGAAATTAAAAGTAGAAGAGTTGGTGGAAGTAGTTATTCAGTTCCAGTTGAAGTAAGAGAAGAAAGAGCTAATGCATTAGTATTAAGATGGTTAGTTCAATATGCAAAAAATAGAAATGGAAAAGGAATGGCCGAAAAATTAGCGTTTGAAATAATTGATGCAGCTGAAGGAACAGGTGGAGCAGTTAAAAAACGTGAAGATACACATAAGATGGCTGAAGCAAATAAAGCATTTGCTCATTATAGATGGTAAGAAAGGAATAAGATTATGGCAAGAGATGTTACAATAGATAAAATTCGTAATATAGGTATTATGGCTCATATTGATGCTGGAAAAACAACTACAACTGAAAGAATTTTATTCCTAGCAGGAAACATTCATAAAGTTGGTGAAACACATGATGGTGCTTCACAAATGGACTGGATGGATCAAGAAAAGGAAAGAGGAATCACTATTACTAGTGCTGCAACTACAGTACACTGGAAAGGTTATAGATTAAATATTATAGATACTCCAGGTCATGTAGATTTTACAATTGAAGTTGAAAGAAGTTTAAGAGTATTAGATGGAGCTATTGCACTTTTAGATGCACAAGCAGGAGTAGAAACTCAAACAGAACAAGTTTGGAGACAAGCAGATGAATATAAAGTTCCTAGAATGATATGTGCTAATAAAATGGAAAAAATAGGTGCAAATTTTTATGAATCATTAGAATCTATTAAAAATAGATTATCTAGTAATGCAGCTCCTATTGTACTTCCAATTGGAGCAGAAGACCATTATACTGGATATGTAGATTTAGTAGAATTAAAAGCATATGAATACGATGGAACAAAAGCACAAGAATTAAAAGAAATAGCTATTCCAGAAGATATGAAAGAAGTAGTAGATAAATATAGAAATATATTAATTGAAGCAGTAGCTGATTATGATGATGAATTAATGATGGAATATTTAGAAGGAAATGAAATAAAAACTGAATCATTAAAACAATCAATAAGAAAAGCTACATTATCAGTTAATTTCTTCCCAGTACTATGTTCTGATGCATTAGGTGATAAAGGAACAAGAGCGTTATTAGATGCAGTAATAGATTACCTTCCTTCACCAGTAGATATTGAATCAGTTAAGGGAGTGGATTTAAAAGATAATCCTATTGAAAGAAAAGCTAGCGATAATGAACCATTTTCTGCATTAGCATTTAAAGTAATGAATGATCCATTTGTAGGAAATCTAACATTCTTTAGAGTATACTCAGGAGTATTAAAATCAGGAAGTTATATAATAAATACAAATACAGGAGAAAAAGAAAGAATAGGAAGAATTCTTCAAATGCATGCTAATCAAAGAAAAGAAATATCTGAAGTATATGCAGGAGAAATAGCGGCTGCAGTAGGTCTTAAAGATACAACTACAGGAGATACATTATGTTATGAAAAATCACAAGTAATATTAGAAAAAATGATATTTCCAGAACCTGTTATTGAACTAGCTATTGAACCTAATTCAAAAGCAGATCAAGAAAAGATGTCTATTGCATTACAAAAATTAGCAAAAGAAGACCCATCATTTAAAGCTAAAACAGATCATGAAACAGGACAAGTTATCATAGCTGGAATGAGAGAACTTCATTTAGATGTTTTAGTAGATAGAATGAAAAGAGAGTTTGGAGTAGAAGCTAATGTTGGAAAACCACAAGTTGCTTATAGAGAAACTATTAAAACTACTGCAGAATGTGAAGGTAAATATATTAAACAATCAGGTGGACGTGGACAATATGGACATGTATGGGTTAAATTCGAACCTAACCCTGATAAAGGATATGAATTTGTTGATGCAGTAGTTGGAGGAGTAGTTCCAAGAGAATATATTCCAGTAGTAGATAAAGGACTTCAAGAAGCATTAGCAGGAGGAGTACTTGCAGGTTATCCAATGGTAGATGTTAAATGTACTTTATTTGATGGATCATATCATGATGTGGACTCAAATGAACTAGCATTTAAAATAGCTGCTTCAATGTCATTAAAAGAAGCTAAAAATAAATGTAATCCCACATTACTTGAACCAATAATGAAAGTAGATGTAGTAGTTCCAGAAGAATTTATGGGAACAGTTATTGGAGATTTAACAAGTAGAAGAGGAAAACCACTTGGTAATGAATCAAGAGGCAAAAATATATGTATTACTGCGATGGTACCACTTTCAGAAATGTTTGGGTATACTACTGCATTAAGAAGTAATACACAAGGAAGAGGAACTTCTCAAATGTTCTTTGATCATTATGAAGAAGTACCTAAATCTATCGCAGAAGAAATAATAAATCAAAATAGTGTTAATTAAAAAAACTATTTAGTTTTGCAAAAATGTTATTTATACTTGAAATTGTTTTAAGTATTAGATAAAATATATTTATGAAAAAAGGAGGAATTTAAAATGGCAAAACAAAAATTTGATCGTTCTAAAGAACATGTTAATATAGGTACTATTGGACATGTAGACCATGGTAAAACTACATTAACAGCTGCTATTACAAAATATTTTGGAGATTTTATGGATTATGATAAAATTGATAAAGCTCCAGAAGAAAGAGAAAGAGGTATTACAATTAATACTTCACACGTTGAGTATCAAACTGACAAACGTCATTATGCTCACGTTGACTGTCCAGGACACGCAGACTATGTTAAAAATATGATTACTGGTGCTGCTCAAATGGATGGTGCAATCTTAGTTGTATCAGCATCAGATGGCCCAATGCCACAAACTAGAGAACATATTTTATTATCACGTCAAGTTGGAGTACCAAAAATCGTAGTATTCATGAATAAATGTGATCAAGTTGATGACCCTGAGTTATTAGACTTAGTTGAAATGGAAATTCGTGAACTTTTAGAAAAATACGAATTTG
>CAYFQM010000033.1:0-5691 GCA_964345385.1 uncultured Clostridium sp.
ATATAACTATCCTCAAGGAAGAATAACAGAGCATAGAATAAATGAATCAGTATTTAAATTCGATGATTATCTAAATGGAAATATTGATGAGCTAATTGACTCTCTTGCAGCACATAGAAGAGCAGAAAGTCTTGCTAATTCAAATTAAACACTCACTTAAAATTAACTTAGATACATAAAATAAAACAAAAATTAAACTTGAAACAAACAGTCTTATAGTATAATATGAGACTGTTATTTTATTTTAAGTAATATATTTTCTAAAGATATTTGTTCGAGATATTTCTTAAGATATTTACTAGAATTCTTATAAAAAGATATATCTTTTTTGGGCTTTTATCTCTAGAGAATAAAGACCAACTATGATATAATTATTAAGGGAATGGAGAGAAAATTGGACTTCAAATTAGGATTAAATGATAAACAACTAGAAGCTTTAGTAGAGACTGATGGACCAGTACTAATAATTGCTGGTGCAGGCTCAGGAAAGACTAGAGTGTTAACAAATAAGATAGGATACTTAATTGCAGAGAAAAATATTGCACCATGGAATATTCTAGCAATAACTTTTACAAATAAAGCAGCTAATGAAATGAAAGAAAGAATTGAAAAATACTTTAATGTTAATAGTGAAGATATATTTATAGGTACTTTTCATTCTTTTGGTATGAAAATAATTAGAGAAAATTATCAAAAATTAGGCTTTAAAAGAAATATTAATATATTAGATGCAGATGATGTAAAATCATTAATTAAAAAGATTATTAAAAAATTAGGGTTTAATAAAGAAGAATATGATATTAAACATATAAGTTCTAAAATAAGTAATTTTAAAAATAATGGTGTATCAGTTACTGATTGTGATAAATTATTTTTTAATGAAAAAGATAGTGTTATTAAAGAAATATATAAAGAATATACAGAAACTCTTAATATAAATAATTCAGTTGATTTTGATGATTTATTAATTTTACCAGTAGAACTATTAAAAAAAGATAAAGAAGTTTTAGAGCGTTATCAAAATCATTATAAATATATATTAGTAGATGAATATCAAGATACTAATAGTATTCAATATGATTTATGCAGACTTTTATCTAAAAAATATAATAATATTTTTGTAGTAGGAGATATGAATCAATCTATTTATGCATGGAGAAATGCAGACTATAAAAATATGTTAAAGTTTATGAAAGAATATAAAGGTTATACTTTAATAAAACTAGATGAAAACTATAGAAGTACTAATAATATATTAAAAGTAGCTAATAGTGTTATTAAAAATAATCCTAATGCAGATTTTATAGATTTATGGTCTAGTTTTGAAGATGGAGATAAAATAGAATATATTAGATGTGATGATGAAATAGATGAAGCAACTACTGTAACAAATAAAATAATGAGTTTAATAACTGAAGGATACTCATATAATGATATAGCTGTTTTGTATAGAACTAATGCTCAAAGTAGAGTAATAGAAGAAAAATTAGTTGTTAAAAATATTCCATATAATGTATATGGAAGCTATTACTTTTATAATAGAAAAGAAATAAAAGACTTAATAGCTTATTTAAATTTAATATATAATCCAAGTGATTCAGTTAGCTTAGAAAGAGTAATTAATACTCCTAAAAGAGGTATTGGAGAAGTAACTATATCTAAAATAAGACAAAAAGCATACGAAGAAAATCTTTCTATGTTTGATGCGATAGATAGTGGTAAAGAATTAGAATGGAAAAATTTAATACTTAATTTAATAGAAAAAACAAAGAATAAAAATATAAAAGAAATAGTAGAAATTACTTTAAATGAATCAGGTTTAAAGAAAGAATTAGAAGATAATAGAAGCTTAGAAAATGATATAAAATTAGAAAACTTAGAAGAATTTGTATCTCTTGCTATAACATTTGAAGATAATGGTATATATGATTTAGAATCATTTTTACAAACTATTATGTTAGTAAGTGATAAAGTCCAATATAAAGAATCAAAAGAAAAAGTTAGTTTAATGACTATGCATTCAGCAAAAGGATTAGAGTTTAAAATAGTATTTATTACAGGTATGGAAGAAGGAGTATTTCCTCATTTTAGAAGTATAGATAATAAAGAAGATTTAGAAGAAGAAAGAAGATTATGTTATGTAGCTATAACAAGAGCTAAAACTAAACTATATTTATTAAATGCTAAAAAAAGAACTCTTTTTGGAAAAACTAATTATACTTTAGAAAGTAGATTTATAAAAGAAATGGATTCTTCTTTACTTGATATTAAAAATGAAGATATTACTATGGATAAAATACCTAATATGTATAATACTAGTTATAATATAAAACCATCAGATAAAATAAATCATACTATATATGGAGAAGGAGTAGTTATTTCTATAAATGGTGGTATAGCAACTATAGCTTTTAAAAATGAAATAGGTATTAAACAAATAGCAGCTAATCATAAAAGTATAACTTTAAGAGAGTAAAAAAACTATTGGAGGTTATTAAAATGAGAGTCGTTAGTATAGGAGAAGAGGGTAATGGAAAAACTACATTATTAAAATCTATTTATTGCCTTAAAGAAATAAAGTCATATGTCTGGCTCAATTAATACAAAAAAACAAAATTGGTTACTTAGCTCAGTTTTTAGATACTAATTGGGATAAACTTTTAGTAAAAGATTATTTTTTAAGAAATAATTATGATAGTGATATAAATTATGAATTAACTTATGAAGGATTAAAAGATATAACTTTAAGAAGTTAAAAACACTAGAATATATTATACCTATGTGATAAAATATACATGGAGGTTAGCGTGAAAAAATTAGAGAAAAATAATAAAGAAATAGTAGCTCGTGATTACTTTATAGTACTTGTTATATCTGTTTTAACAATATTACTAGCGCTTTATATTAGATCTTTTGCAATAAGATATAAATTAAATGTAAGTAATAAAAGTCCATTTGAAAATAATGTTCAATCAGTTACTATAAATGATTTAGATTATTTAATACCAGCTACTACTGATGGAATATTATTTGTAAGTTACAGAGGGGATGCTAAAATAAAAAATATGGAAAAAAAGTTATATAGATATATTTCAAGAAAAAATTTAAAAGAGATGGTTATATATTTAAATGTAGATGAATACTTAAATGATGAAAAATATATTAAATTATTAAAAGAAAAGATGCCTAATATAACTAGTAAAATAAAAGATGCTCCACTATTTATATATATAAAAGATGGAGAGGCAATAGATGCTAAAAATAGTAAAACAAAAATGATTAATTTAGATGTATTTAAAAGCTTAGTAAAGGAATATGGAATTGAATAATCTATATTCTTTTTTTTATTAAAATATGGTATTATATATAGTATGAGAGAATATATAGTAATAAGCTTTATTTCTTCTTCTTTAGTATATGATTTTAGATTTATAAATGAAGAAGAAAAAAAATATGTAAATAAAAATTCTTATTATGAGAATTCTCTTTATTATACATTTAATTATTTTAAAACTCATATTAAAAAAATAATTATATTATTAAAAAAATCTAATTATAAAATAGATTGGTTTATTGTTAAAAGATTAGTTTCATTTAAATATGTAGTAATTTTATTTGATAGTTTAAATATTACTAAATTAAGACTATTATTTAAAAGTTCATTAAATTTAAATGATTATGAACTATTATTAAATTCTAAAACACTTAAAGAATTAGATGTTTATTATATGCCAGACTTTATAATTAAAAAGTTTAAAGATAATAATGTAAATGTAATTACTCATATGGAACATAAATTTAGTGATAAGTTTTTATTAAGTCAAGATGCATTAGATCATGATACTTTATATTATAGAAAAGAATTAATTATTAATGATAGATATGAAGGTTTATATGATGATATAAAAGAGTTTTTAGCAATTAATCATCATTTAAAAGCAATAAGAATGTATATTTATTCTATTGATTTAATAGAAAAATTAGTAGATATGATTAGATTAGATGAATCTAAAAATGTTATTGTATTTTTATATCAAAAAACTGATAAAGGAAACTTTATATCTCAAAACTTTAAGTGGTTAAAATCAATTAATGAAATATGTAAAAAAGATAATAAATGTGAATTTAGAATAGTATATTCTTCTCATTTTATTAAAAATAATTTATTTAAACAATTAACATTTACTAATATAAAACTAATATTATTATTTGGAATATATATGTGCGCCAGTATGTTAGTTATATATGCTACTTATAGATATGTAGATGTTTTAAATGAAGATAAATTAAAATTAGAATTAATGAATCAAGTAAATAATCCTACTGAATTAAGTGATATAGATGAAGAAGCAGAAGAGGAAGAAGAGGAAGAAGAAATAGAAACTTTTGAAGTAATATTTTCAGAGTTATTAAAAAAGAATAAAGATACAGTAGGTTATTTAATAGTTAATAATACTAAAATATCTTATCCAGTAGTACAATCTACTGATAATAGTTATTATTTAAATCATGATTTTTATAGAAGAT
Source organism: uncultured Clostridium sp. (assembly GCA_964345385.1). Lineage (GTDB taxonomy): Bacteria > Bacillota_I > Bacilli_A > RF39 > UBA660 > CAG-1000. The sequence goes on from CAYFQM010000033.1 coordinate 4,528, forward strand.
ATACTTATTCAGGATGGATATTTTTAGATTATAGAAATAATAGTACTAATTTTGATTCAAATAATATTCTTTATGGTCATAGTATGAAAAATGGAAGTATGTTTGGTACTTTAAAAAAAGTATTAGATTCAACATTTAGAAGTGAAGTAGAAAATATGATTATTTCTTATCATACACCAGTAAAAGAATATAAATTTAAGATATTTTCAGCATATAAAGTAGATTATACAACAGATTATTTAAAAACTAATTTTGATTCAAAAATAGAATTTAATAATTTTGTAAATATGATTAAAAAAAGAAGTGTGTTTACTAGTAATGAGAATATAGAATATGGTGATAAAATACTTACATTATCTACTTGTACTGGTTCATCTAATAGAAGATTAGTAGTTCATGCTGTATTAAGGGAGGAAGAATGAAAAAAATAGTTTTTACTTTATGTTTATTATTTATATCTATTATTAATTTAAAAGCAGAAGTATGTTCTAGTAAAGAAGTGCAAAAATATAGTCTTATTGCTTCTAATATTACATATAAAACAGAATTTAATCGTGAAACAAATAAATTTAATATAGTTTTTTATAATGTAAAAGACCCATATTTATTTTTAAAGATATCAGATGACTATAAAACATATAATTATTTAACTGATGGATATGATGATGAATATATTCATATAGATAATCTTTCAGAAGGAGAAAGTTTAGTAGTAACAGTTAATTTATATAATATGGAGTGTAATCAACCAATTACTAGTATGTATATACATCTTCCTTATTATAATCCACATTATAATACAGGTAAATGTAAACAATATAAAGGAGCTTTAACAGTATGTAGTGAAGAGTTTTTGCCTATATATGTTAATTCAGCTATGTTTGATGAAATGATAGATAACTATAATTCTAAATTTAATGAAACAGAAGAAGAAATAGAAACTATAGAAAGAACATCAAGAATAAAAATAATAAAAGATTTTCTATTAGATTATGGAATTAAAATAATGCTTTCTATAACTACAATAATAGTATGTACTATAATATATAGAATAAAAGTAAGAAAGATAAAACATGGAATTTAATACAAAATATTAAATATTTATGACTTATCACATAAAATATAGTATAATAATGCTAATTTATTTAGGAGGGGAAAATGAAA
>CAYFQM010000034.1:0-5573 GCA_964345385.1 uncultured Clostridium sp.
TTATGATATTAAATTAAGTCAAGTAATATCAAGTATAGTTTCAACTTGGGCACCTAAAATATGCACTTTAATAATGGCTGTTTCAATAGCACTAACTACAAATATAGTTCCTAATATTGTTTCATACTATGTAAAAAAAGATTATAAAAAAGTTAACATGGCATTTAATCAATCAATTAAAATAATGTTTTTTGTTTCAATTCCAATATCACTTCTTTTATTTGTTTTATCTGATTATGCATATTATATATTTTATGGAGTTAATGAATATGGTTTTATAATATTAAAGTATTCAGCAATAAGTCATATATTCTTTGGTATATGGACTGTTATTAATTCTTCACTTCAAAGTATGAAGAAATTTAAAGCAATATATATAAATTCAATAATAGGTTTAGTAGTAAATGCATTATTAGATATTCCAATGATACTTTTATTAAATAAATTAAACTTCCATCCATATATAGGAACAAGTATAGCTACTATTATAGGATGTATTACTTCAATAATTATAGTGTTTATTTATTTAAAGAAAGAGATGAACTTTAAATATAATGATATATTAATATTATTAAAAAAATTAATAATACCATCTATTATAATGATAGTGCCTATAGTATTTGTAAGAAGTTATATAGATGTGGAGTATTCATATACTAACTCTATACTTTATGGTTTAATATTTGGAGTATATGGTTTATTATCATATTTAATAATTACATATAAAAATAATGCACTTTATGATGCACTTGGAAAAGAATATGTTGATAAAATATTAAGAAAGCTACGTTTAATAAAATAATTGACAAAAACAAGGGTTTGTGGTATTATTTAAGCACTTATCAAAGGGGGGGAAGATTATGTTAAACAATATTGAAATTAAAAAGAAATATGAAGCCATTAGATATTTATGTATTCATCTAAACATATATTATCAGGGATATTCTTCTTTTAGAATAAAGGATTATTTATTTATGTTGAAAGAAGCATATGGTGATTGTTCTGAGTTTGAAGAGTTAAAATCTTGTGAAACGATAGAAGAAAAATTTGAAAAAGCATTAGAAATATTTACATTAGATAAAATGAATGAAGATATTTTATATTTATTAAATCAAAATTCTTGTTCTGATAAAATGGATAAAGATAATAACTTAACTGATTCATTAAATTTACATATGTAATTAATAAAAGAAAAAAATATGTTGGAAGAAATAGAAATTAAAGATAAAATTAGAGCTCTTCATAAATTATTATATAAAGATTTACCTAAACATAGATATATAGAGTTAATAGAAGAAGTATATGGTGTTAATTTAAATATAATATTAAAAACAAATTTATCTTTTAACAATATTATATATTATGTATCTGTTGTTCCTTCAGTTGATTATGAAAAACATTTAAATCAAGATAAAGTATATAGAGTAGATGAGATAGTTATGCTTGCTAAAAACTCCAAGATTTATGTTTTACAATCACATTTAATGAAAAGAGGAAGTAAAGAAGTTACTGAAGAAGAAAGTAATTGGATAAAACAAAATAAAGCTGAATTTAATAAAATAGAATATATTAAATATCCTTTTAATGAAACAATTAAAAAAGAATATGAACTTGCTAAAGCGAAGTATCCAAAAGAAAAACTAGAAGAAGAACTTGATTTTTATAAAAGGCAATTAAATGAATTACAAAAATTACTTTTAAAATAATACAAAAGATAAATTGTGTAAATTTATCTTTTTATATTGACAATAAAATAAAACATATGTATAATTTAATATGTAAATACTATTATAGGAGGAGATAATTTTTATGAAAAAAAGAAACGGTTTTACATTAATTGAGTTGCTAGCAGTAATTGCAATCATGGCTATTTTAATTGTTATACTTATGCCAAACATAACAAGTAAGTTTAATCAAGCTAAAATATCTACATTTATACAACAAACACAAACTATTATGAAAGCAGCACAAGAAAAATGGATTTTAGACAACGGAGCATCTGGTACATTTGATAGCGATCCAACAGCAGGAGAAGTAGCATTAGATTTATTAGGAAACGAAAAATTCCATTATCATGTTGTGATTAATGGTTCAGGTGAATTTACTGAAGTTAGTGTACATAATGATGACTTTGCAACGTCAGTAATTGTTGGAACACCAGCAGTTGATGCATATAATTCAACAAATTCTCAATTAAAAAAAGATGCAATTAAATTAGCAGATGTTGATGAAACTTATATTGTTAATAAATCAAGTAATTTTTATACAGCAGTAAAAGCACATTCAAACTAATAAATAAGACTAGAAATAGTCTTTTTTTTTTGGTATAATTTATATGGTGAAGAATTATGAATTTAATAATAGGATCACACGTAAGTTTTACTAAAAATGCTCAACTTTTAGGTAGCGTTAAAGAAGCACTTGGGTATAATGCTAATGCATTTATGTTTTATACTGGTACTCCTCAAAGTACTTTAAGATATGATATAGACTCATTCTTAACTAATGAAGCTTTTGAACTTATGGAAAAACATAATATAAATAAAGACACAGTAATGGTACATGCTCCATATATAATTAATCTTGCTAATAATAGTGATAGTGACAAATATAATTTTTATATAGATTTTTTAATTAAAGAATTAAATAGGGTAAAAGAGCTTGGTTTAAAATATTTAATAGTTCATCCAGGAAGTAATGCTAATAAAAAAGAAGGTATTTTGTCTATTGCTACTGCTATTAATAAAGCATTTGAAAAAACAAATGATGTCAATATATTATTAGAATATATGTCAGGTAAAGGTAATGAAATAGGCTCAAATATAGATGAACTTAAAAGTATTATAGATTTAATTAATGATAATTCAAGAATATTTGTTTGTCTTGATACATGTCATATGAATGATTCAGGAATAGATTTAAATAATTTTGATATATTTTTAGATGAGTTTGATAAAAAAATAGGTATCAATAAAATTAAATGTTTTCATATTAATGATAGTATGAATGAAAGGTTATCTCATAAAGATAGACATGAAAATATTGGGTATGGAACTATTGGTTTTGATGCTTTAATAAATGTAATATACAATAAAAGACTTTCTAGTATATCATTTATATTAGAAACACCATATATAAATAGAAACTCTCCTGATGCATATCCACCATATAAATATGAAATAGAAAATATAATTAATAAAAAATTTAAAGCTTTTAAATAGCTTGATAATAATATTTAAATATTATAAAATTATATATAGTATAGAGGAGCTTATGCATATAGATAAGATAATTAAAAGAGAGGTTATTTCTTTAATAGTATCACTTGTTTTAATAGTTGTTATTTTTGCAGTTGCATCAAAATCACCTTTTTTTAGTGTATCTCAATCAAATGATAGTGTACATCATACTGGTAATTTATCTTATTCATTATGTAATGATTTAGCGTGTGAAGATAATTTTGGTAAAGTTATAAGTATGGTTACTGAAGAAGGTAGTTCTTATTTTAAAATATCTTCATATAAAACCCATAATGAAGCTTTTAAAGAAAAACCATATATTTTAAAAATAAGAAATAATGGTTCTTCTAATCAAATTATTAATATATATATTAAAGAAAATAAAGATATAACGCCTATAGATCCTAAATATACTAGTTCATTAACTAAATCTAATTTTGATAATATAATGCTTGGTATATCTAATTGTAATAACTCTATTAATTCTTCAGATGTATATATATATAATTATTCTTCTCATACTAGTTTTGATACTGTCTCTTTAAAAGATAATTATATTCCATATATATCTAATTATGAATTAAATAAAAATAATGAAGCTACGTTTTGTATATGGGTATGGTTAAGAAGCGAAGCAAAAGAAACTAAAAATGAATATCTTATTGCTGATATAGAAGTTCAAACATCAGGTTCTAATAATGAAAGCACTTCTATTAGAAGAAAAAAAATAAATACATATAACTATAATTTATGTGGTTCTTCTTCTTTATCAGAATGTATTAAAAACAATTATACTTCTGATGAATCTATAGTACATATTGATGAATTAACTTATAGATATAGTGGAAAAGATGTTAATAATTATGTTTTGTTTAATGATGAATTATGGAGAATAATAGGGGTATTTGATAATAATCTAAAGCTAATTAAAAATAATACTATATCTGATACTTTATATTATGATAAAACATCTAAAAAAAGACCATTATATATTAGGTATCAAATGAATGAAAAAGAATGTTATAAAACTATAGAAAACTGTGATTTATTTAAATATTTAAATGATATTTCTTCTGGTAAAGAAAATTATGATAAAAAAATATTATATAATTTAGATGGTAACTATTCATATTATCAAGGATATTATAACTTTTTAAAACAAAAGTCTAAAGATATGATAGCTTCTTCTATATGGAAAAGTGGTGTGGTTGATATAGATTATATAGATACATTATTTAATATTCATAAAAGTGAAGAAGTAATTTTAAATGTTATTAAAAATGAAAATACTGAGCATATAATTAATAAAAAAGTTGGTTTAATTAATATAAGTGATTATTTATATGCAAGTGATAAATATAATGAGCTTTCTTCTTTAAAAGATATTTCTAAAGAAGAATATATAAATTCTAATTGGATGTATAATGGTTCAGCTATTTGGACATTATCAAAAAGCCCTATTGGAGAAAATATTATAGTAGTAAATAATGATGGAGCATTAGAAAATAAAATCGTTTCTTCTCTTTTACCTATAAGACCAGTTATATATCTAAAAGAAAATATAAAAGTTATATATGGAGATGGAACAATCTCTTCTCCATATGTGTTAGGAGTTTAAATTATGAAAAAGGGGTTCACATTAATTGAAGTTTTATTTGTTATTGTAATAATGTCAGTAGTAGCTATTTCTACATCAATATTGTTTACAGAAGTAATAAAGGATAATTCTACTGATAGATTATCACAAGTGTATTTTGATGTTCAAAGAGCTGCTAAATTATATGTTGATATTAATGATTCATATAGAACTGCTTTAAGTGAAAAAAAATATGTAAATATTTCTTTAAATGAATTATCTGCTAAAGGATATATGGAAAGTGATGTTTTAAATCCAGTTACTAAAACTATTTTTCCTAAAAATACATTAGTTAGAGTTTATGTAAGAAATGATGGTGATAGTACAGGAGACTATATTTCATCTTGTATAGATGTAACTGATGAAGGAACATCTTTTTGCGTTACTGAAGATGGAAAACAACTACCAAAATCATCTTCAGAAAGTTTAGATGAACGTTGTTGTCCTAATCAAGTTGTTGAATCTCCTAAACCAATATATTGTACATTTGAAGGAGAACTAGTACAAGGAGCAGAATATGTAAATGGACAATATACTTATAGGTATAAACAAGCCGGAACATATTCATCAAGTGGTCTTGGATGGGACAATATAACAGAAGATGGATGGGGAGTTCAATTAACAGATAAAGAAAGCACTAATCCAGTAACAACTTCATTATGCACATACATAAATAACAAACCAGTAGTGTCAATGAG
>CAYFQM010000035.1:0-5554 GCA_964345385.1 uncultured Clostridium sp.
TTATTATAATATAATCTTATAAAAAAAGAGTAAAACTCATTTATATTTACTCTTCTCTTAATTTCGCTCCACATTTTTTATTTAAAACTTCTAAAATCTTTTGTATTTTTTCATTAATTTCTTCTGATTTCATTGTAATATCTTTATTAATTATTTTAAAATTAAATGTTATAGATTTTTTTCCTTTTGGTATTTGTTCTCCTCTATATTCATCAACAAAATCTATTTCTTTTACCATTTTTCCTATTGCTTCAATTATACTACTCCACTTTACTTCTTCATCAACGATAATTGATAAATCTTTTTCTACTAATGGAAGCTCTGGTAACTTTTCAAATTTATTAGTTCTAGATTTATATGGAATAAATTTATCAAAATTAATTTCAAACAATGCAGCATTAGTTCTTTTTATTTTTGAACTATCCATTACTTGTATTGATAAAAGACCTAATGAACCTATTATTTCATCATTTAAAATAATATTTACATAAGCATTTATGTCAGCCCAAGAGATTTTTTCTATTTGTTTTAAAACTAAAGGCTCCATATGACAATATTTAGATATATTTTCAATTACACCTTTTGCTTCATAAAATACTTTTTTAGCATCTTTACCTACTATAGAACCTGTTAAATATCTTTTTTGTATTGGTAAAACTTCATCATTTGAAGAAGGTCTATAATCTCCTTTTTCATATACTTTTGATAATTCGAATATTTTAAATTCTTCATAATATCTTAAGTTCTTAGAAATGGCTTCTAACATTCCAGGTATTAAAGAACTTCTTAAATAACTTAATTCTGGTGCTGGTGGTGTTGATAATTTTAATGATTTACTTTTATCTATATTTGCAATTTTAATAAATCTTTCATCAATCCATGGATAAGTATATATCTCATAAAAACCACATCTTTGTGATAAATACTCTTTTACTCTTCTTTCTAAGAGTGCATCTTTTTGATTAATAGATTCAGTAAATGTTACATCAAATGGTTTAATTTCAAAGCTATCAAAAGTAAGAATTCTAGCTATATCTCCCATTACATCATCTTTAATAGTTACATCTGCAGTTGATCTCCAAGTAGGAACTGTTACATCATATTCACCACCATTATATGAAACTTCATAGCCTAAAGAAGATAGTATTTCTTTTACTTTTTCTTTTGGAATAATTTTACCTAATCTATTATTTAAAAACTCTTCTTTTACTTTAATTTTATTTTTCTTTGTTTCATTTGGATAAACACTAGTATATTTAATTATTTTACTTTCTGGGTAAATTTCTTTAATTAAATTTAATGATAAAGATAATCCTTCATCTACTCTTTGAGTATCTATTCCTTTTTCAAATCTAATTGATGAATCAGTTTTTTCTGAAAATCTTTTTTGTGTTTTTCTAATTGTTTGTGGATTAAAATTAGCTGCTTCTAATACAATACCTTTTGTACTAGATGTAATAGAATCATTTTTTCCACCTCTAATTCCAGCTAAACCTATTGGATGATTTGCATCACATATTACTAAGTCTTCTTCAGTAAGGTTTACTGTAGTATTAGCTAAAAGTAATAATTCTTCACCTTTTTTAGCGTTTCTTACTACTATTTTTTCTCCACTTAAATGATTTTTATCAAACGCATGAAGTGGTTGACCAGTAACTAACATTACATAGTTAGTTATATCTACTATAGCATTTATTGGTCTATGACCAAGTTTTAATAAAATAGATTTCATCCATAATGGAGAAGATTTTGCATCAATTCCATCTATCTCTACTGCATCAAATCTATTACATTTAGAAGTATCTTTAATTTCAACATTATATTTTGGTAGCTTAGTATCTATATTAAATACAGGTAAAGATTTTAACTTTGTATTATAAATAGCTGATAATTCTCTTGCTATACCATAGTGTCCCCATAAATCAGGTCTATTTGATAAAGATTTATTATCTATTTCCAATACTACATCATTCATATGTATTACATCAGATATATTGTCTCCTACTTTACAATCAATACCTTTTAAATCAATTATTTCAGCATCAGTTTCTGCTGGAAATAAATCACTTAAATAAACTTCAGAAGAAGCACAAATCATACCATTAGAAACTTCTCCTCTTACTTTTGTTGTTTTAATTTCAACTGCTTCTCCTTCTCCATGCCAAACTACTTTAGCACCTGGATTAGCTACTACAACATATTGTCCTTCATAAAGATTAGTCCCACCACAAACAATTTGAACTACTTCTTTACCAATATCAGTCATACATATTTTTAATTTATCAGCATTTGAATGTTTTTTTAACTCTACTATTTTACCTACTACAATATTATCATATTTTAATGACATGTTTTCTATTTTATCTACTTCTACTGTTGAAAGAGTTATATCATGTGCTATTTTTTCATCACTAATATCTTTTGGTATATCTACATATTTTTTTATTAAATTTAATGATACTCTCATCTTTTACCTCCTACTTAAATTGTTTTAAAAACCTTAAATCTGCACTATGGAATAATCTTACATCATCTACTCCATATCTCATCATTACTAATCTATCTAATCCAATATTTATATAAAAACCAGTCCACTTTTCAGGATCTATTCCAGCAGATTTTAATACATTTGGATGAATTACACCACCAGGCATTACTTCAATCCAACCATTATTATTACACACTTTGCATCCTTTTCCATTACAAACTAGGCACTCCATATCTATTTCATAACCAGGCTCAGTAAAAGGAAAAAAACCTTCTCTCATTCTTATATTAATTTTTTTACCAAAAACTTTTTCTAAAATTGCTTGTATTAAAACTTTACCAGAAGAAAAAGAAATATTTTCATCTACTATTAAAGCTTCATATTGAACAAAAGCTCTTTCATGTCTCGCATCTGTTGTTTCATTTCTATATACTTTTCCGGGATAAACAAATCTAGCTGGAGCACCATGTTTTTGTAAATATCTTACAGATCCACCAGTTAAATGAGGAATTAAACATAATCTTTCTACTCCTTCTTTTGTTTCAGTTCCTTCTATCCAAAAAGTATCCATAGATTGACGAGCAGGATGATCTTTAGCAAAATTTAAATTATCAAAAGCATACTTCTCACTACTAATTTCATCTTCACTATATACTTCAAAACCAAGTGAAATAAACGCATCATTTAAATCATATAACATTTGTGTTATAGGATGAAGTGCTCCTTCAGAAACTTTTTTACCAGGTAAAGTTAAATCAATGGGGCTTTCTAATACACTCATTGAAGAAATAAGCTCGTTTTCTTTTGTTTTTATCTTTTCGCCAAATAAAGCTTTTATTTCATTAATAAACATTCCAACTGATTTTTTAACTTCTAGTGGTTCATTACTCATTGATTTTAATATAAGAGATAATTCACTATTCTTTCCAAAAAACTCTTTTTGTAAATTTCTTATTTCTTCTAATGTATTAGCATTCTTTATTTTCTCTAATCCTTCATTTTTTATATTTTCTAATTTTTCTTTCATGTTTTTTTCCATATCTTTATCCTTCCATTATATTTTACCATAAAATAAAACGAGCAATCAATCCTAAAGGACGAATTACTCGTGGTACCACCTTATTTCGTAGAAATATCTACCTCATTATAGATTAACGCTCTTACACGAATTGACTCCATTATTGAAATTCATTAACTTATCTTTCTATTATAGCTCTCAGTTATAACTATAATTCCCTGTATAGAGTTATAAATTACTACTAAATATAACTTCTTCATCAACTGTTTATATATTATATCTAATTAATTATTTTGTCAATATATCAAGAGTTTATAAAATATAACAAATTATTTATTGTAACTCCATAAATGCTTCTTTTAAAGCTTCTCTTTCCCATGTTACTTGGTCTATATAACTTTCTCTTGGTTTATTTGTTGAATATTCTGGTACATATACTACTCCATCAAATTCCAACTTTTTTAAAATTTTGCAAGCTTCAATTCTCCATGATATTACATTATCATTTCTTGGAGTTGGTCCCCCTAAAAATATGGATTTTTTTATTTTTAATTACCTCTTGATCTGCGTAATTTATTATCATGTTTTGCTCCTACTTATCGCTCAAATAATCCATTATTTTTATAGCAGCTACTGTACCATCACTAACAGCTGTTGTTATTTGACGAACATCTTTTTCTAAAACATCTCCTACTACAAATATATTATCAATATTTTTTTCTTTTATAAACCCTTGTTTATTCAAATGTTTTTTTGCTACTAAATTAGATGCTGGGTCACTTCCAATACTTAAAAATATTCCATCTACTTTAATATCATCATGATTATTTAAATGAATAGTGACATCATCACTTAACTTAGTAACTTTATTATTATAAATAACTTCAATATTATTTTTATTTAATACTTCATTAATTCTAATTCGTTCACCAATAAGTTTATCTCTAGAGTGAACAATATAAACTTTCTTACATATTTTAGACAACTCTGAAGCATAAATAACACCACTATTTCCACCACCTATTACTGCAACTGTTTTACCTTTGTAAAATGCTCCATCACATGAAACGCAGTAATGTAGTTTAGAACCTATATATTTATCTTCACCTGGTATATTTAAACTTCTAGGGATTAGTCCTGTTGCCATAACTATAGCTTTTGTTTGATAAGTGTTATTATTAGTTATAACACCATCTTTAGTAACTTTAATAACTTCTTCTAAATCTATTTCTCCACCTAAATTTAATACTTGTTCTAGCATATTATTAACCAGACTACCACCACTTATACTATTATAACCTGGATAATTTTCTATGTTAGGACTAAGGGCCATTTGGCCCCCTATCCTATCTTTTTCTAATATTAATACTTTATATCCTGCTCTAAGTAAATATATAGCAGAGGTAAGGCCACTAGGGCCAGAACCTATTACTATTACATCATACATATTAATATTTCTCTGTAAATAATTTTATATTAGATGCATTTTTAATTAATTCTATTTCTCCATCTTTAATTACAACTAAAGTTGGAGCTTCAGTAACACCCATTTCTTTTGATAATTTAGTATTTTTTTCAGCATCTACTAATTTATATTTAATATCTTTTTTTTCTAAGAAAGATTTAGCTAAAGTACAGTTAGGACAAGTTTTAGTTCCAAAAAGCATTATCTCATCTTTTTTCTTTGTTTTTGTTGCTACCTTTTTTTCTTCTTTATTATCTTTTTTATTTAAAACAGATTTTTTTATATCATACTCTTTTCTTTCTTTATATTCTTCAGTTTTTCCTATATTCCAGTTTTTAATTGGTCTATAGTATCCAGTAATTCTACTATATACTTCCATTTCTTCACCACATGTTGGACATTCATGAATTTCTCCTGAAAAATATCCATGGTTTTTACAAACTGAATATGTTGGAGACATTGTATAATAAGGAAGTTTATAATTTTCTGCGATAGTTTTAACTAAATCAGCAGCGCTTTTCCAATCACTAATTCTTTCTCCTAGAAAAGCATGAAATACTGTTCCAGAAGTATATAAAGTTTG
>CAYFQM010000036.1:0-5396 GCA_964345385.1 uncultured Clostridium sp.
ACCAGTTGGGATACCCAGTAAATACCACCCTAGTAATAAAACAATTGAAACTACAAACATACCAAAAGAATAATCCAACATAAATTTATGTGCTCCAAATATAGTAATAGATTGTTCACTTTTATTATATTTATCTAACATAGCTACATAGATAACAGAATACATTAATAAAGGAGTAATACCATTTGTAACACTATCTGACATATTATAAACTATTTGTGCGAATTCAGGACTAATACTAGCATTTATAAATAAAGGAATCATTGTTGCTGAAATTATAGCCCACTTACTTATACTATCAGGGCATAAAATGTTAGCAATAACAATTAAAATAAATGACGAGAATATTAATGCTAAACCATTAAAAGATATTTCACCAATTAAACTACTTATCATAGAAGTGAAAACCAATCCTAAATTACTCTCTTTATATATATTTATGAAAAATAAAACAAAAAACATTAACACTAGTATACTTCCAATATCATCTAATGAATGAGAAAGACTTTCTGCTAAAGTTTTATTTGATTTAAATGTTTTACTAACTATCCCATATAATATACCTATTAATAAAAACCATACAGTCACAATAAATACAAAACTTTGAGCAAACAATGAACGTTCACCAAAAAGCATATCTATATATCTATCAAAACCATGATCCAGTAAAGCACCTGATAAAGGTAACCCTGGTATAATCATATATATAATTAATAACAAATATAAAAAGCCACCAACTAATGAGACAAATAATGCCCTATAATCTTTTTTAACTAAAATAACTTCTTCAAACTCTTCTTCATATTTACCTAGTTTAGGCATTATCTTTTTTTCAGTTATATTAGTAAATACATACGCAGTCATTATAAGAGCAACAGCCATATAAAATAACGCAAAAAAAACACTTATACTATATTTAGGGCTTATTATTCTAGCAGCATCTAACGTCAAGGATAATAAAGAACTATCATTACTTGATAACAATATATTGATTCCATATCCTAAAGATAATGCAGCAAAAGACGCTATGACTCCCCCTAATGGGTTTCTTTTTCCATATTTAAATAATAGTGCCCCTAAAGGGAGCATTATAATATATCCAATATCTCCTACTAAAGAAAACATTAAACTAATTATTATAAGCCCGAATGTTAAAGCGTTTTTATTAATATGTTTTGTAAGTAAAGTAAATGCAGTTTTTAAAAATCCACTACTTTCAAGTACTCCAATTCCAACAAATACAATTAATAAAGCTCCTAATGGCGGGAAATTAACAAAATCATTAACCGCTGTTATAACAATGTGTTTAAGGCCAGTTAAACTAAACAAATTTTTAACTTCAACAACATTATTTATTAACTCTTTAGAACTAGGATTAACTAAATTATATTCAGATTGTAAATTTATAAAACTTAAAAAACCACTAATTAATATAGTAATGCATATTAAAATAATATACGACATTATAGGATTCATTTGACTTTTTTTCTTTATCATTAATACTCCTTCACTTGCTTAAGCTTTTTTTCAAATTCTAATTTATCAATCATAATAGTTCTACCACAATTAATACATTCAATTTTAATATCTACTCCAACTCTAGTGACATTCCATAAATTACTTTTACAAGCATGTGGTTTTCTCATTATAACTTTACTACCTAATTTATATTTTTTATTCATCTATTTTCACATCAATTCTCAATATTTCTAATATTCTTTCCAAATCTTTTTCACTTGCAAAAGGAATAATAATATTTTTAGATGTTACTTTTACATTACTTCCAATTAAATCTTTTAATGTTGATTCTATATAACCATAAGGACTGATTTTAGCAACTCTATTAATTGGATTTTTCTTTTGAAAACTTCCTTCTTTAACTAACTTCTCTAAATCTCTTACTGATAAGTTATCTTTTTTAACTTTATTACTTAATTCAATAATTCTATTTTTATTTTCTAGTTTACTTAATACTCTAGCATGTCCCATAGATATCAAATTATTTAATACATCTTGTTTTACTTGATCTGGTAAATTTAAAAGCCCTAGCATATTAGTAATATGTACTCTACTTTTTCCTAATTTTTTTGCAAGCTCTTCTTGAGTAATCATAAGTGTTTCTAATAAATTCTTATATGCTTCAGCTTCTTCTATAGAATTTAAATCTTCTCTTTGAATATTTTCTAAAAGAGCTATCATCATCATATCATCATCATTAAATTCTTTTATAATAGCTGGTATTGTAGTTAAACCTGCCATAGAAGCCGCTTTCGCTCTTCTTTCACCCGCTACTATATTATATCCTTTAATAGATTTAGTAACTATAATAGGCTGAATCACACCATATTCTTTAATACTATTTGCTAATTCATTTATTTTTTCTTGATCAAAACTTTTTCTTGGTTGATATGGATTGCTTCTTAATTCAGTTAATTCCAACTCTACTATATCACTTTCTTTAGCCGAATCAACAATATCACGCTCTATATTATCCATATAAAGTGAATCATTATTAAATAGTTGTTCCAATCCTCTTCCTAATCTTTTATTGCTTTCCATTTCTTTCTATCACCTCTTTAGCCAAATTTAAATATGCAATAGCCCCTTTACTTTTTGGATCATATTCTAATATTGGTTTTCCATGACTTGGAGCTTCTACTAATTTTACAAGTCTTGGTATTATTGTATTAAATACTTTTTCACTAAAAAACTTTCTTACATCTTCTACTACTTCAAGACCAAGTAAAGTTCTTCCATCTAACATTGTAAGCAATACCCCTTCAATAGCTAAATTTGGATTATTACTTTTTTGTGTCATAACAACACTTCTTAATAATTGATTAACCCCCTCCAATGCGAAATACTCACATTGTATAGGTATTAAAACTGAATCACTTGCAGTTAATGCATTAGTGTTTAATGGTCCTAATTCAGGAGGACAATCTATAATAATAAAATCATATCTATGTTTTATTTTATCTAATTGTTCTTTTAATTGATTATTTATATTAAACTTTTTATCTTGATATGCCATTCTAAGAAAATCGTATGATACACCACACAAATCAATATGAGCAGGAATCATGCTTAAATTCTTATATGGCGTTTTAATAATAGAATCATTAATATCACAAGAATTAGTTATCACATCATATATACTTTTTTTTATTTTAAGTCTATCTATTCCAAGACCAGTAGTAGCATTACTCTGTGGATCTAAATCAATTAATAATACTTTTTTATCTAAATGTCCTAATGAACTTGCCAAATTTATACTAGTGGTCGTTTTACCAACTCCACCTTTTTGATTTACAACTGATATTATTTTTGCCATGATGTTATCCTTCCTTACTACAAATATTTTAACATAAAAAGAGATATTTTAAAACAACAATATATATTTTTGTTGTTTTAAACGAATTATTCAAAATAAACTATTTTAGTTCTAAAACAATTTTTTTAAAGTCATCCCCTCTATCTTCAAACTTATCATATTGATCCCAACTAGCACATGCAGGAGACAATAATATTACACTATTACTATGAGCTTTTTCTACTAAAGATTTAACAGCTTCATTTAATCTTTCACTTATGGTACATGGAATATTGTTTTTGTCACAAAATTCTTTAATTCTTTCTTTAGTTTCTCCATAAGTTGCAACCATTTTAACGCTTTTCATATATGGAAGCAAATTATCAAAACTATGTTTTCTATCAAACCCTCCCAATAATAAATATATATCTTGATTAAATGATTTTAATGCTGTAATAGTAGCTTCAACATTAGTTGATTTGCTATCATTATAAAAATCAATTCCTTTATAAGTTCTTACATACTCTAATCTATGTTCCACTGAACTAAATCTACTTAACACATTATATATATCTTCATTAGAAGCTCCATATTGTTTAGATGCCGCTATAGCACACATAATATTTTCATAGTTATGATTTCCTTTTAATAAAATATCACTACACTTAATTATTTCCATATCCTTATAATAAATAGCTTCATTCTTTATATATAAATCACTTTCTATATCTGTAGAAGTAAAACTTATTTTATGACTTGGAATATTTTTTACTACTTCGATCACATCTTTATTTCCAATATTATATATAGCAACATCTTCTTCAGTATGGTTGTTAAATATTTTAGCCTTGTTTTTTTTATAATTTTCAAAACTACCAAAATGATCTATATGCACTTCATATAAATTAGTCATAACAGATACATTAGTTTTAAATTCGTAACAATCATGTAAATGATGACCGGCTATTTCTAAAACTAATATTGTTCCTTTTTTACATTTATTAACTAAAGAACACACTGGAAAGCCTAAATTTCCACCTAAAATAGCATCTTTTTTAGCTTCTTTCAAAAATTCATATATTAAAGTTGTTGTTGTTGTTTTACCATTGCTACCTGTTACAGCAATAATATTCACTTCTTTTTCTTTTAGATAACTATATGCAACTTCAACTTCACTTACCAATTTTATATTAAATTTATTTGCTTTTTGACATATTGCGTGATCTAATTTAACACCTGGATTTTTAACAACATAATCAAATGAACTATCTAAATAATCTTCTGGACTATCTGGAATAATCAGTACTTTAACCCCTAATTTATTTAATTCTTTAACTTTTTTTTCGTCTTGTTTTTTTTGATCAATCACTAACACATCACAATTTTTACTAGCTAATAATTTTGCACACTCATAACCACTACGAGCTAATCCAAAAATCAATATCTTTTTATTATTAAACATATCTCTCTCCATCATTAATATTATACAATAATATATTAATAATTTAAAGATTTACATAAAAAAAGATTGGCAACTTGCTATCTTCGCTTACACTATTTTCGCCGTTAAAGTGCTTAACTTCTCTGTTCGGTATGGGAAGAGGTGTATCCACTTTACTATCGTCACCAATCAAATGTATTATAACATAATTGTTCTCTCAAAACAAGATAATGTGATTATATCAAATTAAATAATAATGATTAAATTATCGATCTATTAGTATTAGTCAGCTCAACATATCACTATGCTTCCACCTCTAACCTATCAACCTTGTCGTCTACAAGGGATCTTATACTTTAAAAGTAAAGAAAACTCATCTTGGAGGGGGCTTCACGCTTATATGCTTTCAGCGTTTATCCTTTCCGAACATAGCTACTCTGCACTGCCACTGGCGTGACAACAGATACACCATCGGTTCGTCCTTCCTGGTCCTCTCGTACTAAGGAAAGCTCTCCTCAATTTTCTAACGCCCACTACGGATAGAGACCGAACTGTCTCACGACGTTCTGAACCCAGCTCGCGTGCCGCTTTAATGGGCGAACAGCCCAACCCTTGGAAGCGAATCCACCTCCAGGATGTGAC
>CAYFQM010000037.1:0-5036 GCA_964345385.1 uncultured Clostridium sp.
AATTTAAAAATATTAATAAACCAGAGATTAGATTATTAATTAACTCATTACAAGAATGGAAAAAGCAAAAAATAAAAAGAGAAAAGCATGAAATATCTTATGAGGAATATTTAAACTGGAAATTAAATTATGAAATTAAAGGAGAAATTAGATAATACTAAAGTAAATATTTTTATTAATGGTCATGCTTTATGGCATATTGGAAATGCTTATGCAAGTTATTTGTTATACAAGCAGTACTTGATTTATGAAAACAAAATATAAATATCTATTAAAAAATAAAAATATATGTTAAAATATTATAAGTAAGATAAACAACACTTTTATTTGTTAACAAATAAAAGTGTGTTATATATGAATGAGTAATAAAGAAAGGAGGATAAATATGAATAAAAAGGCAACAGTTATAATTTCAATTCTTGTAGTTTTATTACTAGTTGCTGCTGCATTATGGTATGTATTTGTTTTAAACAAAAACTTTGAAGTTAGTTTTAATAGTGCAGGAGGTTCTAGCATTGAAACTCAACAAGTTATTAATAAAAAACTTGCTACTGTTCCAACGGAACCAACAAGAGAATATTGTCATTTTGATGGATGGTATCTTGGTGAGGAAGTATTTAATTTTGAAACTCCAATAACAGAAAATATAGGATTAACTGCTAAATGGACATGTGATTCTGTTATGGTATGTAAAATTAATGAAGAAAAAGAAGAAATAGTAACTTTAGAAGGAGAACTAACATTAGTATATGATACTACTGGAACTACTATAAAAGATGCAAATGGTCAAGTTATAGCAACTTTTAAAGATGAAGAATCATTAAACAAACATAATAATTTTGTTATAGAAGGTTTTTGCCCAGCTGATAAAGTAGATCCAAATAAATGTAAAGTTACACCTGATGGTAGTATATTGAAAATTGAAGTTTTAAATGAAATAAACATAATGGATACAACAAAAACAATGGAAGAAATAAAAACAGAATTAGAAACAGAAAATAGTTTTCAATGTGAAAAAAAAGAGGTTTAAACCTCTTTTTTTGTGGGATTATTGAATTTATATAATTAACGTTGTAGTTTTAAACTTAAATATGCTTCATTTGGAATTATTTTATCTATATTATTAAGAACATAATCAACATTTTCGCCTGCTAATCCAGGTGGTATTTCAATGCCTAATTCTGTTGCTATCTTATATGTATCGTGATAATTCATTTTAGATCCATTGCCGTTGTTTTGTTGAATGAATTCTTTAATATTGTTATGATTTTTTAAAAGATGCTCAGCTAATAACATTTGTCTTTGTGTATATTTTGATAAGCCTTCTTCAATTAAATATTCTCTTAATTTTTGTGGGTTAGATACTGGATGGGATTCTAATATAATTTCTGGATCTTTCCATAGTCTTTGTCTTGGGATTTCTAAAACATTAGTTTCTATTGGCATTCTTTTATTTGAATTCCATAGTCTAAAACGTTGAGCTTGAATTGCTTTACCATTTAATTTTGTATTGTTTTTTTCAAAAGTTGTTGGAGGACATAATGAAGGATCTCTAAGTAACATTAAATTTCCACTATGGTATTCGCCTGGTTGATGTGTATGCCCTGCAAATATAGTAGTATAAGAAGCTTTACTTATATCATCCGCGTATGTTACTTCCAAATTTTTTATTAATGATTGATCAGATAATTCTCCATGATCAGATATAAATAAATGTTTACCATAGGTAAATATTTGTTGTTTTAATAAAGCTTCATCTCCTACTTTCATATGCACATTATTAATTTTCGATGTTGAGAAAAATGATAAGAGACAAAAATATAATGCAGTCATACTTTGTTTATCATGGTTACCAGGAGTAACATCTACATATACATTTTCAAAATATTTTGATAATTCAATAATAAAATGTTGTATTATTGCTAATGCATTACCAAACATTTTGTGCCAACGACTATCTGTTTGCATTGTATGATTAGAAAAACTAGTGGTTTTACTTAAAAAATTATCAATATCAAGTATATCTCCATTTAAAACAAGATAGATGTTTTTTGCCTTCCAAACTTCAGTATTACGTTGAATACAATATTTAAGTATTTCATATAAAGTTGCAGCTGCAATTTTACTATCCCAATTACTAAAACCAGTTTCTAAATGATGAGTTAATCCACCAAAATGTAGATCATTAATATGACAAGTAAGTATTGAATCTTCATTATTATAACTTGGTGTAATATGAAAAAAATTTATACTTTGTAACTTTTTAATATAATTATCAAATTCAGAGTCATCTTTATATATATCAATCATTTCTTTTGCAACATCAAAGGGGTCTATATGAATGTTTTTTCTTTTTTTAACATTAAGATTAAAACGACTATTACTTACTGATATTGGAATATGTCTTCCATTTTCTAGTTTTAATTTCATTGGTGTTGGCCAAGAAGAACGTTCTATTTTATCTATTTCATATTCAACCGTATTATACCCTAAATATTCTAATGCAAATTTCTCATTACCTAATTTGTCCATTATTTTTTTATTTTGTGTAAATACATCATCTGTTGGTAAAATACCAAATATTTTTTCTTTGTCTTCTTCTGAAATTCCAATTACATGTTGAATGGCTTTTGTACCATTATCTAGTGTTAAATCAAAAATAGTGTCATTAAACTCAAATTGAGTATTTGGATCATATTTTAATGTGACATTTTTTTCCTTTATATAAGATTCTAAAAAATCTTCCACTTCTTTTATTATTATATTGTCCTCATTTATTTCTTTAGCTCTTTTGCTTAAAGTTCTTTCAGAAATATTCATTCCTGTATATTCTGTATAAATTTCTTTTGCTTTAATCCAACTAGGAATTTCTTTTAAAATCATTAATGCTTTAATTCCTTGAAGTATATTATAATCAATATTATATTTTTTTGCCATTTTAAACCTCCTCCACAAATACAAAAAAATAATAGATACTAAAAATCTATTACAATTAACAACTTACATTATTTTTACTTTTTTCATAAACCACCCTCACATACCATAATTCAATTATATAATTATATATTTTTAATTGCAAGGTATTTTTACTATTTTAAAAATATTATTAATATATTGTTTATTTTTAGTTGTTATAGTATATTAATTTTTTTAAGACATGGTGAAGCAACAGATAATGTTAGAAAATTAATATCTGATAAAGAAATATATTTGTCTACACTTACTAAAAAAGGAATAAGCGCAGTAAAAGAAACTCTTAAATCTTTACCTTTAAATATAGATAAAATATATGTTTCACCCTTCCCAAGAACTATAGAGACTGCTCATTATGTTCATAAGTTATTACCAAATGTAGAAGTGATAATTGATAATAGATTACGTGAATTAAATTATGGTAAATATACTCATCAAAAAAATAATAAAGATTTAGATAATACTAGAATTAAACAAATAAATGGAGATTATTTTGTAAGATTAGGTGACTATGGAGAAAACAATTATGAAATTGAAAAAAGATTAAGTGATTTTTTAAAAGATATTTATCAAAATAACTCTAAAGATAGTACACTACTAATAGTTTCACATGGATCAATAATTTCATATATTAAAAGAATTTTAAATATTTCTTCTTCTCATCTTTCTCCTGGAAAAATGCAAATATTTAATAACATAGATTTTATTAAATAATATTTAATTAGACTTTTCATATGAAATATGGTATAATTTACAGCACAAAAGGGGGACCATATTATGGTAGAGCTAGCAAATTTAGATTATTATAAAGAAGAAGTAATTGATAAAAATGAAAGTTTTGTAGTAACAATTGAAAAAACTATATCTATTGAAAGAGACCAATATTTTATTAGAATTGGAAAAAATACGCTTCAAAAAAGGAAAAGACCATATATATATTTTCATTATGATAAAGAATATAGTAATGATTCTTATTATATTGGAACTTTTATTTCTCCTAAACTTCGTCAAAAAGGGTTTTCCTCTATTCTTGCATCATATTTAATATTAGTTAATTTGGAAAATGATATGGAAAATTTATTTACAATAACAAAACAATCTAAACCTTTTTCTCTTCATACTTTAATGGGTTTTTCTTATTATCCAAATAATGAAGAAAAACTGGAAAATAAAGATGAAGCTATTGATATATGCGTTAAAAAAGGTGATGAAAAAAAATATTTACATTTTAGAAATAAAATACTTCAAGAAGAATTTATGAATAGTTCTTTAGGACAAAATGATACTTTTTATTACCTTGATGAAATAGATGATAGTGTCCAAGTAATAAATACTGTTTGGAGAAACATACGACATCAAGTAATTGATAAGGATTTTGCTTTTAATAGATCATATGCAATAATTAAAAGTAAATTTCATCAGCAAGATATAATTGTACCTGATCCATATTATATGCAAACACCATCAGGAATATATGCTCCTAGTAATCAATTAACTAGAGTTAGAAAGATGTAGAAAACATTTAAATATTTTAAAAGATTAAGGTCTCCTTAATCTTTTTATTTGATATAATTTAAAAAGGAGGAGCGTTTATGAAATCAATAATAGAAATAGGAAGTAATAATACTAAAACTCATATATACGATGAAGAAGAGCTAGTATATGATGAAAATGTCACAATAGAGTTTAAGAAAAACTATAAAGAAAAGATTGACCCTAGTGATTTAGAAAAATTAGTGAAGAAGAACTAAAAGAAATAAATAATAAATTAAAAGAAAAATTTAATGTTTTTGTTAAAGTTGTTTCTCAAGAAGATGAAGCATTATATACTGCTTTAGGATGTTATAAGGATATTGATTATGATAAAACATTATGTGTTTATATTGGTGGTGTTGGCTCTATAGAATTAATTTTTGTTAAGAATAAATAAGTTATTGATAAGAAATTTTATGATTTTGGAGTAATAGATATTACTAATAAGTTTCCTAGTTTAAAAGATGATATTCCAAGTGTTACTTTTGAAGAAGTTACTAATTATATAGCTACTTTAATTGAAGATATTA
>CAYFQM010000038.1:0-4697 GCA_964345385.1 uncultured Clostridium sp.
GTACTGATAGTGTAGAAGAAATATTAAAAAAAGCAAATGATTTGAATTTGGGCGTCATTTCTATAACTGATCATGATAACTGTGATGCATATTATGAATTAGAAAAACTTAATATTAAAGATTATTATAATGGTAAAATTATTGTTGGTTGTGAGTTTGCTACATCATTTGATAATAGATTTATAGAAGTTTTAGGGTATGGAATTGATTATAAAAAAGTAAAAACATATTTACTTAGTTATAACAGTATTAAAGATAAATCTAAAAAGATTTTATATGATCGTTTAATAAATAATATTAAATATTTAGGATTAAAATATGATGTACAAAAAACAAAAGAAGATAATATCCAATATTATTATTTTACACAACCTATATATGAAGAATTAAAAAGATATTCAGAAAATAGAGATATATTAAATGAAGATGTTTTTAATACTTTATCTGATTTTTTTAGAAAAGGCTTAACAAATCCAAAAAGTAAATTGTTTATTAATCATGCTGAATTTAAACCTCCTATAAAAGAAGTGATAGATTTTATTCATAATTCAGGTGGTTTAGCTTTTTTAGCTCATCCATATGTATATCAATTTGATGATACAGAAGTTTTTTTAAATAAAATATATAATGAAACCAATTTAGATGGAATAGAGTGTTTTCATACTAAATTTAATAAAGAAGAGATAAACTATTTATTAGATTTTGCTAAAAAAAGAAATTTATTAATTTCAGGTGGATCAGATTATCATGGTTTAAATAAAAAAAATCACAATTTAGGTTTTGTAAATAACAATTTAAACATTTCAAAAGATATTCTAAATAATTGGAATATAAAATATTTCGGGTAGAAGGATTAGCTTCAAGAAATAATAAATAAAACACCCCTAATAATATATAGTAAAAGTTAATATTATTAGGGGGTGTTTTTTTAAGCAGTAGTAAAAAAAAAATTAAACGTGTCAAACAAAATGTAAATTATTGTAATGATTTAATTTTTAAAAATTAATATTATTAATGTTCTATTTTATAAGCTTTAATTTGTTTTTTTATTTATTTTTTTAATATTTTTAAAAAAAGTTTTTTCTTCTTTTTAAAAAAATAGGTAAAAAAACATTGACAAGAATAGTTAGGTATTATATGATTGTAATAGGATATGGAGGTGAGATGTGAACTTAACATTAAATGAACTTATTGTTGTTAAAAGAAGTGGTCAGAGAGTACCATTTAATGGAACAAAAATTGCACTTGCTATAAAAAGAGCATTTGATGCAACTAATAATCAGTATGAAGAAAAAGATATTAATTTAGTCTATGGTAATGTTTTAAATAAAATTGAAATTAATTATCAAGATAGAAAAACTATTAATGTTGAAGATATACAAGATTTAATTGAAAAAGAATTAACATCTTGTGAATATATTGATGTTTATGAAGCATTTAATACTTATCGTATGAAAAGAACATTATCAAGAGAAGCTTTCTCTATTAAACAGCAACATAAATTTGTTAAAATTATTGAAAAACTTATATTAGACATTGAAACAAAAGATAGTGATAAGCCAATGAGTGTATTAAATTCATTTGGTAAGACAGTTTCTTCTGAATTTGCTAAAAGTTATTTAATTGATAATAAATATGTTAAAGCTCATGAGGAAGGGTTAATTTATATTCATGAACTTGATTCTTATACTTTAGCGGTTGTTAGCAGAGTTAATGTAGATATTTCTAATATAGAGTTTAATGAATCATATTTCTCATCTTTAACCAATATCTTACTTGGTTTAAAAGAAGAAGTAAGTCATGAAATATTAGTTGATAATTTTGATATTGTTATTAATGATTATGCTTTATATAAATATAAAGAATTATTAATTAGTAGTCTTAAATGTCACTTTGAATTAAATGGTATTATGCCATATATAAATATTAAAAAAATAGAGGAACTAATTAATAAAGAAAGTGATTTTAGGGTAGATTTAAGTTTATATAATAATTATTTATTGACTGATGAAATTAAAAATGCTTTTAAAAAGTGTATGGATATTAGCTTAAGTAAGTTAAATATTTATTTAACTAAACAAATTAAAGAGTTACTTGATGCTTTAAATGATATTGGGGTAGGAATTAACAAATCCAACTATACAATTATTTTAAAAGAAGATAATTTAGTTTCAAAAATCATTTATAAAGTTTTAGAAGAAAGCGATATTTATAATAATGTTAGTGTTGGCGCTTATAAAATTATTAAAGAAAAAAATATGTTTAAGATTTTAGATTCTAGCTTTAAAGATGGAAGCAAAATTGTTGGTAACTTATATCATGAACAAAAGCCAGTTGGTAGAATGATAGTAGCAAGTACTAGTTTAAATTTAACAAGATTAGGATTAATTTATGGTAAATATAATAATGAATTTAAAGAAGAGTTAGTGGATATGCTAAATCTTGTTAAGAATCAGTTACTTCAAACATTTGAAGAGATTAGTAATAAACATAAAGAAAGTTATAAATACCTATTTTCTAATCGTTTAATTAAAGAAGATGAAAAGTTAGATAGTGGAGGTAAGATTAGAAAAGTTATTAAGAATGGTACTTTAAATATTAATTTAGTAGGTATTAGTGAATGTGCTAAGTTGGTTAATATAAATGAAGAAGATTTACTTAAATTTATTAATAAACAAGTTAATATGTTTATTAAAGATACTCGTCTTAATTTTAGAATAAGTAATATAAATTATGAAGATGTTAGAAGTAAATTATTGTCTATGGATAAAGCAATATATGGAGAAATTAAAGGTATAACTGATAAAAATAGTTATATTGCTTCTGATAGTGTTTATTATAAAGGAGGATTTCATGCCTAAAATAGCTGGTTTTAATAAATTATCATTACTTGATTATCCAGGTAAAATGGCATGTATAATTTTTACTAAAGGTTGTAACTTTAAATGTAGTTATTGTCATAACTCTAGTTTGGTATTAGATAAGAAAACTCCTTTAATCTCACATGAAGAAATATTTAATTATTTAGAAAAAAGAAAAAATGTTTTAGAAGGAGTAGTTATTAGTGGTGGAGAACCAACTATACAAAAGGGTTTAGTAGAGTTTATAACTAAGATTAAAGAAATAGGTTATAAAGTAAAATTAGATACTAATGGTAGTAATCCAAAAGTATTAAAAGAATTAATAGATAAAAACTTAGTAGATTACGTGGCGATGGATCTTAAAAATGTATTTGAAAAATATAATTTAACTACTGACAGTACTGTTAATATTAATAATATTAAAAAAAGTATTGCTATATTAAAAGAAAAAAAGATAGATTTTGAATTTAGAACCACTATTGTAAATGAATATCATACTTTGGATGATATTAAAAAATTAATTGAATATACAAGTGGTTATAAATATTATCTTCAAAATTTTGAAGATAATGATACAGTTATAAAAAGTGGTTTAACTCCTTTTACAAAAAGTGAGTTAGAAACTATATATAATTGTAAAGAAGTATATAACCATTTTGAAATAAGAAATTATACAAAGAAGGAAGGAAGATAATATGTATAAAGTAAGAAAAAGAAATAATAAAATAGTAGCTTTCGAAATTGAAAAAATTAAAGAAGCGATGAGAAAGGCTTTTGAATCAGAAGAAGTAAACTATAGTGAAGATGTACTAGACTTTTTAGCACTAAAAGTTACTGCTGATTTTGAACCTAAAATTAAGGATAACATTATTGGTGTAGAAGATATACAAGATAGTGTTGAAACTGTATTAAGTAAAGCAGGATATGCTACTGTTGCTAAAGCATATATTTTATATCGAAGTAATCGTGCGAAAGTTCGTAATGTTGAAAATACGTTACTTGACTATAAAGAAGTAGTTAATAGTTATGTTAATGTTACTGATTGGAGAGTTAAAGAAAACTCAACAGTTACATATTCAGTAGGAGGACTTATTTTAAGTAACTCTGGAGCAATAACAGCTAATTATTGGTTAAGTGAAGTATATGATCCTGAAGTAGCAGAAGCTCATAAAAGTGCAGCTATTCATATTCATGATTTATCTATGTTAACAGGTTATTGTGCTGGATGGAGTTTAAAACAACTAATTATGGAAGGTTTAGGAGGTGTTGCTGGAAAAATAACATCTAGCCCTGCTAAACACTTATCTACTTTGTGTAATCAAATGGTTAACTTTTTAGGTATTATGCAAAATGAATGGGCTGGAGCTCAAGCATTTTCAAGTTTTGATACTTATTTAGCACCTTTTGTTAAAGTTGATAAATTAACTTATAAAGAAGTTAAACAATGTATACAATCATTTGTATATGGTGTAAATACACCATCAAGATGGGGTACACAATCACCATTTACTAATATTACACTTGATTGGGTAGTACCAAATGATTTAGCAGAAATTGATTGTTATGTTGGTGGTAAACAAGTAAATTTTAAATATAAAGATTGTAAAAAAGAAATGGATATGATTAATAAAGCATTTATTGAAATCATGATTGAAGGAGATGCTGAAGGTAGAGGTTTTCAATATCCAATTCCTACTTATTCAATTACTAAAGACTTTGACTGGAGTGAAACTGAAAATAATAAATTGTTATTTGAAATGACTGCTAAATATGGTACTCCATACTTCTCTAATTATGTTAATAGTGATATGGAACCAAGTGATGTTAGAAGTATGT
>CAYFQM010000039.1:0-4205 GCA_964345385.1 uncultured Clostridium sp.
ATGGGGCGACATGTGGGTCTCGAACCCACGAATACTAGTTCCACAGACTAGTGTGTTAACCCCTTCACCAATGTCGCCATAACAAATTACTAAATAATGATACCATTTTTTAATAATTTAGTCAATGTTTGACGCAGTAATAAAAAGAACAATTAATTGTTCTCTTTACTCATATAATCAAGTATTTCTTCTAAAGATAATTTAACTTGATTTCTTGTTTCCATATTTTTTATAGTAACCATACCCTCTTTTACTTCATCTTCTCCTATAAATATTGAATATTTAGCATTCATACGAGAAGCATATTTAATTTTATTTTTAAATTTTTCTTTATTATATGGTATTGATACTGAATAACCCTTACTTCTTAATAAATTAGATGTAGTATACACTAATGAATAATCAGTTATGCCCATAGGTAAAATCATAACATCTGCATTTCTGCATTCAGTATTATTTATTATTTTAGCTTCTTTTAATTGATTAAATAGTCTTGTAAGCCCAATTGAAGCACCTCCTCCTGGAAGCTTTTTATCAGTATAAAACGTAGCTAAATCATCATACCTTCCACCAGAACATATACTTCCTATTTCTGGATAATCAATTAGTATTGTTTCATAAACAGTTGAAGTATAATAATCTAGTCCTCTAGTAATAGATAAATCTATACTATAATATTTTTCTTCAAGTTTCATTTGTTTTAAATCATTTATTACTTCGCTAAGTTCTAAAACTCCTGTTTGGTATATATCTTCATTTATATTTAAATTATTTAGTTTAGATATGACTTCATTAATATTTCCTTTTATATTAATTAAATTAATAATTTTATCAACTTTAGTTTTATCATTAATAATTTCATATAACATTTCTTTTGTTTTATCTGTGCCTATTTTTGATATTTTATCAACTATTCTTAAAACGTCTATATTATTATTTTCTATATTTAAAGATTTTAAAAAACCAGTTATTATTTTTCTGTTACTTATTTTTATATTAAACTTTCCTATATCTAATTTATTAAAAATATCGTATATTATATATATAATTTCTGCATCATATTTTAAAGATAATTCGTTATCCCCTATTACATCTATATCACATTGATAAAACTCTCTAAATCTTCCCTTTTGAGGTCTTTCTCCCCTAAAAACTTTACCTATTTGATATCTTTTAAAAGGAAATAATAACTCATTATATTTTAAAGCAACATATTTAGCTAGTGGAACAGTTAAATCAAATCTTAAAGATAAATCATTATCTCCTTTATTAAATCTATATATTTGTTTTTCTGTTTCTCCTCCGGCTTTAGCAAGTAATACTTCAGAATATTCAATTATTGGAGTATCTATACTCCAATAACCATAACTTTTATATGTGTTTTTAATTATATTTAACATTTCATCAAATAATATTTGATCTTCTGGATTCAATTCCATAAAACCAGATAATGTTTTTGGTTCAATCTTTTTCATAGTTTCTCCTTAAATAATATTATATCACATACTATAATTTTTTTTATAAAAAAGAGACATTTTTTAATGCCCCTTTATAATCTGTTAATATCCTAAATCATCTAAGATTTCATTAATTAAAGCTTTATTATTTACTTCACTATTAGTATAAACAACTGTATTATCTATTCTAACATCAACTTTATATTTTTGACTATCTTCTGTAGAATACTTTTCATAATTTCCTTCTACAATAGAGTCTTCTACAGTTTCTGATAATTTTGAATCTACAAACAGATTCTTATGATAATTAAATAATACTTTTCCGCCGTCTATATCATTCATTTCATAAAAATGTAGTTGTAATGTTACACCAGACTCAATAGAACTAAGTGCTATATAAGATTTTTTTAAATTATTATGTACTTGCTTAAAATCATCTGTAGTTTCATTTACAACATAACCTTTTGCTTCCATTTTAATTTTAAAGTCATCTGCATTAATAGCGATTCTATTAACTTCTTGCTTTTGAATATTATCTTTATCACCTGTTGTTTCATCCATTACTTCACCAAAACATCCAGTAAGAAGAAATAAAAATATAAAACTAACAACTAATAATGAATTTTTTTTAAAAGTATATTTCATAATAACTTCCTTTCTTTTAAACATTATTTAATACTTTGTATTAATTTTCTAGTATTACCAATAAAAACACATATAAAGTATAATTCAAAAACTTTACGATATTTTAATTTGTTTTGTTTAAATTACTAAAATCTATATCATGATAGGTGATTTTCCAAAAGTCATATGTAATTTTACCATTTTTTTCTTTTTTTACAGTTATATTATTATTCCCGTTATATGACCAATATGCACCGGCATTATAAATCTTGTTTGAATCCCAACCAAGACTAATTAACATATTTTTCATCATTCCAGCATAACCCCCGCCACCACACATTAAAATAATATTTTTGTCTTTAGGAAAATAATATTCTAAAAATTCTAAAGATTCTTCATAATTAGCTATATATTCACCACTATCATTTAATGTATATAATGTTTCGCCAATATAAGTATCTCCTACTTCTTTTGGTAACCCTCCAACATTAACAATTAAAGGAAATGGTATAACTTCAAATCCTTCAACAAACCCAGAAAGATAAGAGTCTCCCCCAATAGCTTCATAATTGCCAGGGTCTTTTAACATTCTCATATCACGGTAAACAGTATCTTCTCTTCCTAAATATTTATCGATTGTCTCTTCATTAATATTTTTATCAATTCCAAATTGTTCTCCTCTAATTCCACTAGTTATTTCAGGTTTAGGTAAAGGACTTTCTTGCTTATATTGTAATAATACCACTCCAAAAAACAGGATAATTAAAGTTAATAATACAATTTTCAAAATATTTTTTTTAAAAAATTCAAAACCAAAAATATACATAATAATTAACTCCTTTCTTTAATTAATATTCATTCTAAAATAATATATTCTAATAACCATTTTTCAAATTCAACAGCATCTTTATACATTTTATTATGATTATCCTCATCAGCTTTCAAATAAGCAACAATTTTCCCTTCTTTAATAATAATAAACGAAGGATAATATTTAATCTTTTTATTTAAATTCACATTTTCAAGTTTAGAAAAGTTAAATTTATATATACTAATTTGATATTTAATTAAAAACTCATCTAAAACTTTATTAAAATCATCAGATATTATACATAAATCTTGATATATAAATACTAAAAAAGATTCTTTATTTTTAATTAATTGATTAAATTCTTTTTCATTTAAATCTAAATATCCACTACTTTCATAATACTTATTTTCTAATTTAAAAGGTTCTATTCTTTTATTATTTGTAAAAAAGAAAACTATAATAGCAATCATTAAAATAAATATTAATAAAATCTTTTTTTTCATATAATCAATCATAATTATCTCACTATAATAATTATAACCACTAATAAAGAATTGTGCAAGTTATTAATAATGGAGTATGATAAATTTTTATTTTGCTTCATCTATATATAAATGTGTTAATGTTTTTATAATTGTAGTAAAGCCTCTTTGTTCAGTATCATAAAAATTATATTTGTTTTCAGCCTTAATTATATCTATTGCTTCATTTAATTTTTTAGCATTCTCACTAATATATTTTTTTCTATCTTCTTCATCTGATATTAAAAGTGCACAATTAAAAATAA
This sequence comes from uncultured Clostridium sp., assembly GCA_964345385.1. Taxonomy (GTDB): domain Bacteria; phylum Bacillota_I; class Bacilli_A; order RF39; family UBA660; genus CAG-1000. Next base: position 3,680 of record CAYFQM010000039.1, read on the forward strand.
TAATTGTCTAGAAAAAGTGATTACTACTACATTAGTAATCACTTTTAATTGTTATTTGTTTTAAAATAATCCCCATTCTGCAAACTTCTCAAAGCCACCAATTTTTTTAATACACTCTTTAGCTTCTTCTAGTATTTCAATATATGGCTTTCCATCAATTATCTCATCTCCTATAGCGCAGCTAAATTGAATTGGCTTTTGTAATTTTTGTGCTTTTTTAAATGCATAAATATTTAATGAAACATCAGCTTTTGATAAATCTTTACCGTGCAAGCTTCCACCTGTTAATGATTGAGCCATATCAGAGCCAAGCTTTCTATTTGTAGCACCTGTATCTACATTTGTTACTCCAGTCCAATATCCTAATGGATTTATTATTGAATGAGGATATTCTTTTTTAAGTTCTTCTATCAAAACATTACTTTGACATATTATAAATTTTTCTTTATCTAAAATATATTTGCCATCAAATGGATACTTAGAGTAAATAGCTCTAGCATATTTCGATAACTTCTTTTCTTCTTCT
>CAYFQM010000040.1:0-2870 GCA_964345385.1 uncultured Clostridium sp.
ATTCTCATCTAGTAGGGTGATTAATTATGATAATAATAGGACTTCTTTTAGTACTTAAACCAGAATGGTTAATGTTTAATTTTTAAGGAGGGAAACATGAATAAAAAGAAATTAACTTTTATAGTTATAACAATTATATTATTATTTATAATTTCAATTAGTTATTTTTATAAAATAAAAATAGGGGAGCAAAATAATAATTTTGATTTAAATGATATTAAGAAAGTTCAAAATAAGGTAAATATCTATCTATTCTGGGGAGATGGTTGTCCTCACTGCAAAAATGAGCATGAATATTTAAAGTCACTAAAGAAAGAATATGGTAAATATTTCAATCTATATTTATTTGAAGTATGGTATAGTGAAGCCAATGCAAAATTAATGTTTGAGTTTGCACTAGCTAATAATGAAGATATTAATTCAATTCCATATACAATAATAGGATCTAAAACATTTAATGGATTTAATGATTCTATGAAAAAAGATTTATTAGATGCTATATTAGAAGAGAAGGATAGTAACATTGATATTTATATAGATAAGATAAAAAACAAATAATATATAGAACTTAACATAATATATATTATTATTAGTTAAATATTAAATAAAAAAGATGTATTATTACATCTTTCTTGATTGTATTTCTGCTATTTTAGCAAATACTTCTGAAGCATTATCTCTATTTATTTCAGTAAACCCAAGTTCTTTTAATGCTTGTATTTTAATTGTATTTAATTGTTGAGTTCTACTTAATTTTTCATCTTTTTCATTTTCTATTTCTTGAACAAATCTATTATGAGATTCTGCTAATTTAGACTTTGATGCTCCCCCATTGTTATATAAATTAAATGCAGTGAACATAATACTTTCTAATATAAATTGTTTTGTTTCATCAAATTTAAAGTCATTAGGATTAGTAAATCCTGTTTTTTTAGATAGGTATCCGAATATATATTTAATTTCTGGTACATTATCTAAACTTTGAAGCGTATGATATAAATATAAGAATGTATCATAAGTATGCTTCTTTTTTTCTTCAGTAAACTTTTCTTTAATTAAAAATATTAAATTATTTAAAAGTTCCTGCTCTTCCCTAGTAAGAGTTTTATAATCAAATTGCTGCGTATTTAAATCTTTAACACTTTGATTTAATCTTGTTTCTAAAGCTTCTAGATACTCACTATTAACTACTACTGAGTTAATAGTTTTATCACTTCCATCTTCTATATCAAGTAATTTAAATAATAATAATCTTTTTTCTTGTGGCCAATTACTAAGTGAATCTAAATCTAAATAATTATATATCATTTGTCTAGAAACGCCTAAATATTTAGCTAACTTTACCTTAGATATACCAATTTTACTTAATAAATTTTTTAATGCATCCATTATTTTCACTTCCTTACTTTATATATAAATTGTATAACACTTTACATATACTTGTCAACATATTTATATTATTTTATATACCAAAGCTCTTCATTATTCTTATATACTCTATCTATTATACCTCCAATAATACATTTATCTTTATAATATATTACGCACGCTTGACCAGGAGTAATACTTTTTCCATTAATATATGATACTAATAAATAATTATTAAAGTATTCTATATTTACTTTTTCTTCTTTACTTCTATATCTAAATTTAGCATAAGCTTCTGTAGGCCTTTCATCTGATAAAAAGTTTAAATCAGTTATTTTAGCCTTATCACTAAGTAAATATTTATTATCATTACCTTTAGCTACATATAAAATGTTTTTATTACTATCTTTACCACATACATAATATCTTTCTTCTTGACCACTTATACCTATATTTTTTCTTTGACCAATAGTATAGTTTATAAGTCCATTATGCCTAGAAATAACCTTTTTAGTTTCTACATCTATAGTATCCCCCTCTTCTCCTTTAAGATAATTACCTATAAATTTTTGATAATTTCTTTCACCTATAAAACATATACCAGTAGAATCTTTTTTATCAAATACTGGAATATTATTATTTTTAGCAATATTCCTTACTTCTTCTTTAGTATAATCTGCTAGTGGAAATAAAACATCTTTAAATTCATTTTTAGGTACTTGAGATAAAAAATATGTTTGGTCTTTATTTTCATCTTTTGCTTTATATAATTCTCCATTAATAAGTCTAGCATAATGACCAGTAGCAACCATATCAGCACCCAATTGTTTAGCTTCTTTTTTAAATAAATCAAACTTTATAAATTTATTACACATTATGTCAGGATTAGGAGTTCTTCCTTTTTCTAATTCACCCAAAAAATATTTAAATACACTATCCCAATATTCTTTAATAAAATCGACTCTATATAAGGGAATAGATAACTCATCACATACTTTTAATGCATCAGTATAATCTTGTTCTTGAGGACATATTCCATCAGTAATACCTTCTTTATCTTTATTAATACTTGAGTCCCAATTTTTCATAAATAAGCCTACTACATCATATCCTTCTTGTTTTAAAAGATATGCTGCGACTGCTGAATCAACTCCTCCACTCATACCAACTACTATTTTCATATTACCCTCTTTCTATAACTATTATACTACAAAACACTCTTTAATAATATTATTAATTGTAGTATAATACTTATGGAGGATTGATTGTTATGGCATCAAAAAAAAGAAAAAAAGAGATAACTAAAAAAATTATAACTTGGGTTATGCTTATTGCTATGATAGGTAGTTTATTTTCTTATGTTATATATGCCCTAATAGCATAATAAAAATTTACACTTTCATTTAAAAAAAGTTGATTTTAACTCTTTATTATGTTATTATGAAGTAGTCAAAAGCCATGGACCTTTAGCTCAACTGGTTAGAGCATCCGGCTCATAACCG
>CAYFQM010000041.1:0-1471 GCA_964345385.1 uncultured Clostridium sp.
TTCTTTTCTAGTATAGTAACTTGCATGTATATACCAATTTATCTTATTAGGAGTTAAATAACCATAAATATTATTAAATGTTGATTGAATATATATATCAGGTCTTTTTAATAAACCTTTATACCAAACTTTAAAATATTCCTTTAATTCTTCTTTAGTTAAATTTTGATTAAAATATTTTTTTACATTATCAGATAAATTAGGATTGTATCTACTATTACTTTTATTTCTTCTTCTGTTATATCTTTATTATCTCTTACATATCTAGCAGTTTGTTGAAATGGTATAGATAGTGCTTCTTCAATACCACTTTCTTTTATATGTAGATGTGGTAAAAGTATTTTATTATACGAAATAAAGAAACTCATAAATACAATAAAAATTGTAGTAAACAACTTAATGTGTTTCTTATTGTAAAATATAAGAAATGGGAACGACAATATTATTAAATATCCACCATTATTTCTGAATAAAGATATAAATATCATAGTTAGTAATAGTAATAAGATTTTTTTACAATTGATATCTTCTGTTTTTAAATATTCTACTACTTGTAGTACATATAAAATTATAAAACACGTATAGAATGTATCCTTCACTGCACTTATAGAATAAAATGAAAACATAGGCACAAATGCATAAATAATTAAAACTATCAATCTACCTTTTAAATTGACTCCATATTTCTTTAAAAAATATATCGTATACGATAGTGTTAATACCAAAGTTGTACTTTGTAATAACGTATAAAGAAATAGACCAAAGTTATCATTTAATATGAATCTTCCAAGTTCTATACAACCACCTAATATAATAGTATGAAAAACCGGATGATGATTAGTTAAAGTTGTCCTATAAATTTCATAATATTCGCTGTATTGTAAATACTTGGTCGGTATTCCAAAATATTGTAATATTTGATAATTAGGATCAGGAGATAAAACTATTGGATAATAAGCAATATAATATATTAATAATACCGAAAAGAGTACTATTACAGTACTTATAAAAGGTTTATCATCAAAACACTTTAAATACTTATTTAGTTTTTTTTTATCTATATCTTTACTTTTTTTATTATATAAATAATCATCTAACAACACAAATCCCTTAGTAAAAAGTAAATAGTATCCAAAAATAGAAACAATAGATATAAATAACATTAACATATTTCCAAATACTAAATTCCAAGAATCTATCTTAATATAACTATTACCTAAAACTATCATTATAGAAAAGAATAGCGATAATATTTTTTTAGATGTATTTATTTTTTTATTTTCTACCTTAGAATAAAAGAATAATAAAGATAAAAAAGTAAATAATATAACTATAACTTCTACTTTAAATATATTTTCTATCTTCAATTCTTCATATAAAGCATATGAATTAACAAAAAAACCACATGTTGTAATCAAAGATAATAAGAAGTTTTTTATTTTTTTATTCTTCATCTTTTTCTCCCTCAAAC
>CAYFQM010000041.1:1481-2455 GCA_964345385.1 uncultured Clostridium sp.
ATTTATCTTCTTTTGCTTCATATCCTTCCAAGGACTTATGTTCTACTAAATAATCTATTTCTTCTTTTGTCAATGTTTCTTTTTCTAAAAGTGTATTCGCTATTAAATCTAATAAAGGTTTGTTAGTTTTCATTATCTTTGTTGCTTTTTCATAACATTCATTTATAATTTTTCTAATTTCTTTATCTATTTCATGTGCTACTTCATTTGAGAAGTTTCTAGATTTAGTGTAATCTCTACCTAAGAATACTCCTTCATCTTGTTGCTCTAAATGAATTAAACCTAATTCGCTCATACCATATTCAGTAACCATAGATCTCGCTATTTTGGTTGCTTTAGATAAGTCATCTTGTGCTCCAGTAGTAACTTCTTTAAATTCTAATTCTTCTGCTACTCTACCACCTAATAATCCAGTTATTCTTTCTAATAACTCTGTTTTAGTCAAAGTAAATCTTTCTTCCTTAGGAGTCATCATCGTATAACCACCAGCATATCCTCTTGGAATTATTGTAACTTTTTGAACTTCACTTGCCTCACTTAATTTAAGTCCCATTACAACATGTCCCGCCTCATGATACGCTGTTAATTTTTTATCGTTTTCTGTATATTTTCTGCTTACTTTTGCTGGTCCCATCAATACTCTATCTGTTGCTTCATCTATCTCAGCCATTGTTATAGCTTCTTTTCCTCTTCTAACAGTAAGAAGTGCTGCTTCGTTGAGCAAGTTTTCTAAATCTGCTCCACTGAAACCAGATGTTCTTTTTGCTAAGTTTTTAAGTTTAACACTAGGGGCAAATGTCTTATTTATAGCATGTACTTTTAATATTTCTTCTCTTCCTTTAGTATCTGGAAAGTTAACTACTATTTGTCTATCAAATCTACCTGGTCTCAATAGTGCAGGATCTAATACATCTGGTCTCTTTGTTGCAGCAATTATTATTATTCCTTCATTAGCACCAAAACCATCCATTTCA
>CAYFQM010000042.1:0-2450 GCA_964345385.1 uncultured Clostridium sp.
TATATTCTTTGAATTTAATTATAATATCTAATTTTTCAAAATATTCTCTTTTCATATTTATATTATATCACGAATTTAAAACTTTGTTTTTTCGTTTATATAAGAAATAACTTCATCTATTTTAAGTGTTATTTGCTCCATAGTATCACGATCTCTTAATGTTACAGTCTCATTATTTAATGTTTCATCATCTATTGTTATACAAAAAGGAGTACCTATAACATCTTGACGGCGATATCTTTTACCTATACTTCCTGCATCATCAAATGTACTCATAAGCTCTTTAGATAACTTTTCATATATTTCTATAGCTTTATCATTATGATATTTTTTAACTAATGGTAACACAGCCACTTTATATGGAGATATAAAAGGATGAAACTTCATTACTTCTCTTGTTTCCCCATCAGATAAAACTTCTTTATTATATGAATTAAATAAAATAGCTAGTAATAATCTATCAACTCCAAGAGCAGGCTCTACTACATATGGAATATATTTTTCATTAGTTTCTGGATCTAAATATTCTTGTTTAACTTTAGAATATTCTTGATGTTGTTTTAAGTCATAGTCTGTACGGCTCGCGATACCCCATAATTCTCCCCAACCAAAAGGAAATTTATATTCAATATCAGTTGTAGCGTTACTATAAAAAGATAATTCTTCTTTTGTATGATCTCTAAGTCTCAACTGTTCTTTGGTAATACCCAAATCAGTTAAAAATCTTTTACAATAATCTTTATAATATTTAAACCACTCTATTTCAGTTCCTGGTTTACAGAAAAATTCTAATTCCATTTGTTCAAATTCTCTTAATCTAAAAATAAAATTTCCTGGAGTTATTTCATTTCTAAAACTCTTTCCTACTTGAGCTATTCCAAAAGGAATTTTCTTTCTTGTACTTCTTTGTACATTTAAAAAGTTAGTAAACATTCCTTGAGCAGTCTCAGGTCTAAGATAAACTACACTTTGGCTATCTTCTATAACGCCTTGAAAAGTTTTAAACATTAAATTAAACTCTCTACTATCTGTAAAATTACTCTTTCCACAATTAGGACACTTAATCTTCTTTTCTCTTATAAAATCAACCATTTCTTTTGTTGTTAAACTAGTAGCATCTTCTCCATAAGATTCTATTAAATCATCTGCTCTATATCTACTTTTACATTCCCTGCAATCAATTAAAGGATCTGAAAATGTTTTCAAGTGGCCTGATGCTTCCCATACTTTTGGATTCATTAAAATGGCTGAATCTATTAAAACATTATTTTCTTCTTGAACAAATCTTTTTATCCAAGCTTTCTTTAAATTATTTTTAAGCTCTGTTCCTAATGGCCCATAATCCCATGCATTAGCAAGCCCTCCATATATTTCACTTCCTTGATATATAAAACCATATTGTTTACAAAAATTCATCATATCTTTCATACTAATTTCATTCATAATAACTCCTTTTTAAAAAAAGAGATTCAAAATATAATATATAGAGACGATATATAATACCGCGGTTCCACTCTATTTATTCTATAATTAGAATCTCTTTAAAATACTTCATTTAGCTCTTGAGTTGCCAACCTCTTCATCGCTACATTAATTATAATATATTTAATTTATTATATCAATAATAAATATTATTTTTCATTATTCTATCAAGTTTTAAAAACCCTTCTTTAAACAATATTGGCATAAACGCAGCACTTACTGCTTGAGAATCAACCTCTTCTCTTGTAAGATTACCATTTGATAAATGTTTCTTCTAATAATTCTCGTTTTAAACCTTCAATTAAATTTTCACCTAATTCTAAATGACCTACTGGAAACTCATAATGATTACGACCATTTGAATAACACATCAATACTTCTCTATTTGAATTAACAATAACAGCTCTTGCACGTGTTGTTTTTTCATCAATATCTTTAATACTTAAATTATCTGTATTATATATTTTCTCTTCAAATTTCATTTTAATCTTCACTCTGATGTAAATATTCTGTTATGGCCATTATCATATCTGGTGCTATAACTTTATTTTTTTCATTTTTTGAAATGTTATCTTCAATAACACTTATTGATTCTCTCAAAGGAATAGATTCGATTTTAAAATTACCTTGTTTTTCATGTTCAGTATATTTTACCTTACTTATATCTGGGTTTTTACTAGTTTCAATTAGATAATAATATATTTCAGATTTTCTATTTTTACCAATTGCTGGCCAATCTTTATTTAAATAAGTAACTTTCATAAAAGGTCTTTTTATTTCATTATCATCAATCTCTATGCCAGTTTCTTCTAAAACTTTACGTTTTAATCACTCTTCAAAAGTTTCATTTTCCTCTAAATGGCCTCCTGGAAATTGATATATATTATTCTCATTTCCTAAAATTATATTTTTACTATTAATTATTAATGCTTTAGTTCTTATAACAACTTCAGTTATATCTTCATCCT